>VGFC01000027.1 GCA_016869045.1 Armatimonadota bacterium
TGTTGGTCATGTACGAAATAACCTGACATCATCGGGTCGTTGTAGGGGCAGAGCGTGCTCTGCCCACGCCGTCGGTTCGGGCAACACCTGGGCAGAGCACGCTCTGCCCCTACAACGACACCCGCCAAGTTATTATGTGCATGGCCATAATGGCGCCCCTACACGACCGGGCGCGATGAAGATTGTGTTGATAAAGGCAGTGTCGGGATTGGTATCCCGACCTACGAGCCGCGTACGGCGCGTATGAGAGGCGTGCTTCCTCGACGCAGCCCTTTTTCAACACAATCCGTATCGCGCCCCTACGTCTCAACCGGCTGCAGCCGTAATGTAGGGGCGTGATTCATCACGCCCCCTGCCGTCCTTCCCATACACCCTCTCAGACCCACTCCCAGTCGCGCAGGAAGTGGTAGTCGGGCGGCAGGTTGGCGGTCATCTCCTCGACGGCCTGGCGAAGCCTCGCCTGCTCGCCGAGGTCGAGCTTGCGGTGCTCGCGGACGGCGAGAGCGACGTTCTCGACTTGGTGCGTGTTGATCAGGCCCGGGATCGGCGCCGTGATGGCGGGGTTGCCGAGGATGTAGCGGATGGTGAGGCGGGCGAGTTCGTCGTCCTCGTTGGCGACGGGGCTATCAAGCTGGCTGTTGCCCTTGAAGAGCGAGTTGCTCGAGAAGGGCTTGATCCCGAAGGCGCCGACATCCTGCGCGCGAATCGCGTCGAAGAGGCTGTCTTGCGGCAGCTCCTTGCTGTTGGCGGTGTAGGGGAACAGGATCACGCTGATCTGCGGCCACGTCTCGATGGCATGCTTGAGGAACTCGTGGTGGTGGGAGGAGAGCCCGAGGAAGCGCACCTTCCCCTGGCCGTGCAGCACTTCGAAGGCCTCCATCATGGCCTCCATGTCGGCGTCGGGCTGAGGCTCGGTCATCAGGGCCGAGACGCGCCACACATCGGCGTAGCCGAGCTTCGCCTGGCGCAGGCCGTTGTCGAAGCCCTCGATGAGCTTCTCCTTCGTGCGCCAGTCGGGGAAGCGCAGCTCGCTCTCATACCACGAGAAGCCGAAGTACATCTTCTCACGCCGTCCGCGCAAGGCCTCGGCGTAGGCCATGATCTCCCCGCCCGCGCACGCATCCACGTAGTTGATCCCCACGTCGATGCACTTGCTGATCACCTCGGCGCGGTTGGCAATGAGCGCCTTCATGGCCTGCTCGCCCGGCAGGTCCCAGCCGCTGGTACCCTCGGCCGCCTGGAGCCGCTTCCAGTGCCCGCCGAGGCAGACCGCCGAGACCCACAGCCCTGTCTTGCCCAGCCGGCGGTACTCCATGTCCGGGTTGTGGTTCAGGATCTTCGCTGGATCGGGCGGTTGGGCGGCGGCCCGACTCGCGCTCACTCCCGCCGCCGCGCCGAGGGCCGCGCCGGTGGTGTAGGTGAGGAACTCCCGACGGTCGATGGGCTTGCGCTTGCGCTGAGACATGGGGCTGCCCTCCTCACGGAGCGTGTTCGGCGACAACAAGGTCCTTTGGACACGCTCACGCGTTTGTCCTGCTTCCCAACACGCTCCGAGAAACCTGCGGGGCCTCAAGAAGGAACCAATGCGAGGACGAGGAATGTTGATAGAGGTACTGACGCAAGCGCGGATTTGCGCGTTGATCCTGGATTGGGCTCTTCCCCAGAGGAGGTCTCCTCGTGCGCAAGGCCATCGCGGTTCTGATCTGCCTGATGTTGCTGCTGGCCGTCGGCGTGGCGTACAACCAGTGCGCCCAGAAGCAATGTGACAAGACAAGCTGCCCGTCGCCCTGTCCCGGCAACTGCCCGACGCCCACGGCGTCGTGCTCCTCGTGTCCGAAGGCGTCCGCGGACTGCCCGCCGAAGGGCGACTGCGTGAACTGCGACGGCTCGACGTGCTCCCTCAAGGACTGCGAGAAGGTCGCCGCCTTCACGGGCGTCGTGCGCTACGTCGTCTCGGCGAACTCCCGCGTGAAGGTCGTGGCCGGAGACAAGGGGCTGCTGTTGCGCGTGCACGATGAGTGCGCGTCGGCCGAGGCGCTCAAGCAGAAGCTCTCCGCCCTCAAGCGAGGCGACACGGTAAGCGCGAAGTTCTGGACCTGCGCCCAGTCGGGCAAGCACTACCTTGTTGACATCGCCGCCGGCGCTCCGGCAGCCTCCGGCGCCTGCTGTGGTGGCGCGGGCTGCCCGCCGACCGGAGGCTGCGCCGGCAAGTAACCCGGACGCACCAACCGATCTCACCCACAGGGCGTCGCGAAGCACGCGGCGCCCTGTCTGCTACTCCCGACCATGCCTGAACTTCCGGAAGTGGAGACCATCCGCCGCGACCTGACTCGGTGCCTTGTCGGTCACTCCATCGAGTCGGTGCGGGTGCTCCGCGCCTCAGTGCTGGAGTGCTCCGCGCGCCGGCTCAAGGCCTCGCTTACAGGTGCGACAGTCCGCGACATTCGTCGCCACGGTAAGGTGCTAATCCTCGATCTCGACTCCGGCCTCAGCCTACTCGTCCACCTGCGCATGACGGGCCAACTCCTCCTCTGCGGCGACGCCCCGAACCCGCGCTTCGTGCGTGTCGTGTTCCAGCTACGCGATGGCGGCCGCCTCATCTACGCCGACTGCCGTGCGCTCGGAAAACTCGAACTGGTGCGCGCCGACCGACTCGCCTCCGCCAAGGCCTTGGCTCGCTTCGGCCCGGATGCGCTGACGGTCGAGGGTTCGAGCGCCCTCCTTGCCGCCGCACGCCGCCGCGGCACCCCCATCAAGTGCCTGCTGCTGGATCAGTCCGTCATCGCGGGGATCGGCAACATCTACGCCAGCGAGATCCTGCACCTCGCGCGCATTGCACCGGATCGTCCGGCCAACACCCTCGCTCCGGCGGAGCTGCGGGCCCTCCAGCGCGCCACGCAGCCCATCCTCCTCGCCGCCATCGAGGCTCGCGGCACCACCTTCAGCGACTTCCGCACCGGTACCGACGAGCCCGGTGGCTACGCCTCGAAGCTGCGCGTCTACGGCCGCGAAGGGGAACGCTGCAGGAGACGCGGTTGCGGAGGGACCATCGCGCGACTGGTGCAACAGCAGAGGTCTACATTCTGGTGTCCGGGGTGTCAGAGGTGGCCGTAGGCCACGCTGTGCGCCAGGGGTCAGTACACGTCCATGAACTCCTCCGGTGATACACCCGCGCGACGCAGGGCCACAACGAGGGTCCCCCGCATGACCCGGGAATGGCGAGGGATGGCCACGTTCCGCCCGCGAAGCGGATCCTCGAGCACCGTATGACGACGGCCTTCGCGCATCTCCGTGAACCCAAGACGACGTAGGGCGATAAGCACTCTCCTGCGGTCGAGATCACTCGGGATCAAGCGGCCATCCCCTCTCGCGGCAGGACTCGATGAGAAGCGAGATGGCCTCCGCGACCATGTCGAGGGCCTCCTCGACGGTCTCGCCTTGCGAGGCGCACTTCGGCGGGGTCTCGGAGATCGCGACATACCCCCCGACGTCCAGGTCCGGCTCAAGCCGTATGCTGTACGTCTGACCATCCACCTTGATGACCTTGTGGATCACGTCGGCAACAGCCTCGATATTGCCCACGGCGGTCCTCCGTACGGCGAACTCCCCCATGATCTTCCCCTTCGCTGTCAGGAGTCAGGTTCCTGCTCACGCAGCCTCATTTGAGCTCCGCACCTCTTCGGCAGCAGCCACCTCTCCCGCTTGATGAAGCGGCCGTTCTCGAAGGTCTGCTCGCAGGCGTTTCCGGCTTCGAGGTGGTCGAAGCAGCTTCTCATGCAGCCGCGGGAGCCGCCGATTCCGTAGCTCCCCGCGCCCTCGCCGCCGCCCCAGTGCGCGATCTGCCAGTGCCCGTCTACCAGGTGCCCGGACGGGTCCTCCTCGGTGCGCCGCCAGGAGCCCAGCGAGAAGGGCCAGCAGAGCTTGTAGGCCATGTCCTCGGTCATTGTCTGCACGGTCACGTCGAACTCCCAGCCAGGGAGGCTCTTGTGCAGGAAGGGCGAGACCTGCGGGTCGCCGCCGTGGTAGCCGAGCGTGCAGCGGCCAAGCTGGATGTCGGCCCATTCGTAGACCTTGTCCTCGATCTGCACGCGGACGGTCTTGCCTTCGCGCTGATGCGGGATCGCGTTCGCCTGGCAGCCGGTCACGCAGCTCATGCACCGGTCGCACAGCGACCCCGGCTCGACGAGCGGGTCGGGTTCGAGCTCCAGGTCGGTGAGGATCGCCGCCAGGCGCACGCGCGGCCCGAAGCGCTTCGTCAGGAAGACCTTGGCCCAGCCCGGCTCACCCAGGCCGGCGGCGGTGGCGACGAGCCGGATCGCGAAGTGCACGTTCGGCGCCACCGCGCCCTCCCGGATCGGCGGGTCGGGCGGCTGGGTCTCCGGGACGCCGGGGTAATACGGCACCGCTTCCCAGCCCGCGTCCTCGATGAAGCACGCCGTCTCGTAGACGCCGACGGGGATGAAGAAGCTGTTCAGCAACCCGTGGTAGCCGAAGTACGTGTAGGTCGGCCAGTACGTCCCCTCCTCGATCCCCCGCCAGTTCCCGCGCAGGATGCGCCGCGCAACCGCGATGACCGAGCGACACTCGGGGAAGATGCTCGCCGGGTGCATGCGTTCCGGCGCGTTCGCGAAGCGCTCGATGTTCGCGACGCCCACCAGGTCCAGCCCATGCCGCTGAGCAGTCTCGATGATCTGCTGTTTGGTGATGGTGTGTGCCATTTACCCCCTCGTCCAGACGGGACGCTTACGGAACGGGTTGGCGAACGCGTTCTGCAGGCGGCCGGCTTCGTCCAGCTGCGCCACGCACGTCCGCACACACAGCGCCCCCAGCCGGTCCGGGGTGCCCGCCGGGTGATGCGGGTTTGGCCCCGCGCCGTTCCTGCACTGGCGGCACTTCGCGAAGTCGATCGCGGCGACCGTCATGTCCTTGCCCGCAATGGTGACCGTGCGGTCGCCCGCCTCAACCCATGCGCCCAGCGGGCAGCTCCTCATGCACTCCCGGCATAGGTCGCAGACCGATTCTGAGAGCAGCGGCGTCGGCTCGAAGGGCGCATCGGTCAGGATGAGCTGGAACCGCTGGCGCGGGCCGTACTGCGGCGTCAGCACCTCGCCGCAGTACCCGATCTCCGCCAGCCCCGCCCGCCCCGCCGCCGCGCGCACATCGATCATCACATTCGGCGGCGGCAGATCGCGGCGCACGGGGATGCCCGACGGGGGGATCAGCGGCGAGAGGTCCTGGATCGGGCACGCCTCCCAGCGGTTGTCCTCCAGCCACGTCGCGAGCGTGATCGTCGTGATCGCGAGCATCCGGTCGGCGAGCCACGACAGCCCGTACTGGCCGTACAGGTCGAACTGCGTTCCCTCCTCGATGCCGCGCAGCGTTCCGCGCGTGATGCGCTTCCCGATGGCGATCACTGTGCGACACTCGGGGAAGATGGAGCGTGGGTGGTGCTCGACGGGCACATCGTCGAAGCGCTCGATCGGCGCGAACCCGACCAGATCGGCGCGCTTCTCCCGGGCGAAGTCGAGGAACTCGCGGGTCAAGTCGTCCATTGCGCCTGCCCCTCGGCGTGTGCTGGGTGTGTGCGGGCGGGTTCCCCGGCCGGCATGGCGCGGCCTGCCGGGCTCAGTAGTACGTGAAGCTGCACAGCCGCTCCGGCTCGTCGATCGGCGCGGGAGGTGTGCCCGCCCCCTGCTCCGGGCTGTGGTAGACGACGATCTCCTCCGCGTTGTAGAGGATCACCTCGTCCTGACCATCGCTATCGATGTCGGCGATGCGTGCCATGGGGGATTCCGCGCCTGGGCCTCCGAACGGTGGGGGATCGGCGAAGCGTGCGATCAGCTTCCCGCGACCGTCGACGATGACCCCGTCCGCGGGCATCACGATCCGCGCACTGCCGCCCCACTCCACCAGCCGCGCGAACCGCTGGTAGGCCGAGTAGTACGTCCCAATCCGGCGGGCCTGCGAGTCGAAGAGCGCCAGTTGTGCGCGCCCCGGTCGCGCCCAGCCATCATCGACGATCATCTCGCAGCCGCGCAGGTCGGGGCGGATATCGCCGACGCTGATCGTCTGGAAGTGGAAGTCGGTCAGCGGCGGCTGCGGGTGATGGAGGATCTCGCCCGTCAGCGAGGCGATGACCATCTCGCTTCCGCCGCCGCAACCGAGCACGGCGCGAACCGGCCCTCCGGGTTCCATCCGCACCAGGCGCGTGGTGTCCGCATGGTCGGGCAGCGGCAGCTCCCAGAGAACCTTGCCGTCGTGGTCGATCAGCGCATACCCACAGAGGACCTCGTCCCGCCCATCGCCGTCGGTATCGCGCACCGTGGGGTGGTGGCCCGTGTTGCCATGCCACTCCCAGAGGACGTTGAGCCGATCGTCGCAGGCCCAGAGGTGGTCGTAGCGGCTCTTGACCAGGAGGTCGGCCGCGCGCGGTCCTCCGCGCAGGTTCGCGATGATGAGGCAGTCGGCGACCTCCAGGCCCTTCGGCAGCGGGAAGCGCGCCTTCTCGGTTCCCGTGCGGCCGTCGAGCGCGATGATGAACCCGCGAATGCTGGCCAGCACCTCCGCGTGCCCGTCGCCGTCAAGGTCGTGCACCGTCGCCGGAACGTCGTACGCTATGTCCGCCCGGCCGCCCTCGCCCCAGCGCCAGAGTTCGGTACCGTCGCTCGCGTAGGCGGTCAGAGCCGTGACCGCCTGGTTGTCGTTCCGCGCGACCACGAAGTCCGGCTTGCCGTCGCCCGTCAGATCGCCGAGCGCCAACCAGCACCCGCCGCGGGCGCCGGTCGCGATCCGCAAGCATGGTTCGAGAGCGCGGCACTGCGGCGGCTTCGGCGGATGTGAGGAGCACTCGAGCGCGGTCCAGCGGACGCCGGGCGCCTCGCGCCATCCGCAGTGCGGGCCGAAGGGGTGCCGCGCGGAACTCGTGGCGAACGGATCGGGGTGCCAGTATGGTTCGCCGCGCTTGCCGGGGAGGACCGGGTCATCGACGACGCTGACCGTCCAGCGGGGCGCAGGGCCCTGCGCAGGGCAGAGGCGCGCCGACAATCGCAGCACCGGCGGGACGCGGTCGGCGTTGAGGAACCAGACCGGACCGCGCTCGTCGCGGCGCGCCATTCGTGTCTGCACTTCGAGGACGTACTCGCCCGGGGAGTCGCAGCTTGCAGTCCGCCCCTCGGCGAGGAGGGTCTCTTCGCCGCCAATGACCTTCCCCAGCAGCAGGCGACCGGGCACGGTGCGCACGAAGTAGTGCTCGTCCTCGTCCCGGGCCAGAAAGACGATCTCCGCCGTGGCTGACGGCGCATCGAGCTGAAACGAGGCGCGGACGTGCGGGTAGGGCCCGACGTCACGACGCGAGAGGATGACGGCCCCCCGGGGTTGGCCCTGCATCTCGGTGGATCTCTCCGCTTGGCGCGAGGCGCCGGAACTGGGGAGCCCAGCGAAAGGGCGCTGCGCGCCTCCCGGGCCGGGTGACCCGACCAGGCAGGCGAGCAGCGCCCAAGTGAGCGGGCGAGCCATGCGAGGGACTCGCTCGACCGGCGGCAGGGCGACGAGTCGCGAGCCTACCATCCCTGGCGGAACAGGCTCTGCCCCGCCGTTCGGATGGCGCCGGCGCTCTGCCACTTCCCGTGGCCGTCGCAGTACCCGATGCTCGAGCCGCCATTGTGGCGTGCGTTGCGGTCGATGTCGCGAGTGCCCAGGTTGCAGTTGACTCCGCACTCGTTGGCGTAGGCTACGCGCGCCCAGCAGCAAGCGTGCGCCGGGTGGGCGTTGTCGGCAACCAGAAGGATCCCCGCCGTGGGCTCAACCTGGGCCATCTTCATGCCCTTGATCGCGTGGTTATAGCCGATGTCCCAGTACTTGCCGTCGAACCCCTGGCCCTGCACGGCCCACAGCCAGTCCTGAGTTACCGGCGTGGCCGAGTCATGCGCGCGCTGACGCTCGACGCTCGGGCACCCGAAGATCTGGGTGTTCTTGATGTACGGGAGTATGCGGCACTGCCACTGCGGCATCACTTCGGTGTTGGGCCAGTCGTTGTTGATCTCAAACCTCTCGTCGTAGTCCTGGGCGTACATCAGGTGCGCCAGGGCCAGCTGCTTGATGTTGGACAGGCAACTCGCCTGCCGGGCCTTCTCTCGTGCTCATGCGAACACGGGAAACAGGATCGCCGCCAGAATGGCGATGATGGCGATGACAACCAGTAGCTCGATGAGCGTAAAGCCTCGGGGTTTCTTCTGCACGCCTCCTTGGAGTGTGGTGCCATGTAGTTCAACGCGTCACGCACGGTCTCCTACTTCGGTCTCTGTGGTGTTGCTCCCGGGATTCTCGTGGCGCCATTCCTCGACCTCGGTGCGGCAGCTCTCCGCCCACATGCCGACCCCGCACGCTTCGAGCATCCCGCAAGCCCGCTCCATCAGCTCGATGGCCTGCTCGGTCTGGCCCTCGGCCTTGGCGAGGTAGGCCATGCGCTGCCAGCAGCCGGCCAGACTGTAGCGCGCGCCGATCACTTCCAGCAACGCTTCGGCCTCGTGGTAGCGGGCGGCGGCCTCCGCGTGCTCACCCACCATGGCGTGGACATCGCCGAGGCTCTGGATGCAGTTCGCCTCACCCGGACGCGCGCCGATGGACCGGTAGATGGGCCACGCCTCCTCGTACCGCGCCCGCGCCCGGTCGTACTCCGCCTGCAGCCGGTGCATGTCGCCGAGGCTCATCATGCAGTTGGCCTCGCCTAGCCGAGCCCCGACGGAGGCGTAGATGGGCAAGGCCTCCTCGTACCTCCGGCGCGCGTCATCGTACTCATGGCGCAGCCGATGCACGTCGCCGAGGCTGGCGATGCAGTTGGCCTCGCCGAGCCGCGCCCCAATCGAGGCGTAGATGGGGAGCGCCTCCTCGTATCGACCCCGCGCCTGGTCGTACTCGGCTCTCATGCGGTGCACGTCGCCCAGGCTACGGATGGAGTTGGCCTGGCCCAGGCGATCGCCTGCCGCCTCGCAGATCTCGAGCGCCGCCTCGTAGTGCTGGTGGGCCTGGTCGTAGCCGCCTCGCTGCAGGTACACGTCACCCAGGCCCCGGAGGCAGTTCGCCTCGTCCGGACGATCGGCGATCGACCGACAGAGGCCCAGGGCCTCCTGGTACTTCGTCTCCGCCTGGTCGTAGTCCGCCAGCTGCAGGTGCACGTCGCCGAGGCTGCGGATGCAGCGGGCCTCGCCGCGGGGGTCGTGCAGACTGCGGGCGGCCTCCGCGCCCGCCCCCAGCCGCCGGACGGCCTCCGGGCCGGGCATCGCGAACGGGTAGAAGCGCCGGAGGGCTTCCGTCAGGTCAGCAACGTACTTCCTGTTCTGGTCTGCCGCGGCTCTCTCCAGCGCAGCATGGAGGTTGGGCAGCTCCGCCGACAGGACCGCGACCGCCTCGGCCGTCCGGGGTACCCAGGTCGCCTCGTCGCCGCACCACTGGCGCGCCAGGCTCAGCAGCGACCCATCGAGCCTCGCGCGGAGGGCAGTGATGTCAGGCTCCTCTCGGCGGGCGGCGAAGTCGCGCACCGGGGTAAGCATCGTGTAGCGGTCGCCCGCCACCTCCACCAGACGGGAGCGCACCAGAACGGCGGCGGCGGGCATCGCGCGATCATCGAGGACCTCCGTCAGCAGGGCACTGGTCGCGCCGCCCGGCAGATCCGCGAAGAGACGGAATAGCGCGCGGGAGGAGTGCTCCGGCCGCGCCGCGGGCCCCGAATCCGAGGGGGGCAGGTTCTCGTAGGAAAGCAGGAGCGAGATCTCGATGCTGTCGGAGCGATGTTGGGCGGCGGGCATCTCCAGGGCTGCGGTGCGCCGGCCCCGCCACTGAGAGAGCAGTGTGTCCAGGGAGTAGGCGTCGAGCTGCCTCGCGGCAAGAACGATCGCGAGCGGCCAGCCGCCAAGTTCCGCCAGCAGCTCGCCGCACCGTTCGTCGTCCCCGGCGCGCCATTCGTAGCCGCACAGCCGGGCTTCCGTCCGGAAGAGCGTGTCCGCATGGGCCGCCGTGAGGACGGGCACCGGTTCCGCGTGCTCGATTCCGGGCACGCCGATGGCTTCGCGTGAGGTTAGCAGGAAACGCGCCGCACCCCCGTGTTCGTGCAAGGCGCGAACCAAGGCGCGCACTCCGGCCGGGTCGTTCGCCTGGGCGAGGAACAAGTCGTCCAGGATGTGCAGCCGGTCGGCCCGCAGGCTGTGCGCAAGGTCCGCAGGCGTGGCGACCGGGTCCAGGCCCAGGCGCACCTGAATCTCCGCCGCCGCTCCGTGGGCGTCCGTGGCCGATTGCAGGTCGGCATAGCAGACCCCCTCGCTCGGCCAGTTTTGCCGCGCCGCCTCACGGGCCACCGCCTTGGCGACCTCGCTCTTGCCGACGCCGCCGAGCCCGTACAGCGTCACGATCCGGTGCTCGCGGAGCAACTGGCACAGGCGCCCGATCAACTCCTCGCGACCGACGAAGGTCTCGACCGGGGCGGGCGGCTCGGCGATGCACGTGGGCGCAGGCGTCGGCTTGGCGGGCGCAGGAGCCGGAGGCGCGGGCGGAGGTGGCACAGCGAGGGCGACGGCGTCGCGGCGGATGTCGAGATAGATGTGGCGGCCGATTCGGTAAAGGACGTAGAGCGCGTGCACGGGGATGATGACATAGAAGAGGAGCTTGTCGAAGCACTCGGCGTAGTGCTTCATGTCCGGGCGGACCCTCTCGATCAGCCACAGGCCGCCCGCGGCCAGAACGTAGACCAGCGCAGCCAGGAGGTTGGCCTTGAGAATCTGCCAGACCTCATGCAGGAAGTGACTCGCCTCATGTTTGGCGGATGGCGCGTCCAACCGATCGTGCTCCCCTCGGAGCGCCCATTCGCCGTCCGTGCGGTGTTCCCTTGTCCGCGGGGGCATGGGGGAGAAGTTACTGAGTTTCGGGTGGATACGGGAACAGTGGGGCGGGCATTCCTGCCCGCCACAGCCTCTGGCGGGCAAGAATGCCCGCCCCACTGTTCCCGTGTTTCTGCGAAGCGCAGTAGGGGCGCTTTGTCGGGACCAGAACGGCAACGCGCCGACGGACCGGAGTCCGTCAGCGCGCCCTATCGGTCCCAGAGACCCCTGGGCGGAACGGTCCTACGGTTGCCGGACCCGGACGTACCAGCCCGTCCAGTTGGGGGCATAGGCGTACACGCAGAAGTAGTGGACGCCCGTGTAGCCCGCCGTGAAGCGGATCTTGTCGGTCTCGCCGCGCCCGCGCTTGGACTTCCACAGGTAGTTGCTCGGCGAGCACCACGGCTTGTTCGTGCCGCGCGGGTTCGAGGTGCCGACGTACAGGTCGGGGTCGTCCGCACGCGTTTCGGGGACGACCTCGATCACGTACGTCCGGCCTCGGTTGCAGTGCGTGTGGTACAGCACGTAGTACCCGCGCCACGCCCAGTCGTAGACCCAGCTGCGGCCGATCTCCACTCCGTCGGCCGCCCGGACGCCGTGTGGCGGCGCGATCGCACCGACGGCGAACAGGGCCGCGGCGAGCAGGGCCAGATCACGGATCAGTGCTTTGCGTCTCATGGTGTGTGCCCCTTTCTGAGCTGGTGCGGCCCGCTCCCCCTCGCGGCGCCTCTTCGCTACTGCAGGTCCCACAGGTACTCCGGCGAGCGCGTCGCCGCCTCGGGCATTCGCTTCACATGCCCGTCCATGAAGGCGAAGTTCGCAGCTTCATGATGCCGCTCGGTCGGGAGGACCTGCTCTTGCATTCCGAGCGCGAGGTAGTGGTCCAGGTCGAGCGCGACGGGTACGTTGCTGTAGCCTGCGTCGCAGAGCATGATCGTGGCGGCCGGGCTGTGCACTGACGCGACCGTGACCGGCTCGCCCCGGCCGCCGCCCATCGCGGTCAGATCGGGGGGCGAGAGCCACGCATTCAGTGCGTACGTCGCTTGCAGCTCCGTGGGCAGCTCGTCGGCCTTCGGCCCTCGGTGCTCCCACGCGGGACAGGTCAAGACGCTTCGGTTGCGGACATACGGCTGGGCTGCCTCGCGCCAGGAGGCATACGGCTCCGTGCCGGTTGCCACATAGGAGACGGGGAAGGTCTCGTCATTGTCCTGCAGGTACATCTCGACCGCCAGGCTGAGTTGGTGCAGGTTGCCGGAGCAGACGCTCTCCCAGGCCTTGTGGCGCACCGACTGCAGCACCGGGAACAGGATCGCGGCCACCACGGCGATCACCGCGATGACGACGAGCAACTCAGTGAGAGTGAACCCTCTGACTCCCCGGCAAACGTGGGTGCGCACCGCTCTGCTCCTTGGACCAACTCCCAGGTCCTGCTTGTACTATCTATAATAGTAGAACGCTCGAATGTCAAGAGAAGTTCATCCCGCGGGGGCCGATTCACCTGGCGGAGCGCCGACGCCGGCGGCGTGCCGGGGGAGGGGGGAGTCGGGTTTCGGGCCGGTGGAATGGGAAGCGGGCTTGCGGCACGCAAGCCACAAGCCCGCCGACCCCGGAAGTGTGTCGATGGCCACGCTACGGCGTCCTGGCCTTCTCCTTCTCACGGTGCTTCTTGAGCTTCTCCTTGCGCTCCTTCTT
The DNA here is from genome assembly GCA_016869045.1 of Armatimonadota bacterium. Classification (GTDB taxonomy): domain Bacteria; phylum Armatimonadota; class Zipacnadia; order Zipacnadales; family VGFC01; genus VGFC01. The sequence continues at coordinate 12,561 of VGFC01000027.1, forward strand.
GGTGGTCATCACCCGAGCGCTCTTCTTCTCCTTCTCTCGTCCCTTGGCCATCGTGCATCACCACCTTGCCGGTATGGTGTTCGGTTGACCCCCGGCGCCCAACCGCCCCACTAGAGGGCTACGCCGCAGACGCGCGAAGGTTCCAGGCGGCAGTGCATGTTTCGCCGTGGAGGCCAAGGGTCCTGCCGTCGCGTTGGGCAAGGCGGGAAGAAGGATGGCGTCAGCGGCCGGCGAACGACGGCGGTACGCTCTTTGCTTCGGAGGATTTCGGACATGACTTCACCTGTGATCCCGCCCTCGACACCCGCGCCTCCCACACCCAAGGGTCCGAGCGGATGGCTGTACGCTCTCATCGGATGCCTGGCAGTGCTTCTCATCGGAATCGTGGCGGCGGTGTTGGTCGTCGTCTTCGTGTGGCACCCCTGGCAGCGCGACGGCCATCCCCCGCCGCCCACGCAGACGACGACGGTCGAGGAGGGCAGCGGCAAGATCGAGGGCACGACCGAGGTGACGACCACCACAGCCCCGGCGAGTTCGCTGTCCATCGAGGCCGGCAACACCCCGGCCGGCGGTGCGGCGTACAAGCTGTTCGCCGAGTCGGGTGAGGTTGTCGCCTCGGGAACGATCCCGGCAACGCTGGAGATTCCGGCCGACGCACGGTACAAGCTGGTCGCGGGCAAGACGGGGTACCGATCGTGGGAGGACTGGCAGACCATCGGGGCCGCGGGCTCGTCACAGAGCGTGTCAGTGAAGCTGGAGGAACTGCCGCCGGAGATGGTCACCGTGATCGTGTGCACGGCGACCGGACGTCGCGGGAACCAGTGGTGCCCGATCACCGTTCGCCGGGACTTCCGCCGGGGCGACGAACCCGGGACGTGCGCCGTCCACAAGGCCCCGCCAAACCAGGTCGGCGTGAAGGTCTGCACGGTCAGCGGCAAGCGGGCCAACCGCTACTGCCCGACCGTCGTTACGAAGGCCTTCGCCGCCAACCGCGTGCCGGGCTACTGCACAGTCCACCGCCCGCCCCCGCCGCCCCCGCAGAGCGGCGTCGTGAAGACGATCTGCCTGGACTCGGGGAAGCTGGCCACGAGGAACTGCAAGCGCACCGGCCAGAAGACCTTCGCGGTGAGCGACGTCCCGGCCTTCTGCACGGCCTGCCGACCGCCACCGCCGGGCAAGCCCAAGGCCACCGTGCGGATCTGCGATGGGAGCGGTATGCGGGCCGGTCGCTACTGTGTCAGCACCCACACGGTACGGATGGACGCGGACGCCATCCCGGCGAACTGCACGATGCACACCGAGCCACCCAACAAGGAGTCCACAGACGCGGGGCAGTACAAGTGGTGCCCGGAGTGCAATGCCCGCAATCGGGTCAATGCGCGCGTCTGCCGGAAGTGCAGCCACCGGTTCTAGCGGGTGCCGCGAGGCTCCTGGGAGCGACGCCCGGCGATCGCGGCCCTGACGTTGAAGTCCGGATAGGCGGCTGCGAGTTCCTCGGCGGCCGCGGGCGGCACGCCTGACTCCTCCAGGCCCTGGCGGAAGCCCTTGATGGCCTGCCTCCGCCAGCGGCCGAGCGCGCTCGCCTGTAGCATCATCCGGAAGACCAGACGGGCGGCCGACGGCAGCAGGCGCGCCAGGCTCAGGACGCCTTGTGGCCGCTCCATTTGGTCTGCTCCAGCATGGACTGCAGGCTGCCGATGTAGCTCTTCGCCATCTCCAGCGCGTCCTCGACCGGGATTCCGCTGTCCACCAGCTCCTTGTAGAAGGCCCCTACCGCGCGGCCCAGGTCCTGCCCGGCCTCCGCCGAGAATAGCGTAGACCGAAGCTGGTTTAGCAGGCCAGGCAGCTTCTCGGTTACGACGTCCATCAACTCCTTGATGTCCTCGACGGGGATTTCCCTGTCGTGCGCCATCTCGCGCACCTCCTTGCCTCAGGTACCTACGCGAACGGTTGCGACCAGGGGGATGTTCACGGTCAAGGCCGGACGGGTTCGGGGCAGCTCGATAGCCTGTCGAACTGCCTGGGCCACGATCGCGGGCCCACCCAGCGCTTCCACCAATGACGTTAGCGGCCCGGCCAGCTCCGTGACCGGCCGCACTCCGCCCGTCGGCAGGGCCTGCACGGCCCGGGTCAGCCGCCGCTGAAGCACGACCGACTGCACGAACTCCGTCCGACACGCCCGGCAGCCGGCGATGTGCCGATAGAGCCCGCACTGCTCTTCAGCCGAGGCCGTCGCGTTCACGACCCACGGTACCAACTCCAGGGCTTCCTCGCAGGAAGGCTCCACGTTCAGCTCCTCCCTTGCAGCAGCGCCTGCAGCCTGCGCCGGGCGTAGAACGTCCGCGACTTCACCGTGCCAACCGGTACGTCCATGATCTGCCCGATCTCCCGCTGCGAGAAGCCGTAGTGGAACACGAGTAACAGCAGCTCCCGGTCGTCGGGCTGCAGGTGGTCGAAGGTCTCCCAGAACTCGATCGCGGAGGCGTCGCCGGCGACTGCCTCGGGGAGCGGCCGGGTCTCGGCCTGGGGGCAGCGCCGCAGGGCATCGGCCACCTTGTGGCGGCAGATGCCAAACAGCCACGTGCTGACCGACGAAGCCCCGCGATAGGCCGAGGCCGACCGCCACGCGGCGAGCATCGTCTCCTGGACCACATCCTCCGCGAGCTGCCGGTCGCGCGTTCGGAGGAGCGCGTAGCGGAAGAGCCGGTCAGCGTAGGTCTCATGGAGGTCCCGCATCGCTGGGGACTCGCCCGCGGCGATCCGCTTCAGCAGCCTCTCCTCGCCGGTCCCCACGGCGCGCTCCTATTGCGCTCATCTGGTAGTGAGTCGCGGGAATCGGGCGGGAGGTTCACGGGGCGGCAACCCGGTTACCCCCCTGACACGGAGGTCGTCCGCACATGCCCGCAGGCCAGGCAGCGGTAGGTGATCGGTCGGCCGGTCTTGATCCGGGCCGCGCCGCCACACTTCGGGCAGAGCCCCAGTATGAGCAGGGCGAAGATGAGCTTCGAGACCACGAGACCCAGGATCGCACCGCCAAAGAAGACGATGGGCATGGGGAACCCGTGCGGGAGAAGGCTCGGCCCGCGCGTCGCGCCGAGGAAGGCGCCGCCCAGGAAGCCCGCCATCGTGGTGATGATGTACAGCGGAAGGTGCAGGGGAATGGGCAGCCTCAACGGCCACTGGGCCTGGGCTGAGGGCACGATCGCGGGCGGCATCGCTGGGGAGTCCGCGGGCTCGTCAGCGGTGGGCAAGCCGATGTCCGGCGGCAGCGTACTCGTCGCCAGATCGGGCGTCGGCACAGGCATGGGAGGCGGCGGCGCAGGCGCGGGGGCCTGAGAGCCGTCGAGGGACCCTCCACAACTCCGGCAGATCGTGACAATCGATGACGCCGGGTTCTGGGCGCCACAGTGCGGGCAGATTCGTTGGCCCTGACTCAAGAAGGCGTCCCCTTTCGCAGCTCATCCCCCTACTTCGAGGCCGCCGGTAGGGCGTCCTCCAATAAGAAGGGCCTTGACATGGGAACCTGATGGGGTTATAGTACTATATATATAGTACAACAAACGAGGTGCACACGGATGCCGAAGGGCCGACAGGCACGAATCACGGAGTTGGGGGAGCTGCAATTGCAGGCGCTGGACCGGCTGTCGCAACTGGGTGAGGGCACGGTGTATGACGTGCTCGACAAGTTCCCGCCGAAGCAACGACCTCGCTACACGACGATGCTGACCGTGCTGCGCAGCCTGGAGAAGCGCGGGCTGGTGGAGCACCGCACGGAGTCGCGCTCGTACGTGTTCCGACCGACGATCGAGCCGAAGCGCGTGCGCGGGCAGATGCTGATGGATGTGCTGGGACGGGCGTTCAGCGGATCGCCGCGGAGCATGGTGGCGACGCTGCTGGACACGGAGGCGGTCACGCCGGAGGTGCTGCAGGAGCTGAAGGGCCTGATCGCGGAGCGCGAGGCGAGGGGAGATGACGACGAGTCCTGATCTTGTGCTGCAGAGCATCGTGGGCGTTACGCTGGCAGTACTCCTGGTGTGGGCGGCTGCCGCCGTTGGGAAGAGGAGGTCTGCGGCGTTCCGGAATGCACTGTGGCGAGGCGCGGTGGCGGCATTCTGGATCGTGCCACTGGTCTGTGTAGCGGCAGCCGCCCTGCCCGCGCGGACACCGGCGATCCGCGTCCCCGTGCCCGCGGTGCAAGTGGGAGCAGGAGGCGCTCCGGTCGCCCCACAACCTGGAGCCGCCACCGTCGCGTCCGCCGACGGCCGGGTGCAGGAGGCTCCCGTTCGGTGGACCCGGTGGGCCAGGTGGTCCACCGCGCCCTTCGGACTGGTCGGCGGCGCCGTGTGGGCCCTCGGCGCACTGACCGGTCTCGGGCTGCTGGTGCGCGATGCGCTGACGGTTCGGCGGCTCCTGCGCACGGCGGCACCCACCGGAGGCCCGGCGGCTGATCGCGTGGCGCACTGGGCTCGGGCGCTCGGACTCCCGGCACCTCCGCGGAGTGCCATTGCGCCCTCGGTGCGGGTGCCCACCGTGGCCGGTCTCCGGCGGCCGACGCTTCTCCTGCCAGTTGACCTCCCTTCTCGGGCGCCGGAGACCGACTCGGTTCTCATCCACGAGATCGCTCACGTCCTGCGCGGCGACGTGTGGATCCAGGCGGCCGCGTCCGTCACGCGGGTGCTCTGGTGGTGGCATCCGCTGTCGTGGCTCGTCACGGCGCGCCTGGCGAGCACGGCTGAGGAGTGCTGCGACGACTGGGTCATCTCCGCAACCGGTGACCGTGAGACGTACGCTGGTGCGGTCGTACGTTGGGCGGAAGCGGCGCACACGGCGGGCACCCTCGCGTGTGGCTCTCGCGGCAGGGCCCTCGTCCGGCGCGTCCGGAGGATTCTCGCCACCACCTCACGGCCGTCGGTGCGCCTCTCGGCATGGGCGAAGGCAGCGCTCGCGGGGTTGGCGGTCGTCGTGCTGGCCGGCGCAGGCGCCCTCCGGGTCCAGACGGTGCCCGCGGCCACGCTGTCGGTCTCTGCTCCGATCACCATGGGGGCAGGGACCAGGGCGCCCTCCGTCGGAGCCCCCGGAACCACAATCCACGTGGTCGCCCGGGGCGAGGACGACTCGCGGCCGGTCGGCGCGCGGTGCACGATCGCGCTCCGCGACCGGCAACAGGCGCCCGACAGCCACACTGACTACGACGTGGCCGGCGCGGACGGCGACTGGACGATCCGCGGCGTGCGCGCGGAGACGTGGACGGTCGACGTGACCGCTGAGGGCTACGCCTGGTACGAGGCGGCGAACACACGGCAGGTTCGCGCCACCGGGGAGGGCGAGCAGACGGTTCGGCTCACGCTCTCCCGGGGCGGGACGCTCACCGGCCGCGTCGTCGCCGACGACACCGGCGAACCGATCCCCCGCGTGCTGCTCACCAGCGGCCAACTGGCCCTGAAGCGGGACGAGACGGACGCCAACGGCCGCTACACGCTGGAGCATGTGGCCCCCGCACCCCAGGTGGTGGAGGCGTACTGGACGCCGGGCTTCTACGTCGGTCGACGGAGCGCGGAGGTGACGGGCAAGGCCGCGGAGACGGTCACTGTCCCGGACATCCGACTGCCGCTCGGCGGGATCATCGAGGGTCGCGTACAACTCCCGCCGGAAGGCTGCGGGGAGTGCCGGGCGCTCGTGACGGTCACCTCCGAGCGCCCGGTGGCTCCTGACCTCTTCCTCGATGTGTCCTACCCGAGCCCTGCGTCGAGCCGCACCTTCCGGCTCGGCCCACTGCCGCCGGGGTCCTACACCATCCACGCCAAGGTGTCCCACGGCAAGGGCCCGCATGTCACGCCTCCGCACGAGTGGACAGGCCGACTGACCGGGGTCACGGTCAAGACGAAGCAGACGGTGCAGAACGTCGTCGTCGCGGCCGGGCCGCCGGCGCCCTAGAGGTCGCCCCGTACCCCAGGCAACTTCCTCGTCCCCGCGAGCAGGTGGAGGTTCCGCGCTCGTCGAACCCCGCCGCATACCCACCATGGCCCAACCCGAACAGCAAACCCATGCGTACACTCCCGGTCTGCGCGTGACCGGGTTTGCGGTTCTCCGCCGCGAGCGGCGCCTGCCGCTCCCCGGTAAGGTGCACGTCACCGTGGGGCAGGAGGTGACAGCCGACACCGTCGTCGCCGCGGCTGAGCTGCCCGGCGACGTGGTCTCCGTCAATGTCGCCAACAAGCTGAGCTGCATGGCCAATGAAGTGCCCAAGCTGGTGAAGGTCGCCGAGGGCGACAGGGTCACTGCGGGCGACGTGCTCGCCGAGACGGCGGGTTGGTTCGGGCGCTTCAAGACGGCGTGCGAAGTTCCGGCGGACGGGACCGTCGAGACGATCAGCGGCGTGACCGGGCAGGTCCTCATCCGGCTGAAGCCGGTGCCCATTGAGTTGGCGGCCTACGTTGACGGGACGGTCGTCGAGCTGATCGGCGAGGAGGGCTGCGTGGTCGAGACCCGCGGCGCCCTGGTGCAGGGAATCTTCGGCCTGGGTGGCGAGACGTTCGGCGAGCTGCGGATGCTGGTCAATGGCCCCGGCGAGCCGCTGCCGGCCGACCGGATCGGCGCGGACTGCGCGGGGCGGATTCTGGTCGGCGGCGCGTTCGTCACGCACGAGGCGTTGGACGCGGCTCGCCGGGCCGGCGCTCGAGGGATCGTGGTCGGCGGCATGGATGCGGAGGACGTGGACCGCCTGCTGGGTCGCCCGCTCGGAGTGGCGATCACCGGGCATGAGGAGATCGGCCTGACCATCGTCTGCACCGAGGGCTTCGGCGCCATGCCGATGGCGGAGCGGACGTTCCGGTTGCTCCAGGAGCGAGACGGCCGGCAAGCCTCGGTGAACGGAGCGACGCAAATCCGCGCGGGGGTGATCCGGCCCGAGGTGATTGTGCCCGATCTCCAGGCTGCCGGACAAGGTGCCGAGGCGGCGGAGGGGGAACAGGGCCTGCGCGTCGGCAGCCCGGCCCGCGTGATCCGCCCGCCGTACTTCGGGGCGATCGTCACGGTAAGGGAGCTGCCGGAGGAGTTGCAGCAGATCGACACCGAAGCCAAGGTGCGCGTGCTGGTCGCGGAACTCCCGAGCGGGGAGCAAGTGACCCTCCCGCGCGCGAACGTGGAGCTGATCCAGCAGTGACCGGCCTCCCACGACCACTCCCGCCCTTGCGCGTCGCAGCCTGCCTCGCAGCCCTTCTTGTCGCCGGGACCCTCTGCCTGGCTCAACAGCCGCCGCCCGTCATCCCGGACGCCGAGACCTCGACGCCGGGCCGTGAGGCGACCGGGGAGCCCCCCGCCGCCGCGCTCTCCCCCACCGACGTGCGAGCCGAGTTGCCCAAGGATGAGGAGACGGGGAAGCTGACGGACGACGCGGGGGCCGAGGCCCTCATCTCGTGGCAGGCACCCACTGCACCGCCACCGCCGGGCAAGGAGTTGAAGGGATACCGCATCTACCGGGCGACCGGCGGCGGCGAGTTCCAGGGGCTCCTGGAACCCGTCACGAAGCCGGATGCGATCACCAAGGAGGGGGAGGCGCCGCGTCTGGGCAGCACCGTCTCGGACCTGTGGACGTGGCACACGTACCGCTTCAGGGTGGCGGCCCTCTACGGGGAGCCGGGCGACCGGCCCTGGTACACGCGAGGGCAGGTCAAGCCCGAAGCGGACCCCGAGCTTGGGGAGCCATACTGGGCTGACGAAGTCCTCTCCGAGAGCGTGTCGGACCCGATCCGCACGCACGGCAAGTGGTTCCGGGTGGACCGCACGAATGTGCTGGTCGGGGTCGTGCTCTTTGCGGCGGTGGTCATCTGGCTCATCTACCACGCCCGGGCCGGGCGGCACATCTACGTTCGACCGATTGCGGGCATGGAGGCCATCGACGAGGCCATCGGTCGCGCGACGGAAATGGGCAAGCCGATCCTGTTCGTCTCCGGGCTTGCCGGGCTCGGTTCGATCTCCACGATCACCGCCATGACCATCCTCGGACGGGTCGCCCGTCGGACGGCGGAATACGAGACGCCGCTCCTCGTGCCGTGCGTCGATCCGCTGGTGATGTTGGCTGCTCGGGAGATCGTGCGGGAGGCGTATCTGGACGCCGGCAAGCCGGACGCCTACCGCGAGCAGGACATCTTCTTCATGACCGACCGCCAGTTCGCGTATGTCGCCGGCGTGGACGGCATCATGTTGCGCGAGAAGCCTGCGGCGAACCTCTACATGGGTGCCTTCTTCGCCGAGGCCCTCATATTGGCCGAGACAGGCTCGGTGACCGGAGCCATCCAGATTGCCGGGACGGACTCCGACACCCAGATCCCGTTCTTCGTCACAGCCTGCGACTACACGCTGATGGGTGAGGAGCTGTACGCCGCGACCGGGTACCTGTCGCGGGAGCCGATGCTGCTCGCGCAACTGCGCGCCCAGGACCTCGGGAAGGCCTTCCTGGGAGGCCTGTTGGCGCTGGGGACGCTGGCGGCTACGGCCGGGGCGCTGTTCCTGGCCTTCAAAGTGACCGGTCCCGGCCACTGGATCGACCTCGCGCTGAGCCTGGTTGAGCCCAAGTAGGGGAGCCCGGTCTCCACGGGAGACGCCGACGGTGAAGGTCCGCGTTCCGCTTCTCCTGACGTTGGTTACGGCGATCGTGATGGCGCTCACGACCTTCGTGCCGCACCGTCTGGGCGACTACGCGTCCACCGAGCTGAGCCAGTGGTTGTCGATCATGGGGGGGATGGGCCTCGTCCTCGGCCTGATCAGCCTTGTCCAACGACACCTGCGCCGCGTCCTGCGCCGGCAGCACGACTGGCCCTACAGCGGCGTCACGCTCGTCGGCTTCCTCGCGATGGCGGCCATCGGTGTGGGCTGGGGCATTCAGGAAGGGACGCCGTTTGACTGGGCCTTCAAGAACATCTACACGCCCCTCGAGGGGACGATGTTCTCCGTGTTGGCCTTCTTTGTCGCCTCGGCGGCCTTCCGGACGTTCCGCGCCCGCTCCGTGGAGGCGACGCTGCTTCTTCTGGCGGCCCTGCTGGTGATGTTCGGACGGGTGCCGCTTGGGGAGATGATCTTCAAGCCGAGCCCGGATATCGCGGAATGGATCATGTCGGGCCCGGCGCTGGGGGCCAAGCGGGCCATCATCCTGGGGGTCTCACTGGGGGCCATCGCGATGAGCCTGCGGATCGTCCTGGGCATCGAGCGCTCACACCTCGGTGGGGACGGCGAGTGACGGATCATGACCCTCGATAGGCTGCTGCATCTGGACCGGCGGATCATCTTCGCGCTCATCGCGGTGGCGGTGGGCGTGCCCCTGGCTTCCGGTGCCCGCATCGACCCCGGCCGCAACCGACGCAGTGAGGATGTCTACAACCACATCGAGCAGCTGAAGCCGGGCTCGGTGGTCGTCATCGCTTTCGACTACGGACCCTCCTCCATGGCTGAGTTGCAGCCGATGGCCGTTGCGATCGCGCGCCATGCCCTGAAGCGCAACCTCCGGGTCGTCGGACTGACGCTGGACGCCGCCGCGCCGATCCTCATGGAGTCGGTGCTCAACCGCGTCGGCGAGGAGCTGGGCAAGGAGGACGGCGTGGATTACGTCAACCTGGGCTTCAACCCCGGTTACACGGCGGTCATTGTGGGGATGGGCACGGACATCAGCGCGCAGTACCGCACGGACTTCAAGGGTCGGGCCTACGGGTCGCTGGAAGCCACCCGGGGCCTGCGCAACTACGACGATATCGGCCTGGTGGTCGATCTGGCCTCCAGCAACACGCCGACTGCGTGGGTGCAGTTCGCCCACCTGCGGTACGGCGCCAAGGTCGCGGCGGGCGTGACGGCGGTCATGGCGCAGGATTACTACCCGTACCTCCAGTCGAAACAGCTCATCGGCCTGCTCAACGGCATGAAGGGCGCGGCGGAGTACGAGAAGCTTGTGAATGCGCCGGGGGACGGCATGGGGGGCATGGTGGCCCAGTCGTGCTCCCAGGTCCTGATCATCCTGCTGGTGGTGTTTGGCAACACGGTCTACTTCCTGCATCGGCGACGGCTGCGCCGCAACCGCTAACTCACGAGTCCGCGAGGACGGCCATGCCCGAGCTCATCTTGGGACTCTCCACGAAGGCGCTGGGCATCTGGCTGGCAGTCTTCCTCACGCTCGCCATCTACAGCTTCCTGTACAAGGACAACCCAATCTACAAGTTCGCGGAGCACCTGTTCGTGGGCACGTCCGCGGGCTACGCGGTAGGACTCACGTACAACCAGGTGGTTCTGCGGCTGGTCGTGGACCCGCTCTTCAGGCCGGCCGCGGTGAACCTGCTGGCCCCCAAGTACCTGGTCATCGTCCCCACCCTCCTGGGCGTCATGATGTTCTTCCGCTTCAGCCGTCGGTATGGGTGGCTGGCCCGCTGGCCGATCTGCATCGTGATGGGCTGGGGCGCCGGCGTCGGCATCCCCGGGGCGGTCCAGGACATCCTGGCGCAGACTCACAGCACGATGCTGCCGCTTGCGCCGTTCGACGCCGGGGCGCGCACCTTCGCGTGGTGGGAAGGGGTCACCGGGCTGATCCTCGTGGTTGCGGTGATCACGACGCTGTGCTACTTCTACTTCTCGAAGGAGCACAAGGGCGCATTCGGTGTGGCAGGCCGAGCGGGGATCTACTTCCTGATGATCGCCTTCGGGGCCAGTTTCGGGAACACGGTGATGGCCCGCATCTCGCTGCTCATCGGACGGATGCAGTTCATGATCTACGACTGGTGGCCTCTGGTGGTCGGCCTGTTCCGCAGAGGCTGAGCGACCGCGTCTCCTCTTGCCCGGCCGTCACACACGCTCGTAGGCAGGTGTGGCCCATGAGAGACGTACTCCGGCGGAAGCTACCTAAGACCCGGGGATGGTACACGGGCATCATCCTGGGGATCCTGGCGCTCATTGCCCTCATCGTATGGCTGATCTGGCGGTCGATGATGGCGGAGAGCCCGCAGCGGACCGTCGAGGCGGCGATCGACGCTTCCCGAACCAGCGACTTGGTCGCCCTGCGCCAGTGTCTCAGTGCAGAGTCGCTGGCGCATCCGGGGACGGAGGGCTGGCTCAAGCAGTTCGCGGCTGCGCTGGCGAGGCAGGGCGTAGAGATCACGGAGGTGGATATTCTCCGCGAGGCCGCGACCGTTGTGGTGAGCGTGCCCCATCGCGGCGCAACCGGAGGGCAAGAGCGGACCGAGGTGGCGGTGAAGCTGGTTCGCCAGAGAGACATCTGGCTGATCGACCTGGAGCCGACGATGGCCTCGCAGAACCTGCAGTTCTGGCAGGCCGTGGCGCTCGAGCAGGCTCAGGAGACGGGGACGCGGTGAGATGAGAGGCCGGCTGGCGGCGGTGGCGCTGGTTGTCTTGGCGGCGCTCGCGGCGGGCGTCGTGTGGAGGCTCTACGGCAACGACATCCGCCTCACTCTCGCGCTGCGCAAGTGTAGTTCGGCATGGGACAGGTTGCGCGACTACGAGAGCGACTTCCGCGTGGACGTGAAGCTGGGCCCCCTGAACCCCTCCGTGAAGGGCACAGTCGCCTATCTGAAGCCCCACTCCTACCGACTGCAGCTCGGCGATCCGGGCAAGCCTGACTGCACCGTCGTGAAGACGGCTCAGAACGCGTACGTCTCGTTCCCGGGCACTCGATTGCCGTTGCTTGAGGTTGAGTTCGCGCCGGAGGCCGAGGCGGACTCCGTCGTGGCCGGTCAGTTGCCGCGGCCGTGGGTCGAGCAGTTGGGCCAGGGAAGCGAGTTCCAGTGGATTGGCCGGGATGAGGTGAACGGCCGCGCGTGTACGGTGTTGGAGCTTGTGCCGCCGTCAGAGACTACGGCGGACGGCGGGCTGATCGTGGCGCCCGCGCTGGGCAAGCAGTTCACGGGCATCCCCCTCGTCGGGAGCTGGCAACGCACGCGGGTCTACCTCGACCGCAAGACGGGCCTGCCCATCCGTGGCGAGGCGCTAAAGAGCAACGGCGCCCTGCTCTTCTCCTGGACTGCGAGCAACGTGCGCATTGACCAAGGGCTTTCCGCCAGCGACTTCGGGCTCCCCTCGGCGGGTCAGCGGACCGTGAACCGCACGTACGACCCCGCACACCCGGAGCGCCTCTTCCTGCCCCCGGAGAGGGGGCGCTCGCTTCTTCGGCGCCTGGGAGATGCGTTGGAGGAAGGGGCCAAGGAGTACCTGGAGGGCGAGGTGGGCGATCGTGACGGCTCGGGGCGGAGCCTCGGCGAGCACGCAATCGACCAGCTGACGGACTAGCGCTCAACACCCGGAGGTAGGCGGTCAATGGCGGACATCCGCGTGGGTTGTCAGACGTACAGTTGGGAGATGCTCGGCGAGGGCTGGACGGGCACACCGGACGACATCCTCGAGGCCATTGCAGCGGCCGGGTACGCGGGCGTGGAGTTCGCGGCGACGATGATCGGGCCATACTACGACGAGCCCGCCGCCTTCGCCCAAGCGCTTGCTCGCCATGGCCTGGAGTTGGCGGCCTTCGCCTATGCGAGCCCGCACGGGTTCACCGACCCGGTGCATCTGGACGAGGAGATGGCCGGAGCAGAGCGGGCGCTGCACTTCGCCGCGCAGTTCCCCCGCCCGCTGCTCGCCCTGGGCGGCGCCGCCAGCCCGAACCGAGAGGATTGCGCTGCGAAGCTCGACCGGGCGTGCGGGTTCTACAGTGAAGTCGCGCACAAGGGTGCGGCGATGGGCGTGGACGTGGTCGTGCATCCGCACTCTCATCACGGCTCGCTGCTGGAGTCGGCCGAGGAATACGCCCACCTGCTGGAGGCGACCGCCGATAGCGGCCTGGGCTTCAACCCCGATACCGGCCACATCGTCCGTGGCGGCCAGGACCTCCTGAGCTGCCTGAAGGCCCATGCAGAGCGCATCCGCCACGTGCACGTCAAGGATGCCCGACCGGATGGCTCGTGGGCGCCGCTGGGGGGCGGAGTCTGTGACTTCCCGAGCATGTTCGATCTGCTGCGCGGGATCGACTACGAGGGGTGGATCGTCGCTGAGGAGGAGTCCGACCTTGCGCGGGCCGATCCGGCGGCCGCGATCCGCGTCAACCGGGCCTACCTGCGCTCGGCAGGCCTGTAGCAACTGGGGCCACGGAGTGCCTTGACGATCCCGCAGGGCTCTGGTATACTCCGCAGACAACTAGGAAAGCGCTTGCCGGGAGGCCCCTGAGGAGGGGGCCCCCGGGCCTGTGTAACCGTCCGCCGATACCGGACGCATCGAAGCAATAGACGCAGCAACAGACGAACCATGGCCCACCAGGGTCTCCGCTCGGGCGCATCGAGCGGAACGTTGCAGCAGGAGGCGAACCGCATGTCACGGTCCGGCACCCTCCGGTCGCGCGTGGCGGTCTTTTTGTGTTTCACCCTCGTCTTCACACTCATATCCCCCCTCCTGGCGGCTCCTGAGCAACGCAGTGACGCGCGGGTGCGCGTGGCCGTCGGCGTCTGCACAGACGGCAGCGGCACGGCGCCTGATGCCGTCGAGGCCCTTCAACGCGCGCTGCAGAGGTCGCTCGCGAGCGAGCGCGGTCTCCGCCTGGTAGGCCTGGACAACGGCGATCCCCAACGCGTGCTCTCGGCGCGGATCGCCTCACTGACCGCCGACGGTCGGCGGCCGGCAAGGGTCGAAGTCCTGGCGGAATACACGGACCCGGTCTCCGGGGCCGTAGCCTACCGCACGTCCGTCAGCGCCGAGGGGGCGGTGCGCCCGGGCGAGGAGCAAGTGGCGCGGGTCGAGCGGGCGGTCGAAGCCGCGGCCAGCCAGATCGTGGCTCAGGTCGCGAAGGCGGAGCAGCTGCGCGGGCACATCATCGGCACCCCGCGACCCAATGTCGTGATCGTGGATGTGGGCGCGAGCGTTGGCCTCACGGCCGGGAGCGAGCTGGAGGTCCTCCGCGACGGAGCCGTCATCGCTCACGTGCGGATCGAGCAGGTCTCGGACAACACTTCGACGGGTCGGCTGTTTGATGTCCAGCCGGGGGCCGAGCTCCGGGGCGGCGATCAGGTGCGCGTCTTGTCGCTGGCGCCGGCCAAGGAGACGCCAAAGAAGCATCGGGGCAACAGCACCGCGAAGATCGCGGCCATCGTCCTGGGGGCCGGTCTGCTGGCGGCGCTACTGATGGGCGGAGGCGGCGGAGGGGGCGGCAACAACCAACTGACACTGGTCGCGGTGGATGCGCAACTGCCGGCCGACGGCACGAGTCAGACGACGATCACCGCGACCCTCCAAGACAGCAAGGGACGGCCGCTTCGCGACGGCACGAAGGTGGAGTTCGAGACAACCCTCGGCATGATCTCCCCGGGGCAGGTGGCTCTGGCGAGCGGCCAGGCCGAGGCGACCCTCACCGCCGGCACCACGGCGGGTACCGCCATCGTGCGGGCGCGGTCCGAAGGGAAGACGGCCATCGTGCAGGTCGTCTTCACGGCCGGACCGGGTCAGGCGCAACCGGCAGGCCTGACGGTCATCGCCGGCTCGCGGGAGATCCCCGCGGACGGAACGAGCAGCACCAAGATCACCGCGGTCGTCACCGACCGTAACGGCAACCCCCTGGCCGACGGCACGGACGTGCAGTTCCGTACGTCGCTCGGCATGATCACTCCCGCGGTCGCCAAGACCTCCGGCGGCCTCGCCGAAGCCGAGCTGCGAAGCGGCACTGACGCGGGCAAGGCCGTTGTCTCGGTGAAGGTCGGGAGGCTCAGAGACCAGGTCAGGGTGCAGTTCGTCGCCGCCGGCGATACGGGCCGGCGATCGCTCTATCTGACGCGCTCCAAGTCCAGCATCCCGGCGGATGGTCAGAGCACGGCGACTATCGAGGCAACCGTCAAGACCTCCGACAACAACCCCGTGCCTGACGGGACGCCGGTGCAATTCGCGAGCACCGCGGGAACGATCTACCCGGCCCGTGTAGGCACCGTGGATGGCGTGGCAACGGCAACCCTGCGCAGCGACCCGACGCCCGGCACCGCCGTCGTCACAGCCACCGCCGGGCAGCTGACGGCAAACATCACGGTCAGCTTCGTGGGTGGCGGCGGGGCGGACGTGGCCAGCATCTTCCTGACGCGCACCCCCGCGGAGATCCCCGGCGACGGCGTGAGCACCTCCGCCCTGACGGCGACCGTGCGTGACGCGAACAACAACCCGGTGGCCGATGACACGCCGGTGATCTTCACCTCCACGCGCGGGCTGGTCGCGCCCAGCATCGCCTACACGCTGAACGGTCGCGCGCAGGCGACGCTGCAGAGCGAACCGACCTCTTCGGACCTCACCGCGACGGTGACGGCGATGGCCGGGTCGCAGCAAGCGGTAACCACCGTGAAGTTCGTGGGCACCGGCGGCGGACCGACCCAGCTCTCGCTCATCGCCGACCGCACGAACATCCCCGCGGACCGCAAGTCCACGGCCTCCCTGCGGGCGACGTTGGTGGACGGTACCGGTAAGCCGGTGGCCAATGCGGACGTGCGCTTCACGGCGAGCGCGGGGCAGCTTCAGGCCGCCGGCGGCTCGGGCTGGGTCAAGCAGCTCACGGTGAAGACCAACGCCCAGGGCATTGCCGACGTCCTGCTGCGCAGCACACTCAACCCGAACACCGCGACGGTCACAGCCGGCGCGCCGGCCGTGACGACCGACGTGGCCTCGGTGACGGTGGCGTTCACCTCCCTGATCATCCAGAGCGTTGCGGCCGACCCGGCCAGCGTTCCCGTGGGCGGCAACAAGAGCTCGAAGGTGACCGCCACGATCGTCGATACGCTCGGGAATCCGGCGCCCAACGGGACGGTGGTGCAGTTCTCCATCATCAACCAGACGCAGATTCCGTCGGCGACGATCACGCAGTCGGCCTCCACGGCCGACGGGAAGGCCACCGCGATCTTCCGCAGCGGCTCGGAGGTCGGCACAGCGCGGATCCGGGTCTTCGTGCCGGCGGCGAACGCCACGAACGATCAGACCATCATCGGCATCACCGCCGGACCGCCCGCCCTGATGACGGTGGCGGCGGACGCCTTCGTCACGTCGGCCCGTGACCTATCCAAGGCGGTCAAGGTCACGGCGCTCGTTTCCGACCAGTTCGACAACCCGGTGGAGGACGGGACGGTCGTACGGTTCGACGTCACGCCCGATGCGGGAGGCGTCATCACTGGAACCGGGGTGACGCAGGGCGGGTTCGCGCAGGCCAACCTCTACACAACCGGCTGGGTCGGCGACTTGGGCGTCGTCGCCTCCACGACGGGTGCGGGCGGCGTGACCGTAGACAACAGCGGGCGGCCGCTGATGATCCACATGGGCGGTGCACCCGCCACCGTAGCGATCATCTCGCCCGACCCGACCCTGTACACCCCGGCCTCGCCGCTGGAACTCTACACCGAGGCCGACCAGAAGATCGTGGTGCAAGTGAAGGACATCTCAGGCGGCCCGGCTGATCCGAACGCGCAGGTGACGTTCCAGACCGACCGGGGCAGCGTCGATCCCGACCCGGCGCCGATCACCGCGCCGCTGGCAGGTACGTGCACTGCGATCTACCGGTCCGATCAGCCGACTCCGCTCAGCGGAGTGGACCGCATCATCGCCGTGTGCGAGGGAGTGATCTCGAATCCGCTGTACATCTTCGTGGAGGTGAACCCGGCGCTGTAGGATCGCCGGGACAGACCGGCGGGAACCGGCACGCGTACAGGCGCACGACGCACGTACGCGGCTTGTGAAGGCGGGAATTCCGGAGCACAGACCCCCTCCCGTGCTCCGGGGAACCCAAGAGGCGGGCGGACTCAGGGGCGCTGATCCGCCCGCCTCGCCCTTCTCGTATTCCCCACCACATGCACGGCTACCTTGTTCGCAACCGCGCATCTTCCTGTGCGAGCTCGATCCGGTGAATCACGTCCTGCGCCTCGACGCGGATGCGCCAGATGATGTCGTCATGGGCCACCTGCTGCAGGACCGGCAGCGACTCGGGCGCGCCGATGAACCCGAGACCGACGACCGCGCCATAGCGGATGTCCCGGTACTCGTCGGGGTCGCCCGCGAGGCGCTCCAGCTCGCGCCGCGCCTCTTCTCCCCCCATACGCCCCAGGGCCATGCACAGGAAGCTGCGCCAACGCACTGTCTGGCTCTCCCCGAAGTGCTTGCCCGAGGCGAGGGCCATCGGGTCGGCAAACGGGTAGCCCTCGTCGATCACATCGACGATCGCCGGCAAGGCCTCGACGGCGTGGAGGCGTCCGAGCGCCATCGCGGCATAGACGCGCGCGATGAAGGCCGGATGCTGCAGCAGCGGCACGAGCCTCGGCGCAAGGCGGCGGTCGCGGATCAGGTGCGACATCGCGCACACCGGCTGCGAGGTCGTCAGCCCGTCGTTGCGCACGAAGCCGGGCCGCAGTTCCTCGCGCAAGGCGACCATCGCCAGCCGTAGGTCTCCGGGAATCTGCTCGTCAACCACGCTGCACTCCATCTCGCGCAGGACGGCCTCGACCACCTCGGGCCCGCGGCCGCTGCGCAGGATGAGGTTCGTGCAGGCGCGTTGAAGCGGCGTCGGGTCGTAGGTGAGGTTCTCGGGCTGGCCGCGGTACGTGACACAGCCGTAGGCGCCGACCAGCATCGGCACGAACTCGCCGCAGCGCGTGCTGTGCAGCCGGTCGAGGTTGATGAGGTGCTGCGGGTCCCAGACGCCGAAGCGGCGCAGGCCGCGGATCAGCGCCTCTTCGGCCTGCGGGCCGCCGATCTGGCCCAGCGCCCACGCAGCGGTCGGCTGCTGTTCGGCCACGCTCGTCAGCCACGGCAGGGACGCCGGCGTACCGATGCGTTCGAGCACCGCGATCGCGAGCGCCTGTTGCGTGCCATCCGGCGGCGGACTCGCCGAGGTCACGAACTCGAGCACCGGCCCCTCGGCCTCGGGCCCCGCGAAGCAGCGCAAGGCCTTCAGCGCGCGCACGCGGACCACACCGTCCGCCGTCCTCAGGTCGTCCAGCAGCTTCTGCTCGTACGCCTTGGCCGACGTCCCCTGCCACCAGGCAAGCGTCGGGTCCTCGAGTTGCGTGAGCGACTGCAGCGACAGCGCCGCGTGCTGCCGAACGCCCACGTCCGCGTCGTTCACCATCTCGAACAGAACGGGGATCGAGTCACGCCGGCCGACCCGCCTAAGCGCGAAGGCGACCTCCCGCCGGACCTCGGGGGAGTTATCCTTCGCCGGCCTCAGCAGATAGGGCTCCGCCGAGAAGTGCTTCAGCCAACTGAAGCCCTGCACGCCTTCGAGCCGCAGCTCCGCGACGGGGCTCTCCACGAGCCTCGCATACCGCGCGAAGTCCTCCTTGAAGAGGTCGGGCGGGTCGTCCGCCCACGCCGCCGCACAGACCATGAGGGAGGCGAGCCCCCATTGTAGGAGCGGCTTCAGCCGCGATGCCATCGGCAACGGCATCGCGGCTGAAGCCGCTCCTACAATGGGAGGCCGTCCCCTCTCACTCCCCATCCGGCACTCCTTCTAGCTTCGCGGCGATCCAGCGCACGAGGTCGCAGACGACGCCGTCGGCGATGCGCGCGTCGTTCATGATCCCCGACCACACGTACAGGATGCAGCCGCCCCCATCGAACTCGAACAGCGCCGCCGCCGGGCCGATGGGCCGGCCGTCCTCGGCGCGCACCTCGACCAGCGGCGTCATCTTCACACTCTCACTCGTCGAGGCGAAGCTCCTCAACCGCAGGTCGCCGGTCTCGGGGTATGCCCAACTCGGCGGAAGGCTGGGAAGCAGTGTCTGCCCTTCGAGCGGCTGTAGAACCAGTTTCGCGCCCTCCGGCGGGCGTTCGAAGGCGGCGATGATGTCGATCCCTATTCTGCGAAGCAGCGGTTGGTTGGGGATGCCCTGAGGGCTGCCGGCGTCGATGGCGTAGTAGGTCGGGTAGGGCCACGCGGTCGCCATGAGGATCGTGCCGCCCTCGGTCACGTAGCGGATGACGGCGTCGGCGGCGTCGTTCTCGGTGCGGATCGTGCGCAGGTGCGCTTCCTGCCCCACGTAGAGCGCCACCGGGAACCGCTGCGCGCTGAACCGCCGGGCACCCAGCAGGTCCGCGCCTTCCAACTCCACGAGCTTCTGCCGCAGGCCCGTCCGCCCGAGCAGCATTGACAGGGCAGCCGGTTCGGCGCCTTGCGGCGGCAGCACCGCGATGCGGCCGCTCGGGATGCCGGCGGCGACCTCCTGCAGGCGCACGACCGGAGGCGCCTCTTCCCGGAAGCGCGCACGCCACTCCGCCTGACCCTTCTCGTACTCCGCCTTCAGGCGCGCGTCTGCAGGATCACCGGCCACGAGCGCAAACAGGTAGCACCCGCGCGGTATGACGCGGGCGATGGGAGCCTCGCCCGGCGCCTCGCCTCGCGCCAGGAGCAGCCTTCGTGTGCGCAGCTTGCTCGCCGCCCACGCCAGGGCGCAGTGTTCAGCCTTCACGATTGCCGACTTCCCGTCGGTCCCCTCGAAGACTACCGCTGCGAGCTGGGGCTCGACAACGGGGCTGACCAGGGCGTAGACGAGAGGAGCCGGTTCCGGCAGGTCCACCGGCGAGGCTGCCGCGAACACGTCAGTGCCGTTCGCCGCGGGCATCTCGGCTGGCACGCCCCAGGCCTCCAGCTTGCCCTGCGGCAGGCCGAACCATGACCAGGGCTCACCCTCGGCGACCGAGACGGGCACAGTCCGCTCGAAGGCCGTCGGGGAGAGCGCCTGACCCTCCGCAGGCCGGAGGACAGCCGCAAGCAGCGCGATGCACACCAACACGGTTCACCTCAAACGCGCGGGTTCGCAGCACGCAACCGAAGGGCCTTCTTCGCGCGCGGCAAGGCCGGGTGGTCGGCGGAACGTCAACGGTGATAGGGAGCCGCCGGGTAGACAGATCAGGTCTCGACGCGCGTCTTGTCTGTAGGGAACGCTGATGAACGTGACCGACGATGGCAGGCTGCGCGAAGCGTTCCGGGAGCTGTCCCGTGGCAGGATGGACGCGCTGGAGGTCATCTGGGGTGAGTGCGCCGAGCGGCTGCACAACTACGCCTTCGCCCTCACCGCGAGCGATGACGAGGCGGATGACATCCTCAGCGAGGTCCTGGTCCGCGTCGCGCGGCGCAGGTGGCGGTTGCGTCTCGTTCGCGACCCGAAGGCCTACCTCTTCGCCGCCGTGCGGAACGCCGCCCGGTCACGGGCGCGACGCAAGCCTTCCGAGGCCCTGGCCGAGGGGGAACACCCGGCACGCGCCGCGCCCGATCCGCAGGCGGTGGCCGTCCGGCAGGCGGTGTTGGGCCTGCCCGGCGAGCAGCGGGAGGTCATCGTGCTTCACCTCTGGGGCGGGCTGACCTTCGAGGAGATCGGCCTTGCAGTCGGCACTTCGCCGAATACGGCCGCCAGTCGGTACCGATACGCACTGTCGAAGCTGCGACAGGCCCTGGGAGACGAGTAGGATGGATGACGAGCGCCTTGAGGGACGGCTGAGGAAGGTCCGGCTGAGCGTACCGGGCGTGACCTTCGCGCAGGTCGAGGCCCGAGCCCGGCGACGCCGGGCAAGCAGACCTCTACTGCGGATGGCGGTGGCGACGGCCGCGGTGTGGCTGATCGCGTGGGGAACGCAGGTGGCCGTCGAGCACGGCGTGCAGGGCCCGGCCTTGCCGGCGAGCGCAGCCGTCGCCGACCATCCGACCTCCGGCGGCGAGAACGTGACGCCTGGTCTCCTGGTGCGCCGGCAACTGTTGGATGAGCTGGCCCCGGAGGCCTGGGACACGGTTGGCCCTGTCGAGTCCGAGCCCCCAGGCGAGCGTGACACGCGCGGAACTGACTCCGCGGCCCTGAGGAGGTTGGGCTATGTCTGATGCGGGAAGCGCAGGACGCTCAAGCGGCTGGTTCCCCACCTTCAGGAGGCTTCTGCGGTGGCGCATCTGGCGAGTGTGGCGCATCGTCGCCTACGGTCTGCTGGCGCTGCTGCTTCTCGGGGGGCTGCTGAACCTGGTCGGCAACCTCTACTACGGGCACAGAGTGAAGGCCGAGATTCGCGCGCTCAAGGCCGCCGGGCATCCGGTGACCCCCGCCGACATCACGCCGCCGCCGGTTTCCGAGGCCGAGAACGCGGCTCCCCTGTACAAGGCCGCCGCGCAGATCGTGAAGCCGCATCAGGAGGGCGCATCCGGGACTGGCCCGAATGCGACCTACCCCTTCGGCTACCGCGACCGTGAGTGGAACGACCCCAAGGTGCTCGCCTGCCTCGCTCAACTGGTGAAGGAGGACCGAGCCGCGCTGGACCTAGTCCGCCAGGCCTCCGCGAAGCCCGGCTACCGCTCTGAGACCGACTACTCCGACCCGGCCATCGCCGAGTTCCCTCAGTTCAACGAGGCCGCGGCTTTGGCTTACTTCCTCGCCTCAGCGGCGGTCG
>VGFC01000028.1 GCA_016869045.1 Armatimonadota bacterium
AGGTGGTGGAGTCGATCAGCATCGACCACTCGCCGGCGCGCCAGTCGAAGGCGATGCCGCCGGGGCTCTGCAGGTGGAAGCGAAGGTGGCAGAGCGTGAGCGCTGCATCGGGATCGTCGGGGATGTCCAGCAGGGGCTTGCGGCTGCTGGGTTGCTGGAAGCCTGCGCTGTCCCCTGCGAGGTCGATGACGCTCCACATCTCGCCGAATAGGCGATGGTTCGGCTTCAGCCGCAGCGTGTCGCGGACGAGGTAGGTGCCCTCCGGGAAGAAGACCTCCCGGCACTCGTCGAGCGCGCGCTGAACCGCGACCGTATCGTCGGTCTGCCCATCGCCTTTCGCACCGAACTCCGTGACCGAGCGCGCGGCGTTGGTCAGCGCGGGGTACGCGGGCGAGGGGAGGCGCGCGGGCGGCCCGCTGAGCGTGTCACCGAGGTCGTGCGTCTGCCCGGGCAGCATCGAGCCATCGACCATTGCCCCTCCCGCACACCAGCGCCGGATGAGCGTCTGCCCCTTGGACGAGGCAGGCAGAAGCCCCTTCACGACCGCCTGCGCGCCGCGAGTCGTCACGTTCTGCAGGATGAGGTTTGCCCCATCGGTCTCGATGGCGCTGTCACCGGCCATGTCCCGGAAGGAGGAGTCGATGAGCGCGACTGAGCCGCCCAGCAGTCGAACCGGCGCGGTCCGCTCGAAGTGCAGGCCAAGCAGGCTGAAGTTCCACACGTGGTCGAGCCACAGTGAGTGCCTCCGCTGACCGCGAAACTCGGCGCTGCGCAGGACCCACTGGCTGGTCTCCCGCACGTGCCAGCCGTAGTCGCCGCCGATGAACCGGACCTGGGAGATCACCCCGCCTCCGCCCCACCACATCGACTTCAGGCAGCCCTGCCCGTCGCCCGCATCGATGGTCACATTGCGGAGCGCGGTCTGCTGCGCGACGAGCCACCAGAGCCCCCACGCGCCCGGGTTTTCTCGCCCCAGCCGGATGTTGAGGTGGCGAACGGTGATGAAGAACGTGTTGTTGGTGCTGCCGCCGATCTGGTCGGTTCGCGTGCGGTAGTCGCGCGTCTTGGCGTCGATGTTGTAGCCCAGCGCGGTCACGAGGAGAGGCTTGGGGTTCGCGGGGTCGCCGAAGCCGGGGGCGTTGTCCTTCAGCACGAGCGTGGGCGGGTCATCCACATCGCCGGCGAGCATGGTCGCCCGCCAGACGATCAGCGTGTCGCTCAACAGGTACGTGCCCGGCGGGACGTAGACGTTCGCCGCCGACTTCTCGCGCACGCTGCCGCGTCCCTCATCGAGCGCGCGGATGAAGGCCGCGGTGTCATCGGTGACGCCATCGCCCTTGGCGCCGTAGTCGCGGACGTTGCGGAAGCCCGGCCCGTGCGGCAGGCGGCCGTACGCGTCACAGTGCGCGGTCGCGGCGAGGCCAAGCGCGGCAACGACCAGACTCAGCACAAGGGCATACCCCGACATGCTTCGTCTCCTCTAGCCATGGACAGATGGATCGACCTCCGGCAGGCCCACGGTCTCCCAGAAGTGAGTTCCCTCGGATGGCTGGTGTCGGGCGCTCAGTTCGACGGGGGCCTCGGCGGTCCTCCCGAGGCAGGGCAGTGGCCTGTGCCTGCGGAAAGGGCGTAGGGTTGGGTGTGGGGCAGGCTTCCAGCCTGCCAGACCCAACGTCGGCAGGCTGGAAGCCTGCCCCACTACCAGCTGAGCGCACGAGGAGACAGAAGATGGGGAGCCAGTCGCTCAAGCAGGCCGCATGGGTGGCTATCGTCCTGCTGGCGGCCGCCACGACGGTCTGCGCGCAGGGCACCGTGATCTTCGACATGGATACGCCCCGACATCAGCCGACGACGGCGGGCGAGGATAAGCACCCGATCGGCACCGTTGAGGCGGTGCCCGGCAAGCTCGGGGGAGCGTGTCGGTTCAGCTTCATCGACGGCGCGCAATCAGGCTTCTTCACGACCGGCGTGCGGGCGTCGGGCGAGTGGGACCAGGCGCAGGGCTTCAGCTTCTGGCTGCAGGGCGACGGGTCGGCGAACTGGGGCGGGCTGGAGCTGATCGACGGCGCGGACTACTCGCTCCGGTACGGCTTCTGCTTCCCGCTCGATTCCACCGAGTGGCGGCAGATCATGGTCCCGTGGTGTGACGTCGTGCCGGAACTGCCGGCGGGGCAACGGGTGAGCGCGCAGGGCGGCTACGCCCCGTCGAAGTTCGCCAACTTCTGGTTCGGCAAGTGGTGGTACTGGCGCGATTACCCCGCGATCTCCTACACGGTGGACCAGGTGGCGCTGGAGCCAACCATCGCGGTGGACCAGACGGACTACACGCCCGCGCAGGGCGGAACGCCGAAGCTGCTCGCGAAGCTCAAGGCCAAGGAGCCGGTGACCATCGTGACGATGGGCGAGTCCCTGAGCGACAAGCGGCACTGGGCCAACCGCGAGGTGCTGTGGTCCGAACTCCTGGTCGGGAAGCTGCGCGAGCAGTTCGGCGGCGAAGTGAAGCTGGTGAACCCGGCGATCGGCGGGACGATTCTCTCGCAGAACCTCGTCCTCATGCCGACGTGGCTGCGCGACGCGTCGAAGCCGGACCTGGTGACCGTCTGGTTTGGCTTCAACGACTGGGACTCGGGGATGCGGGGTGAGCAATACCAGCGGATGCTGTCGTTCGCCGTGGACCGCATCCGGCGGATGACGGGCGGCGCGAGCGAGGTCATGCTGCTGACCACCTGCCCGGCCTTCGAGCGCTGGGACACGATGGAGGAACTCGCCGGCGCCGCGCGGGTGGTGGCTGCCAGGAAGCGGACGGGCCTCGGGGATGTCTCCGCTGCCTTCCACCAGGCCGGCCGAGAGGACGCGGCGCGCCTCGCGCTCTACTGCAGCGACAAGACGCACCTCGGCGGGCCAGGGCACCAGCTCGCGGCGGAGACGGTGCAGAAGGCGATCGTTGAGGGGCGGTGAGCGACGCAGCGCCGTGTGCGCCATTGCGCAGAGCCCCAAACCGCTTCCGAGAGGGCGGCGCTTGACAACACGTGTTTACGGGGTATTATGAGGCTTAGTAAGGGAGTACGTGCAGAAGAGGCAGCGCGATGGCTCAGGAGATCATGACCGCTCAGGAAGCGGCCCAGTACTTGCGGCTCGGGATCGACACGCTGAAGCGATGGGCGCGGGCCGGCGAGGTGCCGGGGAGGAGAATCGGGCGTCAGTGGCGGTTCAGCAAGGCGGCGCTCGACGACTGGCTTGCCCAAGGCGGACCCGAGTATGAGGCCCTGGTGGATCGAGGACTCCTGGAGGCGACCGAAGAGGCGATGGCCGACGTGGCCGCGGGGCGCTCGAAGCTCGTGCCTTGGGATGAGGCGAAGCAGAGGCTCGGCCTGTGAGCTACAAGGTGCGGGTGGACGAGGGCGCCATACGTGCTCTGGCCGACCTACCGGCCAATGTCCAGCGGCGCCTTCAGGCCCGGATCGACGCTCTCGCCGAAGATCCACGCCCCCAGAACGCAGAGCACCTCACCGGCCCTTTGCGCGGAGTGCTCCGTCTGCGAGTGGGCAGCTGCCGGGCGTCGTACACGATCGACGACAAGGCCCGCGTGGTTGACGTCTGGCGCATTGGCCACCGGAGCACGTTCTACAAGCGCCTGCAGGGGCGGTAGGACTCGCCGCTCATCTACCCCGCATCCCTCGACAGCCAGTGTTCGAACCAGGCGAAGGACTTGCGGCCGCTCCACTCGTGGCCGCCGGCGAAGACGTCGCCGATGAGGCGGTCGGAGGCGCCAGCGGCGGCGTAGATGCGCTCGACCTGTGCGAAGGCGGCCTTCGCATCGTCGATCACGAAGCACTGGTCCTCTTCGCCCATCTCGATGCAGAGGGGCTTCGGGGCGATCATCCCGGCGACCTCAGGGATGTCACCGATGGTCAGGAGGCCGGGCATGTACTGCGCGCCGCAGAAGTTGCCCTTGCCGCGCATGGTGATTGCGTCACCCTTGACGGTGCTGACGTAGCCGCTGATGCAGGCGACCTTCAGGCGAGGTTCGAGCGCCGCGAGGTAGGTCGTCATCGTGCCGCCGAAGGAGAGGCCGCCAACTCCGAGCCGCTCGGGATCGACCTCCGGGCGGGACTGGAGGTAGTCCACGCACTTCATCCCATCCCAGATCTGCAGCGCGAGGAGGTGATAGCCGAGGTAGCCCATCGCCATGTAGTTCACGTTGCAGGGATCGCGGCCGGGACGCGCCCAGTCCGCCGGGCTGCAGCGCTCGCCGAAGCCGCGCCAGTCCGGGGCGACGACCACGTACCCCCGCCGCGCGAACTGCCGCGCGTAGTCGTAGTTGAGCGCCTGCACGTGCTGGCGCTCTTCCTCGGTCTCGCAGACTCCGCAGATGTCGATCTTCCCGCGACCGTGGCCGTGCGCGGCGAGGATGCCGGGGCGCTTCTCGCCGGGGCGGAGGTCCTTCGGGACGAGGACATACGCGGCGACGGTTGCGTACTTCTCGGAGTTGAAGTAGACCTTCTCGCGGATGTGGTCCTCGCAGTCTACGGTCTCCACGATCTCCGGCTCCAGGGGCACGGGCTCGGGGAACCGGCCGAGCAGCGCGCGGAGCTTCCGGTCGAAGGCCTTCCGCCAGCGCTTCCAGTCCTCGCGCGTGCTGCCGTCGAAGGTCAGCTCCGAGCGCTCGTTGGCGATCCATGCCAGGGCTCCGTCGTAGGGTGAGAGGTAGCGGGGCGCGGCCATATCGGCTCCTTTCAGAGCGTGTATGGGAAACGTGGGCGGGCGCCATGAATGGCGCCCCTACACGATCGGGCGCGATGAATCGCGCCCCTACACTGCGAACGACCAGAGCCTTGCCGTCATGTAGGGGCACGATTCATCGTGCCCGCGTGTAGGGGCGTGATTCATCACGCCCGATGCCGTGCCTCCCGTACACCCTTTCAGTGATGAGCGACGACGATCATCTGATCGCTCGATGATGGCTCGAACGGGCTGCGGGCGAAGTCGCCCAGGAGCTCGACGGAGCGGAAGCCCGCGTCCGTCAGGATGCTCGTCATCTCGGGCTGCGTCCAGGCTCGATGCTCGGTCTCCCAGTCCTCGCGGACCCACCCGTCCGCCTCGCGCGTCAGCTTCACCATCGTGAAGCGGATGGGGTTGCGGTCGAGGTCGAAGATGCGCAGGAAAAGCGTCTCCTGCCCGTCCATCATGCGGACCTGCGGTCCCATCAGTCGCTCGCCGCGGAGGCGCATGGCCTCGTAGTTCAGCTGCTGGATGACGAGCAGCCCGCCGGGCTTCGTCAGGTGGGCGAAGTCCTGCGCCGCTCGCGCCGCGTCCCGGTCGGTGAGCACGTGGGGCCAGGAGTTGCCCAGGCAGGTGACCGCGTCGAAGCTGCGGCCGAGGGCGTCGAAGGTCTCGCCGAAGCCCGCCTGCACCCACTCAACCGGTTGGCCGGCGTACTTGCGGCGGCAGACGGCGATCATCTCGGCGCTCAGATCCGCCCCCACGACCTCCAGCCCCCACGAGGTGAAGAGCGCCGCGTGCTCACCCGTGCCGCAAGCGGTGTCCAGGACGCTGGCCACTCCATGGCGCGCAAAGAGGTCGCGGTAGAACGGAGCCTCGCGGGCCAGGCGCTCATCCCAGTCGATGACCGTGTCGTAGCCCTCGCCAAGCTGATCGTAGAAGTCGTCTGTCACCGTGTCTCACCGTCACTCGATCTCGCGCACGGTGTCGGTCTTCGTGGGATCGAGTTCGATTCCCAGCCCCGGCGTCTCCGGCGGGCGGAGCACCCCACCCTCCGGCTGCAGATACCCCCGCATGAAGCGTTGCTTGTGCGGCTGGTGGAGGATCAGGAACTCGACCTGGGGCAGGACGTTCGCCGGCAGAGCGGCGGCGACGTGCAGCGCGGCGTGCAGCGAGTGCCCATGCGGGCAGAGCGGCACGTCGTAGGCCGAGCAGACCGAGGCGATCTTGAGCAGTTCGCTGATCCCCCCGCACCAGTCCGGGTCCGCCTGGATCACATCGACCGCGTCGGCGTCCAGCAGGTCCTTCACCTGCCAACGCGAGTAGAGGTGCTCACCCGTGGCGATGGGGATGCCCGCGCGCTCGCGGATCGTCCTGAGCGCACGGATGCGATTGCAGGGCACCGGCTCCTCGAGCCACGCGGGCCGGTACTCCGCGATGCGCCTGCCGACGTCCACCGCATAGGGCACGTCCCACGAGTTGAAGGCATCGAACATCAGGGCGGGGCCGTCGCCGACGGCCTCCCTGGCGGCCCGCACCATGGCG
This sequence comes from Armatimonadota bacterium, assembly GCA_016869045.1. GTDB lineage: Bacteria > Armatimonadota > Zipacnadia > Zipacnadales > VGFC01 > VGFC01. The sequence goes on from VGFC01000028.1 coordinate 6,268, forward strand.
ACGTTGCGGCTGGCGCCCTCTCCCCCGTCGGCCGGTCCGTGGCGGAAGAACCACTTCTGCGCGTGGTAGCCGAGCGCCTGGTACTCCTGTGCCCGCCGGGCCAGGGCGTCAGGTTCGAGCGAGAAGCCCAACATGCTGGCGTAGGCCCTGACCGGCTCTTGCACCGGACCGCCGAGCAGCCGGTAGACCGGCAGGCCAAGCGCCTTGCCCTTCAGGTCCCACAGCGCGCAGTCGAGGGCGCTCATCGCCATCATGTAGTGGCCGCTGCGCGCGTGACGGTTACGGCGGAGGAGGAGGTCCCAGATGGCCTCGATGGCGAGCGGATCGCAGTCAATCAGCACAGAGCGCATCTCGCGGCGGAGGATCGGGGCGTGCGGCCCATCGACCGGGCCGAAGAGGCCCGTCACCTCCTCGTCCGTACGGATCTCAAGGAAGAGGTCGCGATGGCGCGCCCGCTCGCCGGGCTCGGGCCGATGGGGCGCGAAGGGCTGGCTGAACTCGGGGTAGGCGTCCAGCGGATCGACGCGGCGCTCTTCGCTGAAGGGGCCCTCGACGGGGAACTCACCGGACACCTCGAGGAGGACGACGTCCGTGATCCTCATGCGCGCGGAGTTGCTCGCCGGACGGCGGTTCTCCTTGCGCCAAGAGGGGGAATCGGCGCTCCCGGCCGCGAATGTAGGTAGGGGCGGCCATGAGGATCCTGCTTGTCAATCCCCCATACCAGACCTTCACCTGCAACCTGGGTGTCGGCCATCACGTGCCGCTGGGCCTGTTGATGGTCGGCGGGCCGCTGGTTGATGCAGGGCATGAGGTCACGCTGCTCGACGCCGAGGTCAGGCACCTGAAGGACTCGCAGATCGTGACCGCCGTGGTGGAGGCGCAGCCCGACCTGGTGATGGCGGGGCACTCGGGCTCCACGCCGGCCCATCCTACGGCGATACGGATGCTGCGGGCGATCAAGGCGGCGTGTCCGGGCGTGCGCACTGTGTATGGCGGCGTGTACCCGACGTTCCACGCGCAGGGCGTCCTGGAAGCCGAGCCCGCGGTGGATGTCATCGTTCGCGGCGAGGGTGAGCTGGCCGCGCTGGAACTCGTGCAGGCTCTGGAGCGTGATGCAGACCTGTGTTCCGTCCCGAGCCTCGCGCATCGGGCAAACGGTGGCGTGGCGTTGACTCCGGAGCGCGAGCCGCTGACGAACCTCGATGACTTCCGCGTGGGATGGGAGCTGGTCGGCGACTGGCGGCCCTATCGCACGCTCGACCTCGGCGTCTCGGCGGTCGTGCAGTGGTCGCGCGGCTGCCCGCACCTGTGCACCTACTGCGGGCAGCGGCTGTTCTGGCGCAAGTGGCGCTGCCGAAGCCCGCAGAAGGCAGCCGATGACATCGAGCTGCTGCACCACACCTACGGGGTGCGCTTCCTGCACCTCGCGGATGACGACCCGGCGGCGGACCAAGGAGCGTGGCTGAGCTTCCTGGAGGAACTCGCCTCGCGGAAGCTGCCGGTGTTCTTGCACGCGACCATCCGCGCAGATGAGGTCGTGCGCGATGCCGAGCACTTGCCCCTCTACCGCCAGGCCGGCGTGCTGTACATCCTGCTCGGCGTGGAGTCCGTGGACCGGACGGTGTTGGGCGAGGTGCGGAAGGGCTCCGATCCGGAGATCGACAGCCGCGCGCCGAAGCTCATGCGCGACAATGGCATCTTCTCGGTGGTCGGACAGGTGGTCGGTCTGCAGGAGGAGTCGTGGGGCTCCTTCAACCGCACGCTGAAGGAACTCGTCCGCTACGACTCGGACTGGGTCAACATCATGTACGTGACGCCCCACGCCTGGACCGAGTTCAGCGAGCCGTCCTTGCCAGCGACCGAGCCCGACCTGAGCAAGTGGGACTACCGTCACCCCGTTGTGCGGCAGCGCCGGATGAAGCCCTGGCAGCTCATCGCGGCGGCGAAGTGGCTGGAGCTGCGCTTCCACACGCGGCCGGGCAAGCTCTGGCGGATGCTCACGACCAGGGACCCCTTCTACCACAGGGAGCTGTTCTGCGCGCTGCGTCACACGACGCCGGTCTGGTTTGCGGAGCTGTTCGAGTCGATGTGGTGGGCGCTGTTCCGGGCCGGACGTTGACGGCTCACTCCGGCCAGGGGTTTGTGGTATCCCCCAGCTCCTCGCGTAGGAGCTTCAGCTCGCCCTTGAATGCGGTCACCACCAGCGCGTAGGCGGGGTCGGCGTAAACGCTGCGCATCTCTTGGGGATCGCGCTCCAGGTCGAACAGTTCCCACTCCGGCGGCAGCGGATCGTCCTCGTAGTAGTAGATGAGCTTGAAGGAGTGCGTGCGGACGCCGTAATGCGCGCAGACGCCGTGGTGCGCCAGGTGCATGAAGTAGCGGTAGTACATGACCGTGCGCCAGTCCATCGGCGTCTCGCCTCGCAGGACCGCGCGGCAGCTGCGGCCGTCCATGTCCGGAGGCGTCCGTAGGCCCGCATAGTCCAGGAAGAGCGGGGCGAAGTCGGTGTTCAGGACGATGGCGTGGCTCGTCGAGCCGGCAGGAATCTCCTTCGGGTAGCGGGCGACGAAGGGCATGCGCAGTGACTCCTCGTACATGAACCGCTTGTCATACCAGTTGTGGTCGCCGAGGAAGAAGCCCTGGTCGGAGGAGTAGATGACGAGCGTGTCCTGTGCGAGGCCCGTCTCGTCGAGGTAGTCGAGCATCCGGCCGATGTTGTCATCGATGGACGCGACGCAGCGCAGGTAGTCCTTGATGTAGCGCTGGTACTTCCACTGCTTCAGCGCGTGGCCCGAGAGACCCGGCGGAGGCGGGCCCTTCGTGTCCTCGTCATCCAGGTCGCGGTCGATGCGCATCCTGGCATAGGCCGCAGCCTGCGAGCGGTTCGCGTAGTCATCGTTGAAGGTCGGGGGCTCGGGGATGTCGAGGTCATCGTACAGGTGCGCGTGCTTCGCGTCGGGTTCCCAGCGGCGGTGCGGCGCCTTGTGATGGCACAGGAGGCAGAAAGGTCGCGTCGCATCGCGCCGGTCGAGCCACTCCAGGCACATGTCGGTGATGAGGTCGGTCACGTAGCCCGGGAAGACCTTCTCCTCGCCCATGTCGAACATCCGGGGGTTGTGGTACAACCCCTGGCCGGGCAGCACGTTCCAGTAATCGAAGCCGCTCGGGTCGTGGATTCCGCCGTGGCCCAGGTGCCACTTGCCGATGATCGCGGTCTGGTAGCCGGCGGCCTGCAGCATCTGAGGGAAGGCCGGCTGGCGGCAGTCCATCGCATCGTCCAGCGTCAGTACGCCGTTGCGGTGACTGTACTTGCCGGTGAGGATCGTCGCGCGGCTCGGGGCGCAGATGGAGTTGGTGCAGAAGCAGTTGTCCAGCCGCACGCCCTCGCTCGCGATGCGGTCCATGCTCGGCGTCTGGTTGATGCGGCTGCCGTAGCACGTCATGGCGTGGGCAGCGTGATCGTCGGACATGATGAAGAGGATGTTGGGTCGCGGCACGAGGAAGGGTCCTTTCGGCGGGCAAAGCTGAGCGGGTAGGTTTCGCGGATGGAGGGAACGAACCTCCCAGAGGACGGGCAGACCACAGCAGCATCGGCGAGGCCGCCGATGCCACCAAGATCATGCACATGACGAGGCGGCACTTCGTGGCGACGGGCGCGACGGCGGCGGGGTCACTCCTGGCCGGGAGGTTCAGCGTGGCGCAGGGCAAGCGACCGAAGATCCTCCTCCTGATGACCGACCAGCACCGGGGCGACACACTCGGCGCGGCCGGACATCCATGTGTGCAGACGCCGAACCTGGACCGCATTGCCAAGGAGGGCGTGCTGTTCCGCTGTGCCTACACCTCCACACCCTCGTGCACGCCCGCGCGGGCCGGGCTGTTGACGGGACTGTCGCCGTGGCACCACGGGATGCTGGGATACAACCGCGTGGCCCTGAAGTACCGGCATGAGCTGCCGCAGATGCTGCGTGACGCGGGGTACTACACCACCGGCATCGGCAAGATGCACTATCATCCGCAGCGCAATCTGCACGGCTTCCACCAGACGCTGCTGGATGAGTCGGGCCGCGTCGAGAGCCCCGACTTCGTCAGCGACTACCGGCAGTGGTTCAAGCGCGTCGCGCCGGACCTCGACCCTGACGCAACAGGCATCGGCTGGAACGACCACCGCGCGAAGGCGTACGTGCTGCCCGAGGAGTTGCATCCCACGCGCTGGACGGGAGACACCGCAGTCGGGTGGCTGGAGGGTTACGCGCGGGAGGAGCCCTTCTTCCTGAAGGTCTCCTTCGCTCGGCCGCACAGCCCGTACGACCCGCCCGCGCGCTTCATGGATCTGTACGCCGGCGCGAAGATCCCGCCGGCGCTGATCGGCGATTGGGCGGAGCGCAACGCCCGGCGGGGCGAGGCGTACCCGATGGACCTTGCGCGCGGCGATCTCGGGCCGGGCGCGCCGCTCGCTGCGCGGCAAGGGTACTACGGCAACGTGACCTTCATCGACGAGCAGATCGGCCGAATCCTGCGGGTGCTGGAGCAGCGTGGCTGGTTGGAGAACACGCTCATCCTGATGACCGCCGACCACGGGGACATGCTGGGCGATCATCACCTGTGGCGGAAGACGTATGGTTACGAGGGCTCGGCGCGCATCCCGATGCTGATCCGCTGGCCGGAAGGCATGGTCTCGGCGCAGCGCGGGCAGGTGCGCTCGGACGTGGTGGAGTTGCGCGATGTGCTCCCCACGCTCCTCGACGCGGCAGGTGTGGCATACGATGAGACCGAGTTCGACGGCCGGAGTATGCTGAAGCTGGCGCGCGGGCAGACGGGGGGTTGGCGCGACACGCTCGACCTGGAGCACAGCACCTGCTACTGGCCGGAGAACCAGTGGACCGGCGTGACGGATGGGCGCCACAAGTACATCTACTACGCGCCGACCGGGCAGCAGGAGCTGTTCGATCTGCAGGATGACCCGGGCGAGCTGCACGACCTCGCCGCCGGTCCCGCGCAGGCCGGCCTCGTCAAGGAGTGGCGCGAGCGGATGATCGCCCATCTCGCCGAACGCGGCGAGCCCTACGTCGTCAACGGCGACCTCGGCCTCCGCGAGAAGGCGATGGTACTCGCGGAAAAAAGAGGGACACCATACTAATTTCCACGTGCCGTTTTCGCTGAATCCTCAGACCTCATGTTGGGAAATTAGTATGGTGTCCCTCTTTTTCGAAGGAGGAGTGAGCATGTCCCGTGCGCTGAGGTCAGTCTGTCTCCTCGCGCTGCTGCTCGCGATCTGCACCTCGCAGGCCTGGCCCTGTACGGATGTGCTCGCGACGAGCAACCCGTGGGTCGTCTCCGCGCGGACGATGGACTGGCGGGCGAACATGCTCTCGAAGATCGTCATCCGCCCACAGGGCATTGCTCGCGAGGCGCGGGATTGCCCGAAGGGCGCGCAGCCCCTGCGATGGACCTCGCAGTACGGGAGCGTGACGACGCGCTCGTTCATCGATGCGAGCACCTCCGACGGGCTGAACGAGCGCGGCCTGTCGGCGGCGACCCTCTGGCTGTCCGACAGCCGCTACGCGCAGCCGGCGGGCAAGCCGATGGTGACGCCGATGCAGTGGGTGCAGGTCTTCCTCGATACGTGCGCGACGGTTCAGGAGGCGGTCGCGAAGGCAGAGGAGTTCGATGTCGGGGGACTGCAGATACTGCTGTTCGGCGACGTGAACGTGCACCTCGTGCTGCGCGATGCGACGGGCGATTCGGCGATCATGGAGTACCTGGATGGGAAGCTCGTCGTGCACCACCCGATGCCCATCCCCGCCGCCACGAACGAGCCGCCGTATGCCGAGATGCTTACGAAGGTGGCCGCCTACAACGGCCTGGGCGGGGATCAGCCGATGCCGTACGGAATCGATCCCGTGTCGCGCTGTGCCCGGGCCTCGCTGTGGGCCAAGCGCCTACCGAAAGCGCAGACCCCGACCCAGGCGGTCGCGTATGCCTTCGACGTGATCCAGACCGTCTGCCGGCCGCCCGGTGACCGCGCCGCCAGCATCTGGACCGCCGTGCGCGATCACACGAACCTCGTCTTCTACTACCGCACGCTCAACGACCCGCAGGTGGTGTCCCTCAACCTGAAGGAACTCGACTTCTCCTCCGGACAGCCCGAGAAGGTCCTGGAGATGCACGCCGACCAGGCGGGCGACATTGGGCCGTGACCACGGCATCGGGCGTGATGAATCACGCCCCTACACGTGGGCGCGATGAATCGCGCCCCTACATGACGGCAGGCGTAGGTTGCCTACAACGTAGGGGCACCATTCATGGCGCCCGCCCCTCCCAGACGCGCTGCTACACCGGCTTGAACCGGATCACTCTCTCCGCCGGCTCGTCTCCGAACTCGAAGGCGACGCGGATGATGAGCGTGTTGTCGTTCGCGTCCTTCGCGATCCAGAGGCCCTCGGGGTTGGCGACGCACAGGCCGACCGGTGCGTGAACGAACACGTTCCCCGTCTCCCCGGCGGGACGCGTCGCGCGCAAGGTGAGCGCCATCGTCTCCGGGTCCCAGCGGCAGTCCTCGATCTCCGCCTGCCCCTGGCGAACGTGCATGTCAGTCGAGATGATCCACGGATGCTCGCGGCGGCGGGAGAGTCGCAGGACCTTTGCTGAGTTCGGCGCGACCCACACGTCGAAGGCGCCGACCTTCACCCCCTCGTAGCGCTCGTTCCAGAAGTCCCAGACATCGTGCTCGCCCTCGAGGCCGAGCCTGGCCGGGTGGATGGTCTGCTTCAGTGCTTCCTGGCCGTAGTTGAAGACCGCGACGACGTCCCACTGGTCCCAGGCGCACTCGACGCGCAGGTGGAAGGTCTTCACGTAGTCGGGCTCGGGGCAGTCGAAGAGGTCGATGGGCCGGGCGCACTCGGGCAGGCGGGGCAGGCACTTGCGGATGAGCGAGAGGCGCTCCTCGGCGATGCGGTCGATGTCATCGCCGAGCATCATCGGGCCGCCGTTGATCCCGAACAGCGTCGCGCTGATCTGCGCATCACCGAGCGGAATCGGCTTGTCCACGGTCAGGAGGTTGCCCGAGTCCGCGAGGTACAGCTTCCGATGCGTGAAGTACCCCGCCGCCATCGCATCGCTCGCTGCGCGGTGCGAGGTCCAGAAGCCCGCGCCGTTGATGACGAAGGTCGCGGGGTAGAAGTACGACTCCGGGTTCAGCGCGCGCCCCTCGCCATAGTCATTCCCCACGCGCGCGGCGTCCATCACGCCGACATTCAGGTAGGTCGGGCCGGAGCTGGACAGCAGGTAGGTGTCCTCGCCCGCCGCTTCGCGCACGACCCGGAGGCCGGTGCGGTAGGTCTGAGGCCCGCGAATGGGCGCGGGCTCGTGGTAGCCGTCGGGGATGAAGTCGCCGGGCGTAGTATCGGAGATTGCGTGCAGGAAGTCGATCATGTAGTAGCGGATTCCCCAACGGTAGTACGTCTGCAGCACCTCGCGAAGCCAGGCGTGGGTCTTCGGATGGGTCGGATCGAGCGCGATCATGTTCGGGCGCTCGTCGCGAGGCAGTAGGCCGGCGGCGCCGTAGGACCAGCGCTGGTTGACGACCATCGGTTGGCCGTCCTTGAGCAGCAGGGCCTCGCGCAGTTCCTCCATACGGTCTTCGAGCGTGTCCGACATCCAGAATGAGCCCATCCAGAAGCCGAGCTTGAAGCCCCGCGCGCGTAGCTCGTTGACGAGGAACTCGACGCCGCGCGGGAAGAGGTCGTGGTTCCACTCCAGCCAGTTGCCGGGCAAGCCGTCCTTGAGGTTGCCGATGCTCACCCAGACATACCCGAGGTCGTGACCGGGGAGGCGACGGCGGATGGCCTCCACGTTGCGCAGGACGACGGACTCATATGGCTCGACGTTGAAGCCGTCCACCCAGGCCCAGCCGACCCAACCGGCGGGCGTCTGTGGCCAGATGGGCGGCGCGTAGGTCTCGGCCACGCGGTCGCCCCAGGCCTCCAGAGAGGCGAGGGGATCGCAGCCGATCCGCAGCATCAGCGTCTCGGTCTCCACCGACGCACCGGGCTGCAACTCGTACCCCGCGAAGTCGCAGTGGCAGTCGAGCAGGACCGTGCCGTCCTCTCCGACGCCGACGTCGTGTTCGGTGTGCATGCGGTCGAACGTCACGAAACCTGCGTGAACGGCGGTCTCGGCCTGCGCGCTGTAGAGCTGCGCGATCGTCTTCGTGCGATAGGAACCGGCCGCTACGCGACGCACGCGGCTTGGCGACGTCGTCCCGGAGCAGACGAGCACGGCGGCGTCATCCGCAGGAAGGCCGACGCTACCGCTCAGCAGGTGACAACGGCCGAGGTGGACCGGTTCCTCGCCTGTGTTGGCGACGGTCGAGGCGACCAGGAGGGTCGTCCCGTCGGGTGATAGCTCCAGGCAGATCGACCATTCGACGCCCGGCGCGAGGTGCGCGGGGTCGGCGCCGGCGGGGCTCACCCACTGCGTCTCGCCGTTGACCTCCAGACCCGAGCGCATGGTCAGCAGGGGATCGTCACATCCCTCGCGACCGACGCGCAACGGGCCCTTGTCCGCGCTCGGCCGAACCCAGAGACAGGCGGGTGTGTCCGGCATCGGTGCGGCTCCTCTCGCAAGCGATGTAGCTGGCTGCTACCGGGCCTGGACTTCGTCGGCGCTCAACGCCTTCGCCCAGATGCGCACGTCGTCCAGCAGCCCATCGAAGTACGCGCGGTGCTTCACGTCGTAGCTGCCGAGGCACAGGTGGGTGTCGGTCGGGTTGATGCGGCCGCCGCGTTCCATCGAGGCGCAGAGCCGGCCATCCATGTAGAGGCGCATCGTCCGGCCATCGTAGGTCGCGGCGACGTGTACCCACTGGCCGAGAGGGACGGGCGCATCGGCCACCATGTGGTGGCTCCAGGCGGTCTTCGGGATCGCGAAGGAGAGCTTCCCATCGGAGAGGCCGAGGCGGAAGCCCGACTCGCCGGTGCCGTAGAGGCAGTTCACGAACCACTTGTCGGTTTGGCTCGGTACGTCGGTCTTGATCCAGCAGTCGATGCTCATCTCGCGGGTCGGTGTGATGAAGGCGCGAGGCGGAACCTCCACGCAGCCGCCCTTGCACAGGAGCGCCCGGCCGGCATGGCCCGGAGCACGCTGCGCATCGCGCAGCATCCCGCCGATTCCGTGACCCGAGTAGTCGAGCGCGACGGGCGAATCGCCCTCGTCGTCGAAGGTCCACCACGCGAGCAGGCCGGGCGCGTCGCCTCCCGGGGCGGTCACGCGCTTCGTGCGCTGTTCCTCGAACGTGAGCGTCGCCTTGAAGAGGCTGTCGTACGGGCCGAGGCCCACGTCGTCGGGGACGAGATCGATGTGCTCCTTCGGAGCATCGGTGAACACGTTTCGGACCGCGTCGAGGTAGCCGAATCCGTACTGCCGGTGGGGCGCGATGTAGTGCCCCTCGCCGAACTCGTTCCAGTTATCCAGCAGCACCATCTTCCGGCCGAGGCTGGTCTCCGGCAGCGTCTGCATGAAGGCCTTGCCGCGCTCGCAGAGCGTCTCGAAGTCCTTCGGCGGTAGGCGCCAGGCGCTGAAGGTCGGGTGCCAGGGGGTCGAGTCCCAGCCCATCGTCAGCGTCGTCACGAAGGGAATCACGTCCATGCCCTTCCAGGCCTGCCAGTAGTCCTCCTGGGCCTTGATCGCGACGTCGGGCGCGGGGTCGCCGCCGACCGGCCAGCAGTACTGGAAGGCGTAGTCGAGGCCCTCGTCCACCATGAGCTTCAGCGGTCGGGGATCAGTGCCGCGGTACTCGCCGAGGAGGTGGAGCCCGTCGAAGCCGGCCTGCCTACACGCCTCGCGAGCCTTGTCCAGCGCCTGCTTCACCTTGTCGATGCCGCCGAGGTCGTCGACGAGGTACTCCGGCCGGTAGATGAACAGCACCGGCTTGTTGTCGATCTTCAGGTACGAGGGGCGCTTGAAGTAGGTCTCGATCCAGTAGGGCAGGAGGTTCTGCAGGAAGTCGTCCTCGGACGCGACGCCCGCGTGGCCCCGGCTCTGGTTCTCCCACATGATGCACCACTTGAAGAGCGACTCGTAGCGCGCGTTGAAGAGGCCCTCGTGGATCGCGTGCCCGATGAACTGCTCGACCGGCTTGCCCTGGCTCGCGCGGTACCAGCAATACACGAAGTACTGGATGCCGTGCTCCAGGCACCACTTGATCTCCCAGTCGGCAACCTCCGGGCTGCCCTCGTCATACCAGCTCAGCACCGGCTCGCGCTCGGGGAAGGGCGTGATCTGCTCCCAGCCGCCGCTGCGCGAGCCCTGCTTCCACAGCGGACAGTAATGGCAGCCGACGAGGTAGTCGCTCTGCGCGACCTGGGGCGGGGGGACGTAGTCGGCCTTCGTCGGAGTGACGACTGCGCCGAAGGGGACGGGCAGCTTCACGGTCGTCGGCGTGGCGTCGGCGGCTGAGGCGGTCAGCGCGAACTCGGCGTCCATCGCCCCGTCTGCCTGTACCTGCCAGGCAAGCTCGCGGATCTCGCCGAAAGCGAGGTTCTCGACGCGCCGCTCGACGCCATCCAGCGCCGACACTCCGGGCGGCAGGTCGAGCTTCAGAGTAGTCTGCGGCGCAAGGCCGCCGACGTTGCGGAGCGTGGCGGCAAGCGGACAGGGCCGACCGGCGCGGTTCAGCGCGCGCGCCGGGAGGAAGTGCTCCAGGCGGAACTCGGGCGGGGCGTCCGGCTCCGCGCCGACGCGTACGAAGTCGATCTCCACCTTCGCCTCGCGGTCCGACGGCGCAAGGCACAGCGCGCGCAGCGTGCCGTCCCACTCCGGATCGACGGAGGCGTCGGTCACGTAGGAGTGCATGCGGCCGTCGGCGATGAGCTTCAGGGGCACGCGCCCGAGGCCCGTTGTCGTCAGATAGGCCACGTCCGCGCCGGCGCCTTCGCTGACGGCCATGCGGAGCGAGAGGAAGCGCTGGCCCTTCAGCGGCACGTCCAGGTCGCGCTGCACCAGCCGCGCCGTACCCCCGGAGGTGTACGTCTGCAGCTTGCCATCGCGCGCTTCGGGGCCGCTCGCATCCCGCGTCTCCCAGCCCTCGATGCCGCGGTCGAACTCGAACCGCGCCTCTTTCAGCTTCGGGCCGGTGCCGCCGTCAAGTCCGTATTCACGGACCAGCACCTCCCCGTCAGTGAGCGGCCGGTTGTACAGCTGCACTTCGTCGAGCGTGCCCTTCAGCCCCATCGGGCCGTACTGCGAGGGCCCGCCGATCAGCAGCGGCGCGTCCTTCGTCTCGAGTTTGCCGACGCGCTTCTGCTGGAAGCGCTGCCCGTTCACCCATAGCACCGCGTCGAGACCGTCCCACGTCGCGACGATGTGGTACCACTGCCCGGGCTTGGGGATCGGCCCGCGAACGCGTGGCTCGGGTGTGCCGCCGAGGACGACGAAGAACGAGATGTTGTTCCCCTCATTCGGCGGGTCGAGCCGGACGAAGTACTCGCCCGCCTTCGCGAACACATTCGTGTTCTCCCCGACGGTCGCGAAGCGCACCCATAGATCCACAGCGAAGCCCCCGTCCGCGCGCAGAAGGTCGCTGTTCGGCACCGAGAGGCCTCCCCGGCCATCGAGGACAAGGCCCTTGCCCGCATGGCCCTCACCTGACACTCCGGCCTCGACGGTCGCGGCGAGGCCGTGACCGGAGGCGTCCTCGCCGAGGGCAGCCTCGAAGCGATACGAGGCGGCCGGACTGCCCTGCGCGTGCGCCTGGCGGGTGACGGGCAAGGGCAGCAACGTGACGAAGGTCAACAGGGCGGCCGACAGCGCAAGCAGTCTGGTCATCTCAGTCTCCATGGCGGTGGTCCGAACCCACGTCCGGGACGTTGCACCTCCGTTCGCCGCCGCCGGGCCTGCGGCCTCGTTGTACTCGATCGCCCGGCAACGTGTGTTGTTGCGCCGCAGTGTGGGTACAATCCAACCACGGGGGGCCGGTGGCCGGAAGTCGTTCCGCAGGCCGCAGCGTTGGTCTAGGCAATGGTGGTTCCCACGCGAAGGACTCTGACGCGGCGACGGGTCTGGCGCCACTCGACGATCGTGGCGGCCGTTCTGCTGGGCCTGTGGGTCGTCGTGCACGTGGGCCCGCTTGGCCTTGGGGCCCGGCGAGCGCACCACCATGAGGGCGGCCAGCCTGACCGCGCCTGCTTCGCGTGCGCGCTGCTGCACGCACCCGTCATCCAGCCTGCCGCGACCGCGCCCGCGAGGTCTCCGGCCCCGACGGGGACGGCCCCCGTCAGGGCGGCGGCGCCAGACCCTATCGCCTCCTCGCGTTCCCCCGCCGTCCCACGCGCTCCACCTGCCCTTGCTACCTCCTGACCCGGGGCTCTCGCGTCCCGGGCGCGATTGTGCGGACAGCCCAACCCGCGTTGCCGCGGCATTGGCGCCCTCATCATTACAGCCATCGGAGGTGATCAGTCATGTCCCTTCGCCGATACGGACCCAGTCCGGGGTTCACCCTCATCGAGCTGCTCGTCGTCATCGCCATCATCGCGATCCTTGCGGCGATTCTCTTCCCCGTCTTCTCACGCGCGCGCGCCAAGGCGCGGCAGACCGCCTGCTTGAGCAACGTCAAGCAGATCGACCTGGCCCTGGAGATGTACTGCCAGGACAATGACGAATGCTACCCCGTGGCCGACCACACGATCGGGTACGACTGGTGGCTACCGTTGCAGCCGTATGTGAAGAACGCGCAGGTCTTCCGCTGCCCGGCCTACAGGGCTGCCGCGACGGAGCCGCAGACCGACTACCTGCTGAACGGCCTCTTCTCGCATGGCGCCGCTCAGGGCGTGTTCGACCGCCCGGCGGAGCAGATCTGTCTGGCGATACGGCTGCAGGGAGCCATGACGACCGACTACCACCCGTGGCCCGACGACTACGCCACGTGGGATGACCTCACCGCCTACAGCGAGTTCGGGAACGTCATCGCCACCACCATCCACAACGGCGGGGCGAACTACGGCTTCGCCGACGGTCACGCGAAGTTCGAGAAGTGGGAGAACACGACCAAGCCTCCGCTCCCGGGGATGCACAACACCGGGCGCTGGTACTACTGACGTCCCGGCGCAGCAGGACTCTGGGCGCACCAGTGGCGAACCTCCCGGCACGCGTCTGTTGGGAGGTTCGCCATGCCTACACTCACCGCCGTGCTGGTCGTCGTCCTCGTGCTCCTCTGCTCGCTCGCCGTGGCCGCTGACTACACGCTCTGGACCGCCCCGAGCGTGCAGAAGGTGTTCCGCGCCGACAAGCCGCCCGACCCGCCCGCGCCGGTCCACCTGACCGCCGCGCACAACGAGTTCGAGGCCGTGCAGGTCGTCATCACGGCGGGCGATGAGCCGCTGAAGGAAGCCAACGTGACGGCGTACGTGGGGCGTGGCCCGGGGGGCGGGCGACGCCTCGTTGTCGGGCCTCCCGTGGCGCTGGACATCCCGGTGAGGCTGTACCTCCCCCACTACGTGCCCTGCCCGAACGCGGGCCGTGACTTTCCCGATCCGCTGCCGCCGCTCACCGGCCCGTTCGACGTAGCAGCCAACACCAGCCAGCCTGTGTGGGTCGAGCTGTACGTTCCGCCGAAGGTCGGCCGGCGTGAGTGCGCGGTTGAGGTCTTCGTGAAGCCCGCGAATGCGCCGGAGAGGCACGTGCGGATCGACCTCACGCTGCGCCCGTTTGCGCTGCCGGCCGATGTGCAGCCCGTGTTCACGGTCGGGCTGTCGGAGGGTCTCACGACCTACCAACACGAGGTGAAGGCCGATGCCCCCGAGGCGAAGGCGCTGATGACGAGGTACTACGAGTTCCTGCTGGAGCATTACGCCTCGCCGTACTACCTGCCGGTTGACCTGAAGGCTCCCGAGGCCGCGAAGTACCTGAACGACCCGCGCCTGACCTCGTACATCATCCCTTGGAAGGAGGATGAGGCGTACCTGCGGGACATCGCGACCTACCTGGAGCAGCACGGGTGGCTCGACAAGGGCTACATGTACGTGGTCGATGAGCCGATCAACCAGGGCTCCTATGACCAGATCAAGGCTGCGGCGGCACTGATCCATCGCGCGCACCCGAACCTGCGCTTGACGGCGCCCTTCTACCGCGCGCCCGACTGGAACGACAAGCTGACGACGTTTGATGTGCTCACGGGCAGCCTCGACATCTGGTGCCCGAACGAGCATTACTTCGACACCAACCCGCGCATCTACGAGCAGTTCCGCGAGCGGCAGCAGGCCGGCGAGACGGGCTGGTGGTACGTCTGCTGCGGGCCAGGAGAGCCCTACAACAACTTCTTCGTGTCCATGGACGGCTTCTCGCACCGACTGATCTTCACGCAGATGTACCGGATGGGTGTGACGGGCCTCCTGTACTGGAATGCCACCTACTGGAACCCAAGCAGCACGAAGGACCCGTGGACGGACATCGCGACGGTGAAGGACATCAACCCACTGATCTACGGCGATGGGTCACTGCTCTACCCCGGCAAGCAAGTGGGGATCGATGGGCCGGTGGGCTCGATCCGCCTGAAGCTGATTCGCGACGGAATCGAGGACTACCAGTACCTGCGCCTGCTGGCGGAGAAGCGCGGCGAGGAGGCGGCGAAGCGCGCGGCGAGGACGCTGTGCAAGTCGCTCAGCGAGTACTGCCACGACGCGAACCAGCTGGCGCGCGTCCGAGACAAGATCGCGGCCGAGATCGCGGACGAGCGGTAGGGCTACCGCAGCTCCGCCTCGATGGACTGCCCTTCGGCGACGGTCACTTCGGAGGCGAGGGTGATCGTGACCCGGCGGCCCTCCGTCGCATGTGTTGACTCGACGGGCGGGCCGTCGGCCTTCACCATCGCCTGCGTCATGGCGCGGCCCTCCGGCAGTTCGAGGACGAGCTGCTTCACGCGGAGCTTGCCGCTGCGGACCTCGATTCGTTCGGTCTGCGTGTTCCCCTCGCGCTTCTGGCTGAAGAGGCCCCAACCCTCGGCGGCGGTGAACAGCGACTGGTGGTCGTCCGGTTTCCACATGGGCCGGAAACCGACCACGCCCGCCGGGCCGTCGTAGATGAAGCCCTGACACGCGAGCAGCATCGACCAGATGCTCATCGGCCGCGCGTAGAACTTGCCGCACTCATCGTCGCAGAAGGGGTTGCCGCTGTAGCCCCACGCGCCGCCCGGCAGGTTCGCGCGGAGACGCCCATCGTAGCGCAGCCACGCGGCGTGGACCACGGCGAAGCCCTCTCGCAAGAGTCCCGCCTGCACCATCGCCGCCGCCGCGGAGTACTCGAAGCCGCTCATCACCTCGTCCGCGTAGATCATGCAGTGACCGGGATCGGGACGTCCGCCAAGGGGCCAGGTGATCATCTGCATCCCGGCGTCCTCGTCCGCCACGAACTTGCGCGGCGATTGGGGGATGCCCCGGAAGTCCGCGCGGAAGCTGTTCTTGAAGAGCGAGGCCAGCGCCGTCTTCACGCGATCCTGCGGGTAGACCCAGCCGAGGTCGAGCTGGTTGGCCCACCACTGGCCGAGCACCTGGTCGACGTGGCAGCCGGTCCCGTAGTCGCGCAGCATCGGCTGGTCGGGAATCTGCACGTAGTACTCGCCATTCCAGAGCGCTTCGTTCTGCTTGGCCTCGCCGGCGGTCAGGATGCGGTGGTAGCGCTGGGCGGCGGCCGCGTCGCCCTCGAGGGTCGCCATCTTCTCCGCCGCCGCTAGGGCGGCCAGGTACATCGAGCCCAGCCACGAGGAGGTGCCGCTGGAGTCCGCATCAAGCGTGTTGTGCTG
Organism: Armatimonadota bacterium; assembly: GCA_016869045.1. GTDB lineage: Bacteria > Armatimonadota > Zipacnadia > Zipacnadales > VGFC01 > VGFC01. The sequence goes on from VGFC01000028.1 coordinate 22,061, forward strand.
CGCACCCGTGAGCATCCCGTCTTCGTCTGCGTCCCAGGTCGCGATGTGGAAGTCCATCGCGCGCTTCGCGGCCGGCCAGTGCTCGTGCAGCCACTTCCCATCGGCGCTCATCAGGTGCTCACGGTAGGTGTTCAGCACCGCGCCGGCCTGCGCGTCGCCCGCCGGACTGGTCATCAGGGCCTGGCGGAAGGGGATCAGCCCGCTGGCGAGTTCGTGCCGGAACTCCTGCTCGCGCATGGCGCGCGCCAGCTCGGGGAGGAGCCGCGCGTGGGCCTGCGCATAGTGCCACACGTGGCTGCAGTTGCCTGCGCAACAACCGCCGCCCTCGCTGCACCCTTCCCAGCCGCCGAAGTACCCCGACTTCGACCAGAAGACCGTGTTGCTCTTCAGCACCGCCACCTGCGAGCTGATTCGGTCCAGGAGCCAGATCGGGAGGTTAGACTCGTACAGCGTGTCGTGATAGAGGCGCGTGAGCCGCGTGAGTTCGTCGAAGTCCCCCTGGACGTACCGCGCCACGTCGAGGGCGTTGTCCCACCAGCTCGCATAGCGGTTCCCATACCCGCCCCAGCCGCTCTGCCCGTGACGCACGTTCGGGAAGTACCAGGTGAGGACGAACGGCACGACGGCCTTCTCGCCCGGCTGCAGCGTCAGCGAAACGACCAGCGCTCCGTCGATCGTCTCGCCGCTCGGGGATGGCCCGGCCTTCTCCGGCCCGGTGAGGGTCCCGGTCTCGGAGAACTCCTTAGCCAGGGCGGAAGCATCGGCCCACGAGGCGACGCCCTTAGCCCCCTCCGCGAACGCCGCGAGAGTCATGTCGCCAGCCCCCGGTGCATCGTCCGGCAGGTCGCTCGTCAGCTGGAGGAGGGTCGCACCCCTCTCGCTGACGATGCGGTTGCGGTTCCCGCCGTACGCCGGGTGCAGGCGCCCGTTGATCTGCCCCTCTCCGATGAAGCCGACCGCGTTCTGCTGCGTCGCCAGGAAGGCGACTTCGACCGGATTCGCTCCGCGATTCTCGGCGGTCAGGCTGTAGATCGCGCAGGGAATGGCGGACCGCTTCGTATCTAGAGGAATGACCGGGTTGAACGTCTCCAGCGTGACCTGCACCGGCAACTCCGGGTCCTCGAACTCGAACCACCCGAAGGGGTACTCGCCCTGGAACGTCAGGCCCGCCATGGGCGCGAAGGGTTCGCCCTGCGCTGTCTCCAGCCGCCGCACGACAGCCTCTGCACCCTGCGCCCTCGCCCGGACTGCGAAGAAGCTGTGCGGTACGGAGGCCGGGGCGAAGTTGTTGAAGATGTGCCACGTGTGCCGCACGGCACGCCCGTCGATCTCGATGCTCCCGGTCCCGATGCCGCCGACCGGCAGGCTGATTGCCGTCAGGCGCTCCCCGGTGTAGAGCGTCGGCTCGCCTCGCGCGAAGAGCGCGGTCTCGTCGGTCAGCTCCGTCAGCCGCCGGGCTCGCCCCGCCGCGATTCTCTCGAGGCGCGTCTTCTCGCGCTCGGCGAACGAGGCGACGAGCTGCCCCGTGGCCGCCGCGTCGATCTCGCCCTGCACGCGGAAGTCGTCGAAGGTGACGTGCCCCCAAGAGCCCTGATTGTGATCGACGACCTTCACGAACACGTTTCGTCCCACCACCGCGGCGGCGTCCCACGTCACCTTCTGCATTGTCTCATCGTTGCGGCCGTGCGCCTCCAGGACCTCCTCGCCGTCCTCCGTACAAAGCACGACGGCCGTGTCCGCATGCGCGCCTCCGCCGACCAGGAACGTGATCTGCGGGCCCTGCAGCTTGAAGACCGGCGAGATGACGGTGCCGGTCTGCGTGTCGTTGGGCGAGCCGTTCGGCATCTCCAGCGTGCTCAGGAAGTAGCGGCCCTGCTTGTTGTATGGCTCCTGCGGGCGGTTGTGGAAGTTGGCGCGGTCCGAGATGAGCTGGGCGAACTGGCCCTCAACCACCTGCCAGCCCTGCGGGTCGCCCGTCTCGAAGTCGAACACGACCTCCCCCGTCGCCCTGCTTGCGCCGCCGGCCATCAGCAGGCCGACCAGGAACGCGCACGCCAGGTAGTCGGTGTACCCCATCAGGTCTTCCCTCCGTTCGCCGCGGCAGTTCGCCCTTCGCCGAGGCTGTCCGGGAGGCCTTCGCACTGTCTGCTGCGAAAACGCGCACACCGCCTGTCCAAGGAGCACTCCTTGTGCCGATGATCCTGGCCTCAATCCTCGCCTCCGGTCTTGCGCCCGCCGAAGCGGACGGCGACGCCGAGATCCTGTTCACCCTTCGCACCTGGCAGGGCGACTACGAGACCGCCGCGGCGAGTGGCGCCTCCTCGACGGCCTTCGAGTCCGATCTCTGGGCCGTCCGACCGGACGGCACGGGGCTACGGCAAGTCACGCGGCTAGGTCGCGGCACCGGCGCCGGTTGCTGGTCGCCGAAGCACGAGTGGATCTACTTCCAGAGCAACGTGACGGGTGACTACGAGGTCTACCGGTGTCGGCCGGACGGCTCAGGCGTCGAGAACCTCACACGTTCGCCCGGCACAGAGGACTATGGCACTCAGTACTCGCCCGATGGCACCCAGATCGTCTTCACCAAACACCGACCGGGCGAGCCCGGCCGGGTCGCCCTCCTGCAGGTTGACGGCGGCTCGCAGCGGGTGGTGGTCACCGGGTCGTACAGCTACATGGGCCGCTTCCTGCCGGGGAGCGGCGCGATCGTGTACGTGTCGCTGAGGCCTAACTACGGCGTCTATCGCCGCGACCTCACGGGTGGCAACGAGCAGTGTCTGCGGCGCGAGGAGGGCGTCGATCTCCACAACCCAGTGCCCTCACCCGACGGCCGGTACGTGCTCTGCTTCCGCCGCGCGGGCGGCGTGTCAGACATCTGGCGCCTCAACTCCGACGGCAGCGCTGCGATGCCACTGACCGAGGGCAACACCCACGAGTCCTTCCACCTCGGCCCGAAGGACCTGCACGGCGGCTCAGACCCGCCCGCCTGGTCGCCCGATGGCCGGCGGGTCGCCTTCGTCACGGGCGACCCTGCGCAGGTCTGGACGATGGCCGCCGACGGCTCAGACAAGCGCGAGCTCTGCCGGACGGACGGCCCGTGCGGCTACGCGCAGTGGCTGCCCGGCGGCCGGCGGCTCGTGTTCGTCTCGTGGGTCGGCGACTTCCCGCAGCTCTTCATAGCGCCCGCGGCGGGAGGCGCCGCGGAGCAGCTCACCAACCTGCCCGGCGCGGTGCTGTGGCCGAACGGATGAACGGCGTTTCGGGTTTCGAGTTTCGGGTTTCGGGTTGCGAAGAAGGCCTGCTTGCGCCTGCCGAGGTGAACCTCCTGCGCGCGGCGAACCTCGGCACGGCAGAAGACTACGCCGGGAGGGAATCGCCATGTACCCAGAATGCGGAGGCAGGCAGTTTGACCGACGGAGCTTCCTGGCGGCGACGGGCGGCGCGATGGCTGCCCTGGCTGCGGCTCGCCTGGGCGGACAGGCTGCCGAGGCCCAGGAGGCCGCCAAGCCGCTGCTGCCGACGGTGGCGCTCGGCCCGCACAAGATCACGCGACTGATCGCGGGCTACAACCCGATCGGCGGGTTCTCGCACAGCACGCTGCAGATGTCGAACCACATGCGCGAGTACTTCACCGCCGAGCAGACCGCGAAGTTCCTGCAGCACTGCGAGCGGCAGGGGATCAACACCTGGCAGTACGACCACACGGACAAGACGGTGGAGGCGATCCGTATAGCGCGCGAGGCGGGGTGCGGCATCCAGCTCATCTGCCTCCACGCCGAGCGCGGGCCGGACCTGCCGCTGTCCAAGGTGATGGAGAACAAGCCGCTGGCCATCGTGCACCACGGGGGCGTCACCGACGGCATGTTCCGGGGCGGGAAGGCGGAGCAGGTCCACGACTTCGTGAAGAAGGTCCACGACGCGGGGGCGCTCGCCGGCGTGTCCGCTCACTGTCCCGACAACATCAAGCGCATCGCCGATGAGGGCTGGGAGAACGACCTGTTCATGGCGTGCTTCTACTACGTCTCACGCCCGCGGGAGGACATCCTGAAGTTCGGTCCCAAGGTGCCCGTGGGTGAGCCCTTCTTCGAGTCCGATCCCGATGACATGACGGCCGTCATGCGGCAGGTCAAGCAGCCCTGTCTCGGGTTCAAGATCCTGGCTGCGGGGCGTGTCTGCTGGCAGGCGTCATCGGTCGAGAACGCGTTCAAGTACGCCTTCGCGAACATCAAGCCGTCGGACGCCGTCATCGTCGGCATGTACCCGCGCTTCAGCGACGAGGTGGCCGAGAACGCCGACTACGCGCGTAAGTACGGGGCGGCGTGACGATGGCACGCCGCGCGTGGCTTGCGCTCACCCTGGCGGCGGCCGGCCTGCCCGGGTTGACGGCGCCAACGCTCGGCGAGAGTGAACCGGGCGCGCTCCGAGTCCTCTTCCCCGCGGATCGGTCTGTTCTGGAGACGGGCCGCTCTGAGTTGATCTGCGTCGCGCCAGGGGATGTGAAGAGGGCTCCGCCGCTGCGCATCGACGGCAAGCGGGGGCGCTGGCAGCCGTACGCGCTGCCCGTGTTGGTCGCGCGGCTTGAGCTGAGGCCGGGCCGGCACGAGATCGCGGTGGGCCCGACGAAGCTGCAGGTGTACGTGAGGGAGGGCGACGTGCCGCCGGAGGTGGCCGAGTGGACGGTCTACGGCAGCCACCCTGGCGATGCCGACGGCTGGAAGGACTGCCGGGCGTGTCACGAAGTGACCGCGGCGAATGGTCGCCAGTCGGTTGGCACGTTGCGCGAGCCTGTGGCCTGCCAGCAGTGCCACTCTTCCGAGGACTTCCAGCTCGCCCACTTCCACCCCGAGAAGCCCCTCGCCGGCTGTCACCAGTGCCACGCGTTGCACGGCTCGTCCGCGAAGTCGCTGCTCAAGGCCCCGCGGAAGCAGCTCTGCGCGACCTGCCACGACTGAGCGCTACGTCGGCGCCGACGAGGCACGGGTAAGCGTAGACCCACACCTTCCGACGCGTGCCCCCGCCCCGCAGGGACCCCTGCGACTGATCTTGCGCCGCGACCCGCAGACCTCTGACGATTCCTGCGGTTCTTGAAGTGGAATCGGCCAGAGATCCTGAAGTTCCCTTCACTTGGGCAGCAAGGCAAGCAGAAGGAGAACCGGTCAGGGATGCCGAACTGCCGCGTGGGTCACGCCACAAGCCGGTTGGCGCCCGGAGGCCATGACCATGAGCGAAGTCACGCTTCGGGATACCGCCCTCTCTGAGTATGCGGATGTGCCTGCCCGGGTCCGGCCTCTCCGAGACGCGTACTTCGAGGCCATCCCGGAAGTCTGTGTCGAACGCCCCAAGTACGTCACGGAGTACCACGTGGCTCATGGTCTGCTGAGCGACACCCCGATCAGCGGGCTCAGCAAGGCCCGGGCCTATCGGCATGTGCTGGAGAAACGCACGCCGGTGGTCTGGCCGCAGAAGGCCCGTCTCCGCGACGGCAGTCAGATGGAGATTCGGGGGCGCTCCCTGTTCGCCGGCTCTACGACGAGCAAGTTCAAGGGCGCCATCGTGTACCCGGAACTCCTTGGTCTCAGCCTGTGGCCGGAGCTGCGCTCCGTGTCCTCCCGACCACAGAACCCCTACTATCTCGATCCCAAGGACCGGCGCGTCCTGAACGAAGAGGTCTTCCCGCACTGGATGGACTACAGCGTGCTGGAGATCACCCGTCGGCGGGAGCCAACGGCGCCCTACGATCTCCTGCAGCAGATCGTCTTCTTCCTGGCCAGCAAGCCCAACTGCATGTCGCACACGATCCCCAGCTTCTCGCGTGCGGTCCACGAGGGGTTGCGGGCGGTCATTGATGACGCGCAGTCCAGGGCGGAGGCCGCGACCGATGGGGACCGGCGGGACTTCTACCGGTCCCTGGCGGAGGCGATGGAGGGGGTGGTGGCCTACTCGCGTCGCCTGGCTGCCGAGGCGGACCGGCTGGCCGGCGGCGAGCGGGACGAGCAGGCCCGGCAGGAGCTGCGCACGTTGGCTGAGATCCACCGCGCCGTGCCGGAACGCGCCGCGCGGACCTTCCGCGAGGCACTGACGACCGTCTGGATGTGCTGGACGGCCATCCACCAGGAGAACCCCAATGTGGGCCTCAGCCTTGGCCGTCTGGATCAGCTGCTGTACGGTCACTACCGACGCGACATTGACGAGGGCCGCCTGGACGTGGCCGGGGCGCTTGAGCTGCTGTGTTGCCTGTGGCTCAAGATCGGCGACCACGTGCCCCTGATACCGGAGACCGGCGAGCGGCTCTTCGGCGGAACCGGCTCCAACCAAGCCATCACCATCGGGGGCGTGGACCGCGACGGCAACGATTCGGTCAACGACCTGACGTACGTCATGCTTCGCGCTACCGAGCTGATGATGCTTCGGGACCCCAACCTCAATGCACGCTACATGAGCTGCGTGAACTCACCTGAGTACCTCAGGCGGCTGTGCCAGGCGAACCTCCGCACGGGGGCGACGCCCGCCCTGCACAACGACCGCGCCGTCATCCGCGCCCTCACCACCAAGGGCGACTCGCTCGAACAGGCCCGCGACTACGGAATCGTCGGGTGCGTAGAGCCGGGAAGCAACGGCCGCCACTACGCCCATAGCGCAGCCGTTCTTATCAACCTCGTCTCGGCCCTGGAGCTGGCCCTGTTCAACGGTGAGCACCGTCATACGGGGCTGGGGAACGAGATCGGCCCTCGCACGGGCGACCCCGCGAGCTTCGCGTCGGTCGAGCAGTTCAGGGATGCCCTCGAGGTGCAGATCCGCTGGCTCGCGGGCCAGGCGGTTCAGATGAACGCGTGCCTGGGGCGTACTCACCAGTCCCACTACCCGACACCCATCCTGTCCTCGCTGTTCGAGGGCCCGATGGATAAAGGGAACGACCTCGTACACGCCGGGGCCACCATCAACTCCTCCGGCGCGACGATCATCGGCTTCGCGGATGTCGTGGACTCGCTCAGCGCCATTGAGAGGCTCGTCTTCCGGGATCGCGACGTCCCATTCGACACGCTGCGTCAGGCGCTCGTCGGCAACTTCAGTCTCCCCGAGCACGCGCGGCTCGGCGAGCGGCTGCGGGACCCGAGGCGGACGCCGAAGTTCGGCACTGAGGACCCCATTGCGGATGCCAACGCCCAATGGCTCGCCGGCGTGTTGGATGGGTTCTTCTCCCAGCAGGTCGGCCCCCGGGGCGGGTGCTATCGTGTCGGCTACTGGACGATGACCAACCACGCCGGCTTCGGGCTTCTGATGCCCGCGATGCCGAATGGCCGGAGGAAGGGGGAGAACTTCGCCAGCGGGATGACGCCGGTCTCCGGTGCGGCGCGGAGCCTCCCCGAGGCCCTCAACTCGGTCGCTCGGGTCCCGAAGCGCAATCTGCCGAGTGGACTAGCCCTGAACATCAAGTTCACGCCCGTCGGTTCAGCAGACGATGAGGCCGCCCTCGACGACTTCGCAGCCTGGGTCGAGGGCTACTTCGCGCCTCACACCTCCGACCCGGCAGCCGACGCGCAGGACGACAGCTGCGGGATGGAGATTCAGTTCAACATCATCGACCGCGCTGAACTCATCGACGCGCTTCACCACCCCGACAAGCCGGAGTACGCCGAGTTGCTGGTGCGTGTGTCTGGCTACACGGCGTACTTCAAGGACCTGACACCTGAGATGAAGCAGGAGATCATTGAGCGCGCCGAGTACAACCTGGCCGGCGGCGCCGGGCGCTTGGACTGGCGCTTCCCCCTATCGAGCGAGGAGGAGTGAGCCATGGTCGCCACCCTCAGACGCCTGCTCCTCAACGTGGTCTCGTACTTGCTCTGGGACGGCCCGGTCGCCAGGCTCCTGCGGCGCGTGTGCCCGGCCCTCGCCAAGGAGCTGGAAGGCGAGGCAAGCGGTGAGTTCCTGGGCCTCTTGCTGGGGGGCATGGGCCTCGCCCTCGATCTCAGCCGGTCTTACCGGAGGAACGTCCGGGGGTTCAGCGCGGTGTATGCCATCCGCGTGCTGGATCCGGAGGTCGGCCGCGTGGCGCGGTTCGACAAAGGCCGTCTGCGCGTCGCGGAGGCCTTGGGGCCTGGGGAGCAGGCTACGGTGACGGTGACCTTCAACGACACCCGGGCTCTCGTGGACTTCCTCGTGGCCGGTGGGTCTGACATCCTGGGCGTGCTTCTCGAGAACAAGGTCCGCGTAGAGGGCAACCTGAATTACCTGTACCGATTCGGTTTCCTGGTCCGCGACCTCACACGGCGCTTCGACCTCCCCGGCGGGACCGCCGCGGCGAGCCGCGTCAGCGCCTCCGCAACCTGAGGCAATGCGCCTGCCGCTGATCGTGGACATCGGGCGAGGTAGCCGCGAAGACGGACCCGGCATCCGGAGCGTCGTCTTCTTCAAGGGCTGTCTTCTCCGCTGTGTGTTCTGCCAGAGCCCCGAGGCACAAGAACTCGACGCCGAGATCGCCTTCCACGCGAGCCGATGCGCCCACTGTGGCGCGTGTGCCGAGGCCTGTGAGGTTGCCGCGATCGCCCTCACGGGGCCCCATCGCATTCAACGTGATCGCTGCGTCGGGTGCGGCGCCTGCGCGGAGGCCTGCGTGTGGGGGGCGCTGCGACGGATCGGCCAGTACCGGTCGCCACAGTCTCTGGTCGAGGAACTCCTCCGTGATCTCCCCTACTACCAGTCCTCGGGCGGGGGTGTGACGCTCTCCGGCGGTGAGCCGGCGCTGCACCCCGAGTACGTCGAGGCGCTGTTGCGGCTGCTCAAGGCATCGGGAGTCCACGTGGCTGTCGAGACGGGGGGCTGCTTCGACTACGGGGCTTTCCGGAGCAGAATCCTGCCCTACGTGGACCTCGTCTACTTCGACCTGAAGTTCGTCGACCCGGAGCTGAATCGTCGCTACACGGGCAGGGGCAACCGGCGGATCGTGCGGAACCTCCAGCGGCTGCTGCAGGAGCGACGCGATGTCGTTCAAGTCCGGACGCCACTCGTCCCGGGCATCACCGACACCTGCGAGAACCTGTCCGGCATCGCCGAACTGCTTCGGCACCTTGGGGCCCGGACGGTCGAGCTCCTCCCCTACAACCCCCTGGGGGCCGGGATGTACGAGGCTCTGGGTAGACGCCCGCCGGCTCTGCCCGACCACTTCCAGACGCCTGCGGAGCTGGAGCGAGTTTGCGGCATCTTCCGTGACATCCTGGCTACCAGGGCCAGCCCGTCACGGGTCTCAGGAACGCAGCCTTAGCCGACACTCATCCAGCATCTCCTGGGTCCGGCTGGCGCCGATGCGCGTGACGCCAAGGGCCCGCATCTCTAACAGCGCGTCGAGCGTTCTCACGCCGCCGGCCGCCTTCACCTCAACATGCGCCGGCGAGTGAGCGCGCATGAGTTTGACATCCTCGACGGTCGCCCCGCCAGTCCCGTAACCTGTAGAGGTCTTCACCCAGTCGGCGCGCAGTTCGCCGCAGATCTCGCAGAGCCGAATCTTGTGGCAGTCCTCAAGGTAGCAGTTCTCGAAGATGACCTTCACCTTGCGCCCCGCACTGTGGGCGACCTCGACGACCGCGCCGATGTCGGTCCGCACGTAGTCCCAGTCGCCGCCTAGCACCTTGCTGATGTTGACGACCATGTCCAGCTCCTGGCCGCCGTCGGCTACGGCCTGTTCCGCCTCGGCGCGCTTGACAGCGGTCGTGTGCCCCCCGTGCGGGAAGCCGACCGTCGTGCCCGGCTTCACCGTGCTCCCCTGGAGGATCTCCGCGCATCGCGCGAGGTAGTATGGCATGATGCACACGCTCGCGACGTCGTACTCGACCGCGAGCCGGCACCCCGCCTCCAGCTCCCGCTCGCTCAGCGCAGGGTTCAGGAGGGAGTGGTCGATCATCTTGGCGATCTGCTCGTAGGTGTAGTCCACAGCTCATCCATCCTCTCGGTCTCGGCTACCGTGTGGCCCCTCGCTGGGTCCCTTCAGTCTCCTCGCCGCCGGGATGCAGGGCGAAGCAGGCGATCTCGGGCGGGCAGTTCAGCCGGAGGGGGAAGGCATCGTTGAGGCCCAGACCACGGCTGACGTACATCCGCGCGCGGCCATGGGCGAACCAACCTGCCGGGTACAGGTGCGTACTGACGGCCCCCAGCCACCCCCTGCGACACACGACGCCGAGGGACTCATACGCACGGACGAGGAGCCGGATCACCGGCAGGCGTGCGGTGCGCTCGGGGCCGAGACGCGGCAGGGCGAGCTGCCCGCCGTGCGTGTGTCCCGCCAACACCAGGCAGGGGTGATGCGCCGCGTGCGGCAGGACGACCGGGTTGTGGGAGAGCACCACCACGGCCTCTCCGTCGGGGGCGCCGCGCACGGTCGCGGCGACGTCGGCGGGCGTCATCATGGCATCGTCCACGCCGGCCAGCCACAGCCCGGAGGCGACCGGCGCGCCGTCGCCGATCAAGACATTCACCCCGATCCCGCCCAGGCCTTCGCGGACACGCTCGACACCCTCCCAATGATCGTGGTTCCCCAGGCACGCAAACACCCCGAGGCGCGCTCGTAGCGCGGCGAGTTCCGGGAGCGCCGCCTCGAACCGGCGCATCGCCCGGAAGGCAACGAAGTCGCCGGTCAGCACGAGCAGATCGGGGGCGAGGCTCGCCGTGAGGGACGCGATCTCAGGCAGTCCGTTCGTGCCGAGCCAGTGCCCGATGTGCAGGTCGCTGACCTGCACGATGCGCAGACCCGCCAGCGCCTCCGGGAGGCGGGCGAGGCGCACGTCATGGTGGGTCACGTCGATCGCGGCTGCTCGGTACACGTGGATCCCCTGGTGGCAGAGGTGGCCTCCATCATAGCCTATCGGCGCAGGCTCGCGCAATGGCCGACCCCACTTCGCTGCGGTGTGGCAACGGGGCGGGACGGTCACGGCAGGAGGGAGAGGCTGCGGGAGGCGCTAGGTCTGCTCAGCCGGGGGCGCGGGCCGCATGTGTCGCAGCGTCAGGTAGAGGCAGTACACGATGGGGGCGGCGGCGATGCACGGCCAGGCGCCGGCGACCTGCCAGGTCAGGTGGGCCAGCACAGATAGGCCAGCTCCGGCAGCGTACACGAGGCCGGTCATGCCGAAGTGCTCCCGCAGGAGATGCCACGCTGGCTTGCCGGACGTCAGGCCCGCGATGAGAGCCACAAACGCGGAGTTCGCCAGGTGGTATGTAGCGACCGCGGCCACTGCCGGTACCGCCATCCCCCAGAGATCGACTGCGCCTGGCACGCCGCCAGCCAAGGTGTACACGCCGCCCGCGATTCCCGCGCTCGCCGTGGTCGTAGAGACGGCATAGATGCCTGCCAGCGAGGACAGGGGGCGACTCAGTAGCGGCACAAGGACCACCGCCACGCCGCTGACGGCAGCCGCGGCCAACGCAGCTTGCGGGCCGAAGTGGACCAACGCCCAGAACACGACGACAAACCCGAGGGAGATCGTGGTGTGCTTGGAGGCGCGGACGCGCCGCCATCCCGCCAGGAACGCGGCCCCCAGGGTGGCGAGAAGCCACGGCCCATCCGCCGGACACCCCTGCCAGCAGCCGACCACCAGGAACGCGCTGGCGAGAATCGCCGTCGCGGCAATGCACAGCATCGCCGAAGGGGGCACCGACCTCATCGGTTGAGGGCCCCTTCCCCTGCGGCAGGCTGGCAGACCATCTTGGCTCGTCACCTCGGATCCGGCGGCTCCCCGCCCGAGCGCGGGAGTGCGACTCGCACCGACGTGAACGACCCAGCCATTCCGATTGTGTCTCCGGACATTCTAGCAGCCTGGCGTATCGACCGTCTGTACGATATCGCAACGGGGGGCAACTTCGCGCCGAACGGACC
>VGFC01000029.1 GCA_016869045.1 Armatimonadota bacterium
TGCGGCGTTCGTACTTGCACGACCGCAGCATAGCAGCAAACCTAGACTCTGTCTAGAGTCCAACCTGTGAACCCGCGTGAATCTACTGCGAATCAACTGAGACTACCCGTAGTCTGCGGAAAACGGGTCCTTACGCCCGTAAGATCCATGGCTCTGTGCACCCTACGCGTCACTGCCTACTTCGAGCCCGCCATCTGCTACGGCGGCCCTGCCGTTAGCGTGCCGGCGGCGTGCCGGGCATTGGTGGAGGCCGGGACGGCGGTGACGGTCTTCACCACCACGGCCAATGGGGATACCGAGCTACCGGCCTCCGCCAGTACCCCGGTCGATCTGGACGGCGTCAAGGTCCACTACTTCCCTCGCCATCGTCCTAGGCGCTACTTCCGCAGCCCCGAACTGGCGCGCGCACTGGATACAAGGACAGCGGGGTTCGACGTCTTGCACCTGCACGGCGTGTTTTGTGACACCAACCGCACCGCCGCGCGAGCGGCCCGCAAGCACGCCGTTCCCTATGTCATAACGATCCACGGGACGCTCGATCCTCTCGCCCTCCGGAGAAGCGCCCTCAGGAAATGCCTCTACATGAGCCTTGTGGAGCGGCAGGTGCTGAACGGAGCAGCGCGGCTGATCGCTCTGACCGAGGCTGAACACTCCCAGATCGAGGCCCTCCACCTGCGGCCACCGATCACAGTAATCCCCAATGGGCTGGATGCCCGGCAGTTCGCGAGTCTCCCAGGGCGAGACGCTGTAGACGCCCATCACCCATGGTTGGCCGGGCACCCGTACATCCTGTACTTGGGCCGCTTGCACCCCAAGAAAGGGCTCGACCTGCTGATAGACGCCTTGCCGGCCGTGCTACGGCAACATCCCGAGTGGCGCTTGGTCATCGCCGGGCCCGATGAAGACGGCTACCGCGCCCAGATCGAGGCCCAGATCCGGAGACTAGGGCTCCAGAAAGCGGCCGTGCCCATCGGGCCGGTGACTGGGCAGGGCAAACTGGGGCTCTTGCGAAACGCTGAACTGCTCTGCTTGCCCTCGCACACGGAGGGACTTCCGACGTCCGTGGTCGAGGCGATGTTCTGTGCACGTCCGGTGCTCATCACCGAAGCCTGCTATATGCCTGAGGTCCGAGATCAGGGAGCAGGACTGGTGGTGCCGGACGAGCTTGAGCCTCTGACGCGAGGGTTGGTGCAGGTTACTGGGATGGACGCTCCGGCACGTCGGGCTATGGGGGAGCAGGGCCGTGCATTCGCTCTCAAGCGGTACGAGGCGGGAGAGGTCACCCGTCTGACCCAGCGAATGTACGAGCAAGTGGTGCAGGAGGCTCCAAAGGCGCGGAGGTTCCGGTGAGTTCCCGCGTGGATATCAGCCGAAACACTGTGCCGGAGGGGTACTCCCGCGGCCGTAGCTGGCTGGTCGTGCTGTTGTGGTGGCTGGTGCAAGACACGCTCTTCCGTTGGTCGCCGCGTCCAGCCTATGGGTGGCGGCGATGGCTGCTGCGTCTGTTTGGCGCTAGGCTTGGACCCAACGTCCGGATCCGTCCGACTGTCCGGGTCGAGTTCCCTTGGCGCTTGAACATCGGGGAGTTCTCAACGATCGGTGACGAGGCGTGTCTATACTCGCTAGCAGAGATCGGGATCGGCGATCATTGCGTCATCTCGCAACGCGCCTTCCTATGCACGGGAAGCCATGACCCGGACCACCCGCAGATGACGCTCATCGTTGCGCCCATCACCGTCGGCGACGGTGCTTGGCTTGCCGCGGATGTATTCGTTGCCCCTGGGGTAGAGATCGGAGCGGAGACGGTCGTCGGCGCGCGATCTGCGGTCTTCCATTCCTTGCCGCCCGGCATGGTCTGCTATGGCTCGCCCTGCAGACCCATGCGGCAGCGACGGTTGCCGTAGCGATCCCCATGCAACCTCCCGGAACTGAAACTGCCCTCTGCGAACTCACCGGCCGACGCCGTGCGTTGCTGACGGGACGCGGCGCTACGGCCATCTGCCTGGCGCTCCGCGCGGCCGGCCTCCGGGACCGGGAGGTAGTCCTACCAGCGAACATCTGCCCGGCTGCCGTCTGCCCAGTGATCTACAGCGGCAATACCCCGGTCTTCTGCGACATCAACCTGACAGACTTCAACGTTGGCCTCGCAAGCCTGCGCGCGGCGCTCGCTGGGGGGGCGGCCGCGGCCATCATTCCTCATGCGTATGGGCACGCGGCACCGATGGCGGAGATCAGTCGCCTCTGCCGGAAGGCCGGGGCACTCCTGATCGAGGACGCGGCCGCCGCGCTGGGGGCCGAACCCGACGGCGCGCCGGCCGGAAGTTGGGGCGACTGCTCCATCCTGAGCTTTGGGTACGCCAAGATCGTAGATGCGGGAAAGGGCGGGGCTCTGCTGACCGACGACCGCGAGTTGCACCACAATGCGCAGAGCCTCCTCGCCGAGCTTCCCGAGTGGAGCCCGCGGATTGAGCGCCGGGCCACAGACATGACACATGCCGTCCGGGGGTGGTGGAATGCCCGCCGGACGGAGCCCCGTCTTGACGACTTACTAGGACCCCTGTGGGACCTCTACGAGGACGTTCACCTATGGCGGTTGCCCCACGAGCACGGACCGAACATCCTGCGCGGTCTGGCCGCCCTGAAGCAGGAGGTGACCCATCGCCAAGCGAACTTTGGCGTCTACCACGACCTACTGGCTGATGACCCAGTGATCCGGGCGCAGCCGAGAGCGGGATCGGTCTGTTGGCGATACACCTGCTTGGTTGACCACTACATACGGGACGCGGTGGTAGACCACTTGCGTATGACGGGCATGGATGTGAGCACCCTCTACCCGGCCGCCCATCGGCAGTTCGAGTCACCGGTGCAGCACCGGTTACCGAACTGCGATCGCCTCGAACGAGAGGTCATCAACCTGTGGGTGGCCCCGCCGTTGACCCAGGCGGACACTCAGGCCAACGCAAAGCGGTTCCGCGCCATCCTGCGTCGGGTTCTGGACTCACGGAGCAGGGAGACATGAGGGCCCTGATCGTCTGCTACGCTTACCCTCCCGAGCCAGCTCCCGGCGGGGTCATGGCGCAGGAGCTGGCCGAGGACTTGGCGGGACAGGGCCACGAGGTCACCGTGATCACCGGCTTCCCCAACCACCCGGAGGGGGTGCTGTACCCCGGCTGGCGGCGCCGCATGCTGGCGGTCCAGCGTCAAGGTGCGATGCGCGTAGCGCGAACATGGCATCTCGTCTCCCGCAGCCGGAGGACAGTGCCCCGGGCGCTCTTCTACCTGTCCTTCGCGGTCACGTCGCTGGTGAACGCCCTGCGGCTCGGGCCGTGCGATGTGGTCTACTGCGACTCGACGCCGATCTTCGGGGCAGTGTCGTGCTGGCTGATCGCGGTTCTGAAGCGCACGGCGCTCATCTACGCGATCTTCGACATGTACCCAGAGGCCATCGTCCAGGCGGGCCTGATGTCGCCCGGGCTCCTGGCGCGAGCATTGCAGTGGCTCGATTGCTTCGTCTGCCGACGGGCGGACCGGGTCGTGGTCATCGCCGAGGGGTTCCGGGAGCGACTCCTCGAACGGGGCCTGTCCGAGTCACGCATTGCGGTTCTACCGATGTGGGTTGACCGTGACGAGGTCCATCCCTTGCCACGCGTGAACCCTTGGCGGACCGAGAAGGGGATTCCGAACGAGGCCTTCGTGGTGCTCTACGCCGGGACCATTGGGCTGGTGAGTGGAGCCCAAATCCTAACGGAAGTGGCTGAGCAGTGCGCTGACGAACCGGCCATCCTGTTTCTGATGGTAGGGCAAGGCCTCGCCAAGGACGAGGCCCAGCGGCTGGCGCAGGAGAAGGCACTAGCGAACATGCGGTTCCTTGACTTCCAGCCCCGGGAGCGCCTGGCCGAGGTCCAGGCCTCCGCGGATGTCTCGGTGGTGACGCTGCTGCCCGGCAAGGGCCGCAACAGCGTACCCAGCAAAGTCCTCGCCTATATGGCGGCCGGCCGGCCAATCATCGCTAGCGTAGACGCCGATAGCGACACGGCGCGCTGGATCACCGAGGCAGCCTGCGGGATCGTGACGCCACCACAGGATGCTGGCGCACTTGCCGAGGCCGTGCAGTTCATACGCGACAACCCGGACTACGCACGGGACATGAGTGAGCGCGGGCGCGAGTTCTTCCTGGCCCGACACAGCCGGACAGCGGCCACCAGCGCCTATCAGGCGCTGTTCGAGCGGGTCGTCGCGGAACAGCGGTCTCGCGGCTCGACCCAGACCACTGGAGGTCCTCCGTGAACTGGGCGCTGATGGATGACCGGAATGCCAGCGACTACCTGCAGGCGCTGTCCGAAGCGCGGACGCCGATGGGACAACATGCCTACGGCTACGCGCAAGCGCTGGCGGAGTGCGCCCACGAGGAGCCCCTGCGGATCGTGGCTTACGAAGGCGAACGGCCCGTCGGCGCCCTGGCCGCAATGCTCTACACGAGCGGCCCCGTGCCCCTGGTCGAGTCGCTTCCGTTCGGGTACGGAGGCGCCTTCAGCTCGCTGGAGGGCGAGGCGCATCGGCAGTGCGTCGGGCTCTTGTGCGAGGCCCTTCTGACCGTCAGCGAGAATGCGGGAGCGTGTTTGGTGACGATCCAGACCCCTCCTTTCCCGGACGGCCCGGCGCTCTATCGCAAGGCCTTCAGCCCGGACTTCGAGCTGCGCAGCTTCTGTCAGTATGTGGACCTCGTTCGGGATTTCGCCGTCCCGTCCTCCGGCGCCGACGGGAAGTACGGCGCATACCGAGGCTGCCTGCGCCGCAACCATCGGCGCAACGTCAAGCTTGCCGAAGAGGCGGGGTTGACCGCCGGGTGCGAGTCGGGACGGCGAGCTGTGGAGCAGTACTGCGCGCTCCAGGCCCGACGGATGACGGAGTTGGGTGCCCGACCGCGACCCGAACCGTTCGTGGCGGGTCTTGACCACCACCTCGGGCCGGAGGCCGCGGGCTGGTTCTTCTTTGTGTGGGACGGCGCCGAGGCGATCTCCGGCACCCCTCTGATTGGGGTGCGCGACGTCCTGGACGTTATCCTGATCTGTATGGATTCCAGAGCCAGTCATATGCAGCCAAACGCCCTGCTGTGCTATCGTGCGATGGAGTGGGCGGCCGATCGTGGTTTTCGGTGGTTCAACTTCCAATCGAGCCTCCGCCGCGGCGACTCGCTCTACCACTGGAAGACGGGCTGGGGGGCTCAGGAGGCTCCCGTCTCGATCCTCACGCGGGTCGTGGGCGACATCGAGCCGATCCTTCGATTGTCCCTGGAGGAGCTGCGCGAGGCTTACACCTACCACTATGTCCTGCCGTATCCCGTGCTCGAGGCGGCCCATGCGGGTCGTCCCATCGATTCACCCGGTCTGCGAGTGTTGGAGAAGGGCGCATGACGACCTCCGCTGAGAGGCTCCCACGACGACCGGCTCTGGCTGCCAAGGTCGCTGTCGAATGGGGGCTCGCCCTGATCGCGTCCCTGTGCCTCGTGCCATTGGGGCTCCTGCTCGCCTTGCTCGTCAAACTCACCTCTCGCGGGCCCGTCCTCTACATCGCCCCTCGGGTCGGCCGCGGCGGGCGGTGTTTCCGCATGCTGAAGTTCCGCTCCATGTATGTCGGCGCTCCGGCCATCGTCACCGAGGACAATATGGTGGTTGTGGAGGAGAATGACCCTCGCCTTACGCCGGTCGGCAAGGTCCTGAGGATGGGTTTTGATGAGTTGCCCCAGCTCATCAACGTGCTGAAGGGCGAGATGGCCCTGATCGGCCCGCGTCCCGACGTGGACTGGATGCTGCCGGAGTACACCGACGATACCCGCCCACGCCTCGATATGCGGCCGGGGATTACCGGCCTGGCTCAGGTTCTGCGCGGAAGGGACCTGACTGGCCCGGAGAACTACCAGCTGGATGTCTGGTACGTGCGGAACTGGTCGCCATGGGTGGACCTCAAGATCGCTCTCTACACACTGCCATACGTCGCAGGAGCAAAGAACATCGGGCGGGCGTGGCTGAGGGCCATACTACGACCCGGCGGGGAGCCCCGTCCGGGCGAAGGAGCATAGGCCCGATGGTCTCGAACGGACAGCCATTGAAGCTGAGATCCGTTGAGCTCGAGACAGTTCCCTGCCCGCTTTGTGGGTCCTCAGACGTCAAGCCGTTTCTTACGGTTCCTGGCTATGTGATTGGAACACAGGAGGTCTTCGTCCTAAGCCGGTGCGACGCGTGCGGGTTCGTGCATGCGAACCCGAGGATCCCCTCGGACAGGATCGCCGAGTTCTACCCTGACGATTACCACGCCGTTAGTGAATCATGCGTGAGCCAAGGCACCCCGGCGGGAGTCCGCCGCGAATGGGCCCGAATACGTGCCGCAGCGGGTTGTCGCGAACCGGGCCGACTCCTGGATTTCGGCAGCGGCATCGGAATGCTCATGCGCGCCGCGTCCGACTCCTCTTGGGATGCCGTGGGCGTTGAGATAGTCCCAGCCTTCCGTGCAACCTCAAGACGGGTTGCCCCCGACAGCCCAGTGTTCGAGAGCCTGAGGCAGCTTCGAGAGGCCCTCCCCACCTTGTCGTTCAACCTGGCCACCGCTGTGTCTGTGATTGAGCACCTACCAGACCCGGTGGTAGTACTGACGGAACTGCGCTCTCTCTTGACGCGAGCGGGCCGCGTCGTAGTCGTGGTGCCGACACTCGATTGTTGGGAGTTCGAGCGGTTTCGCGAGCAGTTCTTCTACCTAGCCCTCCCGCACCACTACTCGCACTTCACCCCCGACACACTGCAGCAGGCTTTGGACCGCGCCGGGTTTGAGTGTCAGCGCATCAAGCGCTTGCCGGTTTGTGCTCTCTTGGAGGAGATCGGGCTCCAGCGAGGGCAGCCCGTCTATCGGGCCATGCTCGCGAACCCTCAACTCGGTCGAGGGGCATACCGTCTCTATCACCACAGCCTGCCGCTGCGAACTGCCGCCATCGGTCTCAGGTTTGCGAAGCACCTGCTCCGGCTGGTGGCGCGGACCCCCGAGATAATGGCGATCGCTCGGCCCCGGCTGTGAACTCCCCCGGCCAACCGATCCCGTTCCCCGGATGATCGAGCAGGCGTGCCTTGGCGTGGGGGTGGAGTCGGCCCGAGGGCCACCGGGGCATTCGGCGTCACCGCACCGCATTGCGGTAGACGGTTGAGACCCCGAACAGCCAGGCCGCGATCTGGCTCCAGTCGATCTTCTTGGCTGTCGGGACCATCACCACGTCGCGGTCTTGCAGCGGCCCGGCCAGCAACTCATTGCCCCCCTGCAGTCCCGCCCGCAGGTTGACCTCCGTGACCTCGACCGCGTCCGCTTGGCGCCTGAGCAGGGCGATCTTGCGCAGCCCAGCATCCTTGCTCGCGAATCCCCCCGCTAGGCCAATGGCATCCACCACCGTATCGCCTTCGGCGAAGGTGTAGTTGCCTGGGTTCCTGACTGCCCCGAGCACCGTAACTCGCGCTTGGCGCAGAGGCACTATCACCACCGAGCCGTTATCGATCGTCGGGTCGGCCAGTCCGCCGGCGGGTGGCGCGCTCTGCCCGACCAACTGGGTCGCATCCGCGGTCCGCTGTGTTCCATCCCGACCGCACACCAATACGCCGCGCAGGTCCGCCTTCTCGGTCGGACCGCCGGCGGTGGCCAGCACCGACGACAGAGGCAGTGGGACGGTGTCCGGGGTAAGGACGCCCGGATTCTGCACCTCGCCTAGAACGGTGATCTCGCGGCGCTCCTGCGCTACGACGATGGTGCGGTACCCGTAGATGAGCGCGTCACTCTCCGAGCCGGGGGCGCTCAAGGCGGCCTTCAGGTCCAGAGGCTTGGCCTCGCCCCGTTCATCCACTCCGGTGGCATTCGTGGCAGCCAGTGGCGCTAGGCCACCTGCCAGGGCCAGCAGTTGCGTCAGGCGCATGTCGCGTCCGGCCGGGTAGAGCCCGGGAGACTTCACCTCGCCGATGACGGCCACCGCCTGTCTCGGTCCCACGACGAGCGTGTGATACTCGGCAACGGGCAGGTTGATCTGGCTCTGAGGGTTGCTGAGGACCTGCTGCAGGTCTACCACGGTTGTGCGGCTCTGGTCGTTCACGAGCACGGCGTGTTGCGCGTCGCCCTCAGGCGTGACTCCGCCGGCCAGTGCCAGCGCGTCCGTCAGCCGGGCGTCGGGCGGCAAGGTCACCGGCCCGGGCCGCACGACCTCGCCGACAACCATCAGTGGCCGGCGCTTCACCACATTCAGGATGTCTCCCGGACGGAGCGCCTCCGCCTCGGACTCACCTCTGCGCAACTCACGCGGTTCGGCCCCGGGCCGGTGGAGGGTCAGACTGGCCGCCGCCTCCGTGTAGCCTCCGGCCTGCGCGATGGCCTGCGCCAGGGTCAGGGACGGACCCAGTACGGGCACCGGACCGGCCTTGCCGACCTCCCCCAACACGTAGACGTCTTGAGTGCGGTACTCCTGCACATTGACGGTAACATCGACCTTGCGGTAGAGCGTCTCCAACGCAGTGCGGATGGCCGCTGCGACCTCCTGCCGCGTCTTGCCGGCGGCCTCCACTTGGCCGACAGCAGGGAATGCAAACACCCCGTCCGGGCCCACCGTCACGCTGGGCGGGGGCACATAGTCCGGCATGCCCACGTTGACGGCAATGGCTAGCACATCGCCCGGCTGGATGCGGTACTGCTCTGTGGCCGGCTGCGCGAGCAAACCGGAAGTCGCCGTGATCAGCAGCCCGATGGACGCCAGGCTGCGCTGCGCATAGGATCGTAGGACCATCGTCTCCTCCAATCGACACCGGCTGTAGGGGCAGACCTTGGGGCTCTGCCCCCTCCTTCGTCGGCGGTGTTCCGCTACTACTCCCCGGCCTCCTTCCCGACGTTGTCTTGTGGGCAGCAGGTGTCCCTGCCTGGCGAGGCGAAACCTGACCGTGAACCCTTCAGCCCGGGCGGTGATCTCACAGTTGCCCCTTGCGCTCTGTCTCCTTATCTACAACGTCAGCGCCCACGCGGACGTACCCGTGCGGAGCCCGCTTGAGGTCCGTGCGCACGTGCAGTCGGTGCAGGGGAACACGGTCGTCCTGACGGCTGATTCGCTAGGACGGCCTCTGGCGCCCGACATGCTCCTCACTCTCCTGGCCGGAGACCGCGCGGCAGCCCTGGTGCGCATCGACGCCGTCCGTGGCGGCCAGGCTACGGGCACTGTGACCGAGAGCCAGTCCGACACGCCCGTACCCCCCGGGCTAGCCGGAGTGGCGCCGTGCCCCATCCCGGTGACCGCCCTCGATGGTAGCGCCGCCCATCTGGCGCTCCCGCTTGACCACGGCCTGACCCAGGGCACCCTCCTGCGCGTGTTCCGCGACGGCACTGACATCGGGGCCGCGGCCCTGAGCATTGCCGAGGACCAGCCGCCGAGTGCGGTCCTGATCGAGGGAGGAGCCAAGACGCTTCGGCCCGGGGATGTCTGCTACGCCGTGCCCGAGTCGGTCACGTTGCCTATTGCGCAAGAGGCGGCGCCGCCTACCTCACCGCGAGAGCCGTCATCGGCTCGACCCACCCATGAGGGCATACTGGTATCGGCGGTCGACGGTGGGGACGTGTACTTGTGGGCCCCCGAGCCGGACGCGCTTGCCGCCTCAATGGAGCGCTTGAGCATCATCCGAGGCGGGGAGTGCATTGCCGTTGTGCGTCTAAGCGCGGACGGCCCTCTAGGCGGCAAGGCGGAGTCAATCAAGCCGGGAACCTCCATCGCCGCAGGGGACCAGGCGCGACCGTGGGCCGAGACAGACGCACCCCAGGCGCCAGCGGTCGCCGAGGCTGGGCCACAGCCCCCTCAGGTC
The DNA here is from genome assembly GCA_016869045.1 of Armatimonadota bacterium. GTDB lineage: Bacteria > Armatimonadota > Zipacnadia > Zipacnadales > VGFC01 > VGFC01. The sequence continues at coordinate 9,864 of VGFC01000029.1, forward strand.
GCTCAGGCACCTCCAGACGTCACACCTGACACCGACGCGGTACCCCGGCAGCCAGCGGCCTCGCCTGAGGCCCCTTCGCAGGGCCCCGCGCGGACCTCTCTGCCGACGGATCGGCCCAAGTCGCCGTGGACTTCGCCTCCCTTGGGATTGTCGTTGTCCGGGCCCACGGGGCTTCTCAGGATCCCGAATGCTGAGGTCCAGCCGTCTGGGGTGGTGCGGCTCGGGCGTGTATTCGTCTCCCCGGATCTTGACCGCAGCTTCCCGGGGAGTCGCAGTCGGTCGCAGTTCACCATCGGCGCCCTCCCGCGCGTGGAGCTAGGCCTGGCGCATTACGCTCGCTTCCTGGAGGACTTGACGTACCACGGCAAAATCCAACTCCTCCCTGAGCGTGACCACTGGCCGGCTCTTGCCGTCGGTACGATGGACGTGCGGGCAGCCTATGGCCTGCAGCCGACGCGCTTCCTGACGTTGAGCAAGCGCCTTGTCGATGGACGTCTACGCCTAACGCTCGGCTATGGGCATGGGGGACTGGGGGGGGCCTTCGGTGGCGTGGAGGCGGCGGTCACGCGTCAACTCACGTTGCTGGCCGAGTACGACACCGAGGAGCTGAACTTCGGCCTCCGCGCGGCACCGACCCCACGGATCCACATCGACCTTGCGGATGTCAGCGGCACACTTGGGGGCCAGGTCACCTATGCCTTCGTCATCGACGAGGAGGACGCACCGCCTCGGCCGGTGATCCTGTCCCGCCCGTCAACGCCTCTCAGCCCACAAGCCCTTGCGGACCGACTGCAGGAGGCCGTCTGTGCGCTGGGGATGGAGAACGTACGCGCGGAGGTGGGAGAGGGGCCCTCTGGGCAGACGGCTGTCGTGTTCTATGAGAACCGACAGTACCTGCATGACGAGACAGAAGCCTTGGGGCAAGTGCTAGCCGCCGCGGCGCGGGAGCTCCCTCCCGGCGTTGCGCGGCTGGCGGCTATCGCCACGAAGTCGCAAGTGCCCGTCTTGCGAGTCGTTACTCAGCCGGACGGCTACGTCCGGTTCCTCTCGGGGGAGTTGGCGCCGGAACGCTACGCCGGTATGCTGCAGGTGGATCACTCCAGTGAGTCCCCGATCGCCCGGTCGCACATCGTAGGGCGCAGCGAACTCGGCAACCCGACCCGCTTCACCGCTGATCTCGCGGTAACCCCGCTCGTGCGGACCCTCATCGGCACCGAGCGCCCGACCCCCGACGACCCTGGCGCCACCCAGAGCTTGGCTGTCCGATTCTCGCTCCGTCCCGACCTGTCGATCAACCTCGGCCGCGGGCTTGATCTGCGCTACTCACACGGCGTCCACGTCGCCGGTGCCTTGGGTATGGGGATCGACCCGTACTACGCGAGTGACGCGGCGCACGCCACCTACGTTTTCGAGCCCGTTGACGGCGGCCTCGCTCGCTTGGCGGCTGGCGACTTCTTGGGGGGCCGGCGCGGCGCTCTGGCCGAGGGGGTCGTCGAGTTGGGCGGAGACCGCCTGCTCCTCCGAGGACTTGCGGGACGGCTTACTGATCTCCGGTTCTTCGATACGCGCTCATACCACTGGGTCTACGTCGGCGATGTTCGGTACCGCATACCTTCCATCCACCTCGTCGCCTCCGCGACTGCCGGCCGCTATGTTGGGGATGACACTGGCTTCACCCTCGGCCTACGCAAGTACTTCGAGGACACCGAACTCGAGATGCAGTTCCGCCATAGCGACTACGGCGACGTTCTGCTTCTCGCAGGCACCGTGCCCATCGGCCCGAGGTCCTGGCCCAAGCCGGATCGGGTGCGACTGCGACTAGGGGATCGTGTACGGTTCGGGCAGCGCGCCCTGCTTCCGGAGGGCGGGGAGGCGGGTTCAGTAACCGCGGCGTCCATGGTGGCCAACCAGTTGGAGGAGTTCGACCTGACCGACGCTCTCCTGAACCGGGATCGGCTCAACGCTGCCTACCTAAGGGTACATCTGGACACCCTCGTCCGCGCAGCGCAGCACGTCGTCTCCGCTGAGAGGTAGAGAGCCTTGCTGTCGCTGATGTGGGAGATGGCGTTGCCGCTACGGGGTAGCAGGCAGTTCCCGTCGCAGTTCAAGGCTGCCTGTTGAGGGCAACTCGCCCTCGGTGACCTCGCCCAGGACCCGGCAGACCCCTCGCTCGTCCTCCGCTTCCACGCACGCGCGCAGCTGGGCGATCTGCCGAACGAGCGTTGGCCAGATGTCTCCGTCGCCGTCGGGCTTGACCCTGTCGATGTACTCACAGGCGGTCGGGAGCAACTGCTCGCCTGGGCTCGTGAGTGTCTCGTGCAGGCGTTCGCCGGGGCGGAGTTCGGTGAGGCGGATGGCGTCGGGAGCGTCGGGATCGCCGCCCTGGAGGGTGATGTACTCGCGCGCGAGGTCGAGAATCCGCACCGGCTCGCCCATGCGCAGTACGAACTTGCCGCCATGCTCGCCCAGCGCGCCCGCCTGCAGAACCAGGAAGCACGCTTCGGGGATGCTCATGAAGTACCGCGTCGCCTCGGGGTGAGTCACGGTCAACGGTTCGTGGTTCGCCCACTGGCGGCGGAAGATCTCGAGCACGCTGGCTTCGCTGCCCAGGACGTTGCCGAAGCGGACGCACATGAAGGCTGTGCCATTGCGGGGGCGGCGGGCGAGCACCAGCTCGCCCATGCGCTTCGTGGCGCCCATGATGTTCGTCGGTGAGGCGGCCTTGTCGGTCGAGATGAAGATGAACCTCTCGACCCCATACTGCTCCGCCAGGTCCGCGAGGGACGCGGTCCCGAGAACGTTGTTGCGCGCCGCCTCGACCGGGACATACTCCATCAGATACACGTGCTTGTGGGCAGCGGCGTGGATGACGATCTCCGGACGGAACTTGGCGAGGAGTTGCTCGACGCTGCTTTCGATCGTCACGTTGGCCACGACCGGGACGACGTCGATGTGAGGGTGCTGGCTCCTCAGGTAGGAGTAGATCCAGTGGATTCGGTTCTCCCCGCGGCCCAGGAGTACCACGCGACTCGGATGGTAACGGCAAACCTGTCGCGACAGCTCACTCCCGATGGAGCCTCCGGCGCCCGTGATGAGTACCGTCTTGCCTTCCAGGTAGTTCCCCTGCAGACCGATGCTTTGGAGCATGACCTCGCGGCCCAGGAGGTCTTCCACCTGGATGGGGCGGGCTCTTCGGCTCTCCGGCGCCTCCATGGACTCCAGGAGGGAGGGGAGGATCCTCATCCGGACGCCGGCGTCCCGGCATATGCCGTAGATCCGGCGGACCTCTACGCGATCCAGGGAGGGAATCGCGACGATGACCTCCTCCACCCCGTGCTCGGCCGCCAGAGCGGAGATGCTCCCGCCGCTCCCGATGACCTTCTTGCCCCTCACGAAGGCTCCGAGTTTGGACGGATCATCGTCCACGAGTCCCACGACGTGGTAGTCGCCGTTGCCCTCGCTCCGCAAGTGAGCCATGAGGGCGTGACCGGTGCGGCCCGCCCCATAGATGAGCACACGCTTCGTCCCATTGGACGAGCCCGCAGGGGGCGTGCCCAGCAGGGGGCGGACGAAGCGCCAAGCGAACCGGACGCCCCCTACGGACAGAAGCGTTGCCAGCCACGCGGTGAGCCAGACAGGGACCGGCACGATGGGAGAGATCAGCCTGTCGAGTGCCAAGGCGGCAATCATCGAGAGGGTGACGCTGCCGCCGATGGCAACGGCCGTGTCGGCCGACGCGTACTCCCAGACTCGGCTGTAGAGGCCGAACAAGACGTTCGTGCCGACCAAACAGAGCGCGGCCAGAATGGCATCCAGCTTGAGGGCTTGCCACTGAGCAGACGGGACCTGTCCGCCGTAGAAGGCGACGGTGGACAGCGCCAGTGCCCCGGCCACCAGAAAACAGTCGGCGAGCGCCAGGCCGACTCGGTAGGGACTGATGGTATGCCGCACAGCGCAGCACCCCCCGACGTCTGCTGCACAGCATCGTGCGGACGGCCGGTTAGCAGTTGACAAGCCCTTGGGGAAGGGCTAATAGTATTGCACAGGTCGGCAGCGGTCACCTCCTTGGCCAGCGGAGAAATGTGACGCAAGGCACAGATGGGGTCTGCACGCAGAAAAAAGGGGGCCATGGGGCAGGAGGACGCCGTCGGTCTGTCGAACTGAGTCGGGACGGTATTGACTGGGCGCTTCGGGGGAAGTCGCTGCTTTGTTCGTCTCGGGCATCTGTTGCCCGCGCCGCAGCCATTCTCGGAGGGCCCAACATGAACCCCTCGAAGGCGTGCATCGCCGCTCTGCTGTTGAGTCTTCCGTGTCTCTCCCTGGCCGCCCCGGGTGACACTGTTCCCTTCGATCACTGGGCCTACGACGCCGTGCAGAAGCTGGTCGATGCCGGCGTCATAAAGGGATACCCTCCCGACTTCGCCTTCCGGGGCGAGCGCGCCCTGACCCGGTATGAGTTTGCCATGGCCATTGCACGGCTGATGGAGCAATCCGGCCGCGGGGGCGCGACGGGCCCTCCGGGCCCCAAGGGCGATCCCGGCGTTCAGGGCACGGTCGGCCCCAAGGGTCCAGCCGGTGACCGCGGCGCTGCCGGCCCTCCGGGGGAGAAGGGCGCGCCCGGCGCCCCAGGTCCGACCGGCCCGCCCGGGCCCAAGCCGACCGATGACGAAGTGCGCGCTGCCTGCGCCAAGCTGTTCGACGAGTTCAAAGCGGAACTCAGGGATGTCCGGACTCAGGCGGAGGACCTCGGTGCCGACCTCGAGGGCCTGGACGAGCGGATCGCCGATGTCGAGGCAGGGCTGAACCGGCCGCAGGTGACGGGGTGGATAGACTACCGTATCGGCCTGGTGGGCGACCTCTGGAAGAACGCCGAGTTCGACGCCCTGACGGCCAAGATTGGCATCGAGGGGCAGATCAACGACCAACTCCGTGGTCGCATCGCCCTGAAGATGATCGATGACGCCACCCGCGTCGCCGATGCCCGACTGACGCCGCTCGTCCGCGATCCGCTAGGCATGTCGGACGCGATCTGGCTCGACGAGGCCCTGTTCCAGTTCAGTACGGATTGCCTGACGCCTGCCGACTGGACGGTCGGGCGGCAGTTCGTTTCCTACGCGCAAGGCCTCACCGTGGACAACGACCGCCTCAGCCAACAGGGCGTGCGTTGGACGCTGGACAACATCCGCGGTTCGGACCTGTCTCTCGACGCCTTCATCGGGTATGCGTACTACGATGAGGGGACCTTCTTCCTCATCAACCATGACCAGTACACGGCCTATCGACTGAGCTATGAGCGGCCCCGGTGGGGGATTGCCGGCACTCACTTGCTCGACGGCGCTGGTGACGAGCAGGCCTGGGGCGCCGACCTGCGGGCCACCATCTGGGGACGCGATCTCGCCTTCGAGTACGCCCAGATGTACCGGAACGCCTACCGTCGGACATTGGATGGGGTCCAGGCGTGGATGGGCTCAATCGACCTGTTGGATACGCCGAGCCTGAAGCTGACGGGGATTATCAGTCGGGCAGACGCGAACTACGATCTTACATTCAGCTCGCTATTTCCGTACTACGAGACGCTGCAGTATGACCTGACCACGTATCCCGGCGCGGTTCCCTGGGAGCGTTGGATGCGCAACGCCCCGGTCTTCCGCGGGGCGCGTGCCATCGCGGCGATCGCCTCGGGGAAGATCGGCTCAACCCCGTTGGAGTTGCGGTACATCAACCTCGACCCCACGCTCGACCGCGCGCCGAGGTACTGGCCGGATTATGCGGTCGGCAACTACAACCATCTGCTGGCGCTCAGCGCGACCCGGCCGGTCGTCAATGGTCTGGATGCCACCTTCTCGTGGGGACATCAGTTCTCCGACGTGGCGGGCCTCGACGATCTCGACCTCCTGCAGGCGGCAATGGTGGCCTCGTTCTGAGAAGGACGATTGGCCGGGGGTCGCGAACAAGCGCATACGGGCTAGGACTGAGGGACTAGACGTCACGGTGAAGGGAGCTCATACGATGACTTCCCGACGCTTAGTGTGGGCCTGTGTGATTGGCGCGTTCTGCTGCACAGTTCTGATAGGCTGCGGGGGAGAAGCGGTTATTAGGATCACGATGGTCGGCGTATACCGCGGCCACATGGCTGGGGATGGAGCGGGCCCGTTGCGCTTCTACATCGGGCCACAGGGCCAACTAGTGGGCAACCTGCGTGTCTCGCCCATCTGCAAGGGTCCCGTCCAGATTACCGGTACGGTCACCCGAGATGGCAACGTGACGTTCCAGGGCACCGGCTGCGGCATTACGTTCCAGGCTACCGGCAGGATCGAGCCGATTGCACCGGGAAGTAACAGGTACGTGGGCTCAGGAACATGGACCGGAAGTGACGGTTCGCACGGTACGTGGACTGCGGCTTGGATTGCGCGAACCGGCTCGATTAGCGTATAGCCCTGGGCTCGCCGCCCACCCCAAGTACTCCTCTCCCAGCGCGGTCGTGAGCAGTATGCCACCGGCGTTCTCACGCGTCCACATTGCGGCTTCGGCCGGCCCGGGCGCGTGCGTCCGGCTCGGTCAACGGCAGGAGTCCGGCCGCCAAGAGCCAATATGAGGGTGTGAGACCTATCACCGAACCGGAGGTGGTCCTCGTGTCCACGGTCTACTGGCTGCTGGTTGCGGCTGCTGCAGTGTCGATCGTGTTGGGCGTCGTTGAGCACTTCGGTGGCATGTTCTTGCAGCCTCTGGGCATCACACAAGCGTTCTCGGCGCTCGCGGACAACTGCCTCCTGCTTGCCATCGCGCTGGCAGTTGGGGAGCTGTTCCGCGCGGGAGCAGGTAAGGCGCCAGCCGAAGACGCGCCGCGCATCGTTGTGGATCTCAATGGTGACCCCCACGGACGGCCGGCAGAACTCGACTAGGCGTACGATCAGATCCATGGGCCCGCCGAGGGCCAGTTCGTCAACGGACCGGGCCTCCTGCGCCAGCCCGCTGTCGAGCGACACGAGACGGAAGTGACCGTCGCCATTCGTAGTGAGCCGGACCTTGCTCCGGACCGTGATCGCGGCGTTGACCGTGATCCCGCCCTCCTCGAAGAGGTACAGCGGGTAGGTGTTCAGTGTCCCACCGGCAAGGTCGATCCTGGAGGGTTCGATGGACTCGATGACCATGCATCGCCTCCCGATGGTTCCGCCACGATGCTTCTCGTGCGTTCGCCAGCGAAGCCCAGTGGGGCTTCCGGCAAAGCCGGGGAACGCCTCCACCTGCCCTGAACAGAGCACCCTATCCGGGGCAGCAGGATGTGCGAGTGCGGGTCGCACGAGGTCGGCAGGGAGGATGACACACAGCGAGTCGTAGGCACGGTCGGCGGGCCCCGAGCACCAGAACCACGCGGGCCAGCCGTAACGGCAGAGATGGCCCCGGGTGCAGCCGAAGCCAGCCTGTGGGTCCGTCACGAACTGGCCCGCGCTGGCCTAGGTCCAACAGCCCCGACCCGCGCCGGGGTCGGCTGAATCGGGGGCTGCCTCTCAGCAGTCGTTGGACCCGCCAATCCAATAGACGCCGTCTCGCGGCGAAGGTTCCCTGTCGTCCGTGGCCCGAGGAGCGAGTCATGCCACGGCCCGGTGCCTCAGTTCGGAGCCACTACCAACTCCGCTCCCTGACGGCGGCTCAGAGAGCACGGACCAGGACATTACTGCCTGCATATGCTGTGTATTCCATCCCCTTAGTCCCCTTCAGGCCTACGGGTTCCTAGTCCGTCAGGCTTGGCTTGCACCGCCGTACCGCGAGCAGGAAGCGCAGGAGGGCCACCCCGTCGAGGGGGTTCGGGGGGGCGATCTGGCGGATAGGCGCTGCCTTCGTCAGGGGGTCCCAGATGCCCACCCGGCCCGGCTCGCCGCAGGCCCACAGGATCTGAATCCACCCCTCCACGAGCAGGTTGCAGTGTGCGGTCTTCTGCCCCATGGCTTCTTCACCTCGGCATGTCCGGGCTGCGCCAGACGTCTCGTGACCGTGGGCTTCCGTCAGGAGGGCGAGGACCGCGCCAAGTGCGCTCTCAGCCCGTCCGCCAGAGCGTTGTCCCACATGGCCTGCGGGGCATGAACGACATCGAGCAGGTGACACGCGAGGGGGTGAATGCGCCCATCCCCTTCACGCCGCTCCGCCCACAGACGGGCGGCTGCCTGTGACAGCATGGCGCTCACCTCCCAGCCTGCCGCAGGCGCGGAGGCCTCCAGTCACGACCGCTCGGGCGACGCCGGTCGAAAGCCGTTGCGTACTGTGGCCTTGGTTCCGACGCGCCAGCGAAGGGAGTCCGCACGGGTGGCGACCGGTCCTTCCAGTCCCGGCACGTCGCGCAGGAGACCGTGCGCTCCCACGGGAAGAGAGCGCTACGGTTCGTGCAGGTCGTCCACAGGCATCGATGCGCCCGCGCCAGCGGATGGCGTCGCCGAGGCCCCCTCCCCGGCTCTGGGGCACGCGCCTCGATACGTGTGAGCAGAGAGCGGCGACCGCCTGTGGAGGAGGTGACGCAGTGACGCCCAAGCGCGCGAGGAAGTGGGTGCCGAGAGTCGAGACCGACACCGTCCGCGAGTGCGAAGCCCTTTGCGAGGTCCTCAACTGGACCGAGGAGGAGGCTGCACAAGCCGAAGCCGAGGTAGCCCGGTGCTTCGAGGAGCGCAGGGCACTGCGCGAGAGATACGGATGGGGCCTCACCCCCTTCGAGGAGGCCCTCGGCTATGTCCCTGAGGCCTTTGCCGGCGCCATCCCGTTGCTGCGGCGCATGGCACGGCACATCCTGGATCGCGCTGGTGTGCCCCTTGCCGCGGGGCCATGGCCACTCGACGCGCCGGGCGTCCGGTACATACGGATGCTGGACGAGTCCGAACGACCGGGACGCCAACCCGCCGCTGCCACGAGGTTCCTCCCAGTCAGCGCCGTCGGGATAGACGAGCGTGAGGCTCGGATGCTGAACCATCTTGCCCGCATAGGACCCAAGTGGTTCGAGGTGCGGTTCGTGCCCCCCCGGCAAGGGTACGAGGCCATCGTGATGGTGTCCTGGAAGGGCCTGCCGTATGATGGAACCTCCAGGATCGTCTGGGCGACCCGCGCCCTCCTAGCTGTCCTCTTGGGCGAGGTACAGCTCGCGCGCTGCACAGTGAAATGGCAGAGAGGTCCCCGCAAGGGTCAGCGGTGCGGGCGCGTGTATGTGGTCCAAGGCCCCGCCGGACGTACTCGAGACTTCTGCGGCTCGGCCGCCTGCAAGGAGCGGCGCAAACGCAACCCCCTGGATGACTAACTGCCCAAACATACCCGCGAATAGAGGGTACGCAACGGGGGTCTCAGCAGGTTGACCCCCTCGCTTCAGCGGCTATACTGACCACATGACACCACGGGGCGCAGAGAGCACCATGAGCAACGCGGGTCCGAAGGCCATGTTGACCACGACAGAGGCGGCGACGAGGTTGGGCGTCTCCCGGCAGACCGTGCTTCGTTGGGTGCGCGGTCACACGCTGCCCGCGGTACGGGTGGGGCGTCAGTGGAGGGTCGAGGGGCGCGCGCTGGCGACGTGGATCGACGCACGGCGGAACGCCTGTCAGGTTCCTCAGACGAACGGACAGCCATCCTGAGAAAGGTGTGACCCGGCTGGCACCGGGTCACTGAGACAAACACAGAGCACGACCCATTGGGAGGCCGTAGCTATGAGTGAGACTACACCATCGCTCGTTCCGAATCAAGACCCCGGCGCAAAAAGGCCGGCCCCCACCGAGGGGCTCGAACCTCGCAACGTCGGTCCCAACGCTGAGCCCGGAGCCCATCGCGGCCCGACAGGCTTCGTCCCCGACGACGCGATAGGTTCGCCGACGTGGGCCGAGGCATGGGAGGAGTTCCGCGAGGAGAAGCTCCTCCAGCCCTGCAAGCCCCAGACCATCGACCAATACGGCTTTGCGCTGAGACCCCTCCGCCGCTGGGTACTGCAGACGCTCAGGCACGACCGCCTCGAACTCCTCACGGAGGCGGACGCCAGGGCGTACCTCGCCCACGTCAAGGAGTACGGCGCCGACGGCAAGCGGTCTATCGGGCAGGGGCGGCTCTTTGCGATATACCGACACCTCAACGTCTTCTTCAGGTGGTTGGCGGAGAGGGGGTACGCGACCCACAACCCCTTCGCCAACATCAGGATCGACAAGCCCCGCGATGACGACCCGCTCTTCCCCGAACTGACCCCCGACCAGATTGCGCGGTTGCTGTCGGTGATCGACACCACGACCTTCGCGGGGCATCGCGACCGGCTGCTTCTGCTGTACCTCTACACGACCGCGGCGCGGATCACAGAGGCGCTGTCGGTGCAAGTGAGGGAGGAGCTAGCGCGAGGCGAGGTGACATTCGTCGGCAAGGGCGAGAAGGAAAGGCAGGCCGGCCTGGCCGTCGAGTTCCGGCGCGAACTGCCGGCGTACCATCGCGCGCGCAACGCGCACCTGGCGAGCATAGGCCGAAGCGATTCACGATGGTTGTTCCCGAACAAGGACGGCGACCGACTCGGCGCTCATACCGTGTGGGATCGCCTGAAGGTCTACAAGGCGCGGGCCGGGATCGAGGACGCCCGCTGCTCACCTCACGACTTCCGGCACTCCTACGCGCTGGCCCATCAGCGGGAGAAGGGCGACTCCCTCGAACTCATGCACATCCTCGGACACTCGACCCTCGCGATGACGAACCGTTACGCGAAGCAGGCGGCGCGGGACGTGAGGGGCGCGATGCAGAAGTGGTCGCCGCTGGCCTCGATCCAGGTTCCGCCGTTGCAGCGGAGTGCCGAAGGCGGGGCCGCTTCTCGGAATCGAGGGCGAGCGCGGAGACCAGGCTCAGTTCACGTTGCTTCGTGAGGAAGTCCACATCGGCCAGTTCGCAGTAGTGGCGGCTCATCAGGAGACTCGAATGGCCCAGACAACGCTGCAGATGAAACGGCGAGCCCCCGTTGCGGACAAAGAAGACCGCGAAGCTGTGTCTCATCGTGTGGGCGCTGACCCGCACATGGTTCAGGCCCGCGCGGCGACCGTACCGCTTGAGCTGCTCGTGGAACGTCGCCGCGGTGGCCCGCTTGCCGAACCAGTTCAGCCACACCCAACCGTGATCCGGGAGGCCGGCGCTCTTCAGGGCCAGTGCGCGACGGGTGAGGTACGTCTGCAGGCGCGCGGCGCAGGTGGGCGAGAAGCCGACCAGCCTCTCTCTTGCACCCTTGCCCATCACTCGCAGCGTGAGGCCGGGGAGGTCCACGTCCCCCAGGCGCAGCCCGAGGGCCTCGGACAAGCGAAGGCCGGTGTCCAGCAGGAGCAGGATGAACGTGAGGTCGCGCAATCCGACGAACGTCGTGGTGTCGGGCTGACGGAGGAGGGCTTCGAGGTCCGCCAGGCCGAGTGTGGCGATGATCTTGCGCGGCTCGCGGAGCTTGCGGAGGCGAGCGGCGGGGCTGACGGCGACAAACCCCTCCCCTTGTGCCCAGTCGAAGAAGCAGCGGAGGATCATGCGGTACTGGTTGACGCGCGCGGCCTGTACCCGCGACTGCCGGTCGGCGACGAAGGTGCGGACGTGGGCCTCGGTCACTTCGTCGATCCGGTCGCAGCCGACCGACCGGGCGTACTTGGCGAAGGGGCCGAGGGTGTACCGTTGCAGGACCAGGTAGGTCGCGCTCAGTCCACGGAGGCGCGACTCCAGCAGGAACGACTCCACGGCGTCTTCGAGCAGCGGCGCGGCGGCGACGGACAGACGCAGTACGGCGGGCATGGCAGACTCCCTTCGGGAGTCCATCGCGCGGGTGCAAAGCTAGTGACCCTCACGGGCAACCAGCCGTGCAATATAGTGAGTTACCTCGCGGGGGCGTCCAAGAAAGCCCGGAAAATGGGGCTTGACAGGACGACTCAGGGCGTGTATCTTGAGGGGCTAGTGAGCTTCTGCTTCGTGCGGGTTCGAGTCCCGCCCTCGGCACCAGCAGTCAGCAACGCGGGCCGGGCGTTGGACGCAAGGGTGGGCGGTTAGCTCAGTTGGGAGAGCGTCTGTCTCACGCACAGAAGGTCAGAGGTTCAAGCCCTCTACCGCCCACCAGACTCAGTACACGATGGCCGGAGTGCGGGCGTAGCTCAGTTGGCAGAGCACCAGCTTCCCAAGCTGGGTGTCGCCGGTTCGAATCCGGTCGCCCGCTCCAGGATGAGCAGACGGCGTCCCGACTCGGTACGGGACCCATGGACGAGCGGAAGTAGCTCAGTTGGTAGAGCGCCTCCTTGCCAAGGAGAAGGTCGCGGGTTCGAGTCCCGTCTTCCGCTCCAGACTCTTCCCGAGTTGGGCCGGGCGCTTGCCCGGCCCGCCGGTTTGTGGTATAAGCGACGTGAGGCGGCATAGCCAAGTGGCTAAGGCGGCGGTCTGCAAAACCGCTATCCGCCGGTTCGATTCCGGCTGCCGCCTCCAGCAATCTGACCGACCATTGAGGGGCGGGCCCGGTGGCTCGCCCGCTCTGGTTCTCTGGGCCCTCGTTGACGCGGGCGGGCGGGGTCGTCTATAGTGGCTGCCGGGCCGGGGTGGCGGAATGGTAGACGCCTGGGACTTAAAATCCCATGAGCCGAGTGGCTCGTGAGGGTTCGATTCCCTCCCCCGGCACCAGCCGCGATGCCCGATGCCCCGGCGTTCGCCGCCCCGCAGAGCGCCCATGGCGCGCTGCCACGTCAGATGAAGATCTTGTAGTTGCGCTTGCCCAGGGCGGGGCCGAGGATCGCCCAGAGGGAGCCGCAGACGTAGTCGCCGAGGATCAGTCCGAGGAAGAAGCGCACGCCCTCCTTGTGCACCTTCATCCCCCAGTAGCGCGTCAGGACGACCTTGAGGAGCCAGCTGACGAGGAACGCGAACCAGAAGTAGTCCATCGCGAAGCTGATCGCCAGCGCGTAACCCGCCGGATGGAAGGGCATGGTGGTGAAGCGGAAGCGCAAGGCCTTCAGCACGAACATGAACGCCGCGCCGATCGCCATGAAGAGGATCGCGCGGTAATCGGACCCCTCCGGCATCTCGATCCACTGCCGCAGTCGGTTGTACGTCTCCCAGCCGACCCAGGACTTGAAGCCCTGAGCGCGCGCGCTCGCGCCTTCCCGGAACGTGACCGTGAGGTTGGCCCAGTACGCAATCAGAATGGCTGCTGCCGTCGCCAGCACCATCGTCCGCGCCAACCACTTGCGGTCGATGGCAGCGTATTCGGTCATCTTGAACGCCTCGAGTTGGTTCGGCATCGGGTGACAGCGGTAGCAGCGGTTGAACCAATACGTCGTCGAGAGCGCCGTGAGGTTGTGCACCCCCATCGACCGTGAGCCGGCGATCTGGACCATCAGGCGGTGCGGATTCACGAAGTAGATCTCGTGCGGGGCGCCAAACTCGGCCCGCACGCGCGTCATCGCCAGGCTCAGCAAGTAGAAGATCACGAGGAAGCCCGCGATCGTCGGCACGTTCATCCCCGCCTGGATCGCGATCGCGATCAGCCCCACGGACCCCGCGATGATGCCCGCGAAGGCGAAGCGGTAGCTGAACGGCTCGTCTGCGTCGATGACGGTGGGCGTGTTCGTAGCGACCTTGCGCCACACGTCGCCCAGGTGGCGCCGCGCCGCCCACAGACCGGAGATCGCCAGGGCGATCCAGGCGCCGCCCGCCTGCTCGTTGAGGTAGGGTAAGCCCTGCGCCTGCTTCCACCCGATCATCCCGCCGCCGATCAGCTCCAGCTTCGAGAACAGGTAGAAGAACCAGCACGAAAAGGAGAGGTCGGTGGGCAGGAAGAACGCGAGGCCGATCGCAAAGGGGTAGAGGCTGGTCGTGAAGCGGCCCATGTAGTCCCAGGGCGGGCCCTGCAGGTGCTGGCGCATGTCGTACTGCTTGATGTACTGGATGTAGGGCACCTGGGGGAACCACTCGTGCAGGCCGCCGAACACGTCGATGGCGACTGCAACGCCGAAGCCGATCCACATCAGCCGGTTGCGGAAGAACTCGGCCGACTGCTGGCCGCGCGTCAGCTCCAGGGGTAGGAGGATCAGCGGGAACGCCAGCTTCTCGTGCTCGGTCCACGGGCGGCGGATCAGCACGTTCAGGCAGAGCAGAACGAAGATCATCACGAGCAGCCACAGACCCCACCAGGCGAGCGGCTTGAGGAAGGGCACGAGGTTCTGCGACTGCCACCAGACCGCGTCGCCCTCATAGAAGCCCCGCAAGGCCCGCTCGTCGGAGACCACCAGCCAGCTCGGGAGGTGCTGGTGGAACAACTCGGCCCACTTGTTCTCGGGTGTCGCGAAGCGGTGGGGATGGCCGAGCACCCCGAACAAGTTCTGCACGAAGTCGTGCCCGGCGAGCGTCTCGCCGATCACCAGCATGATGTAGATGACGAGTAGCTCGACCTGAGTGAAGGCGTGCCGCGGCGAGACACGGTTGAGGATCAGGTTGAGCACGGCCAGGCAGAAGAGGATGAAGACGGGCGTGATGAACAGGGGGAGGCACGAGCCGTCCAGCGAATACCAACGCACCTCCGCCACCGTCACCCAGTACGCGTTCACGGGCATCAGAAGCAGGCCCAGGATGATCGCGCGCGGGGTGATGGAGGGGAGAAGGGCGGGCGGTGCTTCGGTAGAATGGGTGGAAACGCCCTGTTGCACGGCGGCGATTCTACGGCGGGCGAGGAGCACTGTCAAGGGACGCTGTCTCCCGCTTGGAGGTGTTGGCTGATGGGCATGGCCCTCGCGATTGCGCTCTCGACCGTCCTGTACGGATCGTCGGCAGGAGCTGAGACCAGGACGTTCAACCTGAACTACGCTGACGCCGTGGGCCTGCCGGATGTGCTCGACCAGCTCGTCTTGCAGGACGTGGATTGGGTCACACCTCTGCAGCTGCACTGGGCGCAGCTGAAGGGTGCTCTTGCCGTGGACCGCGAGCGAAACGCGCTCAAGGCCGAGGGCTTGCCGGAGGCGCTGGCCGCATTGGCGCAGGTACTGAAGGTCATGGACGTGCCGCGCCCGCAGGTCACACTGCGCTACCGGCGGCTCAAGGTGCCCGACCCGGCCGATCTGTTCGGCAAGCCTGCTGCGCCACCGATGGGCGAGGTTCCGTCAACCGTACACGGGGCGGCCGTCAACGCGCAAGTGACCGTCGGTGATTGGGAGTCGCGCGTAGCCGCACTCGTAGCCGGTGGGAAGGCAGAGACACTCAACGAGGGCACTGTGTCCGTGATGGACAGCTACTGGGCGACCGTGTGGTTGGGCGATCCGGAGGCGCCGCAGCCCGAGTTCTGCTTCCAGGCGCGACCGACCGTGATGGAGACGGGAGCGCTGCGGCTCTCGTTGGCGTACGGCACCTGGCGGCGGACGGGGCGCGACCCCGAGCCGCCCGGGGTCGCCGAGGGACGCGGCACGCCGGGCGAGGTCTGCATCAGCTGCGGACCGGGGCTCGGTGTGGTGGTTCTCGTACCCGAGCTAGTCCTGACGACGCGCCTCGAGGCGGGGCAGTCGGTCCTGGTCGGAGGAGTGGCGTGGGCCCTCGAGGACGCGGGGACCCTTGCCGGGCCCGCCGATGAGTGGGTAGTTGTGAGCGCCGCCGTAGAGGACGCCGTGAAGTAGGGGGCTACTTGGGCTGCCGATGGGTCGCGATCCGCTTCGCGATCCGAGCCAGTTCGCCGTCGTCGGCCCACACGCCCCGGCACTTCCGGCAGCCGTCCAGCTCGATGCCGGGGAAGTGCTTGAACTCAAACCGTGCGAGCCGGTCCAGGCAGACGGGGCAGCGCATGGAGGAATAGGGGGCGGGCGGTTGCCCGGCCTTGGGCGTGAAGGCCGCGTCGATTCGCTCGAGAGCTGCGGGATCACGGTGAGCGACCTCGTCGAGTTCCCCGCGGTCGAACCACGCGCCGCCGCACCCGTGGCACCCCTCGACGGTCACGCCGTCCACGACGACCTGTTCGAGCACCTTTGTGCAGCGTGGGCAGATTCGCATCGGGACCACCTCGCGGCGCAGGGTCTTCGGCTTCGGTCCTGCAAGGAGCCTGCCAACGAACAGCCCACCTGACGCGGAGCGGCAAAGCTGCCGTCAGGGCCCGGCCCAGGCGGTTCGCCGCCGGGGGTTCCCAGACCTGTTGGCCCGACCCGGGCGCTCGGGCAAGGTGTTGGGTGGTGGGACCGCGAAGGATGCTCGTACCGTCCCGCAACCTTCGCCCCCTGCCCGGTGTCCTTGACTTGGTGGAGCGGCTTGGCTATAGTCTCCGTCGGGGCCGGCCGGTTGGCCTGCGCCGGTTCCCGCACCACGGGGGGAGGACAAACGCAGATGAGACCGATTCGGGGGCTGGCTCCGGCACTGATTGCGCTGATGCTCGGCGTGGCCCACGCACAAGACCCGGTTGTGATCGGCGGGATGACGGTGGCCCGCATCCGCGAGAAGGGCCGATTCGAGAGCGTGACGGCCCGCGTCGCACAGATCGACAAGTGGATCGCCGACGTGATCTCGTACGAGGACACGCGGAACCCGAAGCTGTCGATGGCGCGCAAGGACGGGGTCCTGCACATCTACTGCAAGACGCGACCCGTCATCGACGTCTACCCGGCGGATGCCAAGGCGTCGAACACGGACGAGATCTCGCTGGCGAAGATGTGGCTGAAGAACATCCGGGAGGCGCTGCCTCGGTCCACGCCGGTCTCACGGCTGCCGGCTCGGCCGCCAAAGCCGGGCGAGGCACCGGCTCCGCCTGCGCCGCGCGCCCCGACCGGCGTGGTCACGCCCTCAGGCAGCGTGACTCCCGCCGGCGGAGAGCCGGTCACCGGGGTGTCGGGCCAGGCGCCCGGTGCGAGCACGCAGCCGACCGGCGAGATCGTCCCGAAGCCGGAGCCGGCGCCCCTGCCGACGCCCGACAAGACGCCGCGCAGCTCCGCGCTGCTCATGGTGCTGGAGACCATGAACCTCGTGCGGACGCTGCCGGAGGCGGAGTACCTTGAGGGGCGCGACCGGCTGGCCTCGAACCTGCTCGAGAACCTCGAGCCCTTCATGGCCCAGGCGCGCGAGACCGGAGAGGCCGCGGGCACACCGCAGCCGCCGCGGCCTACACTCATCGAGACTCCGGAGCCGCCGAAGCCCTCGACGCCCTCGACCCCGCCCAAGCCGGTGACGGCGGGAGGCGGCGTCCCGACCATCCCGCGCGTGCCGACGGTTCCCACCGTCCCGACGACCCCCTCCGGAGGGAGCGTGAAGCCTACACCCACCGTGCCGACCGCAGCCGGCTCGGACACGGCTCGCGTGCCGCAGAAGCAGCGGATCAAGCGGAAGTTCGCCGCCGCCGAGCAACCCTTCATGGCCCTCAAGAACGCCGGCGATCCGAAGGCCGACGAGGTCTCGCAGTTGCTGAAGGACTCTCGGAGCGCGTACACCGACGGTGACTTCGACACCTCGGAGACGAAGATCGACCAGGCGCTGCGGCTCATGGGAGTGCCGATCCCCAACTGAGCGCCGGACGGACTCCTCCGGCGACCTATGGTGAAGCGACCCCGGCCGAGCCCGTGCAGGCTCGGCCGGTTTGGTGACGCCGACCATGCCACTACGCGCCGTCCTGCTCGATCTCGACGAGACGCTCTACGAACCGGGTGATTCCCTCATCTGCACCGTAGACCGGCGAATCACCGCCTTCATCGCCATCCACACCGGCATCCCCTGGGAACGGGCCGACCGCCTGCGCCGGGAGTTGTGGTGCGAGTTCGGCACGACCGCGCGCGGCCTGAACCGGCTGTTTGACGTGAACGAACGGGACCTGAACCGCTTCGCCGTCGATTCCGTGGAGCCGGAGCTCCACGTGACGCCGGACCCGGGACTGGCGGAGAGCCTCCGCCGCATCCGCGTGCCGTGCTACTTGTTCACCAACGCCACCCGGCGCTATGCGGAACGCGTCCTGGTGACACTGGGCGTCCGCGACCTGGTTCGGGGCATCTTCGACATCGAGTTCTCCCTCTTCAACCCCAAGCCGTCGCCCATCTTCTACCGGAGGGTCGTCGAGGCGCTGAGCCTGCCGCCCGCTGAGATCGCGCTCGTGGATGACAACCCGCGCAACTTCGCTCCGGCCATGGCCTTGGGGATGAGGTGCATCTGCGTCGGGCCGGGCCAGGCGCCCGCAGGCGTCACCCGTGTGCCGACCTTCGCCGACGTCCCCCAAGCGCTCGGGGCCTCGTGGTGAGTTCGCGGCAGGAACTACTCATGGTCGCCGCCGAACAGTTGAGACAGCACCCATACCGAGGGATGGTGATGCCGGTGCCGGTCCAGGTAACGTGCGTCCACTGCGGCAAGACGTACTCCCTTCCCGAGTCGCGTGCCGGGCAGACGGGGAAGTGCGCATGTGGGCACCTGATCAAGGTCCCGGCAACGGCCGCCCCTCCTCCTCCGCCGCCAAGCGCCTACCCGCCGCCCCCGCCTCCTCCACCGGCGGCGGTCGCGCCCGTGATCGAGGATGAGGCGCCGGAGGCCGGTGAGGTCCGCTGCCCGTCGTGCGGCATGGCGACGCGCCACGGGCCCGTCTGCGAGTGGTGCAACGCGACCCTGGTGGCCCCGCCGCCTCCTCCTCCGCCCGCTCCGCCTCCGTCACCGATGTCGGAGGCTCGCGAAGGCATGGCTGACGGCGTCCTGATCCAGTACGTCGCGCCTGGGTCGTTCATCAAGAACGCGGCCGCGCTCGCGGTCGTGTACGTCGTCGCCACCAATGGGCTACGCTACGCGTTGGGTCTGCTCCGGGCGGGCGGCTTCCCTGCCGTCGGCGTACCCTTTGGGGCGGGGGCCTCAGTCCTGAATCTGGTCATCGGCATCGGTAGTGCAGTCCTGGGTGTCTGCCTGGCCGTGGTGGTGTTCAACTGGCTGGCTGGGCAGGGCGACGGCTTCCCCTTGCGCTTTAGGGCGCCAGCGCCGTGGACAAGCGGGACACGCGAGTTGAGGCGAATGAGCCCCGGCTCCGCGATGTGCACCGGGGCATTGGCGGGGGCGTTCCTCGGGCTCCTGCTCGGGCTCTGCGCACTCGTGCTCCTGGGAGGGCTGGCTGGCGCCTTGGGGGGCGGGACGGGCTGGCAGGTAGGCGCCCTCGCGGCGGGGATGCTCCTCGGCGTGCCTGTCGGCATGGGCGTCTGGACGGGCCTCGTCGCCCTCGGCCTCAGTGCCCTCTACAACGTCCTGGCCCCCGCCTGGGGGGGAATCCAGTTCCAGTCCGCGATTGCCTCGACCGCTGTCGCTGAGTACGGGGTCCGCCCCGCCGAGAGATCGGCGAGGGTCAGCGGCATCGGTGTGTGGCAGACGGGAGTGATCGGCGCGGCCGAGGCGCTTGTTGTCTCGGTGTTCGCCATCGTGCTAGTGCTCCTCCCGATGTCCCGCTTGACGCCGTCCCCCGGTCTGGGGCCGATGACGGCGGCCGGGTCCGTCGTGACGGTCGTGGTAATGCTGGTCGTCTACCCCGTGCTGGGCTTCATCTCAGGGGTCGTGACAGCACTGGTCTACAACCTGGCGGGCCTGGTCGCAGGCGGGGTGGAGATTGAGGCTGTCGGGTGAGTCGGCGGCGCGGCGCTACTCGTCGCTCGCCTCATCGGTCTCATCCCGAGGGGGCCACGTGGGCCTGACGCGCTCCCGCCGGCGCGTCTCGTCGAAGAGCCGCTCCAGCAGCTCCTCTTCCTCCATCCGCCGCCGAATCTCACGCGAGCGGCGACGGACGCGGAGATAGGCGAACACGAAGACGACCACCATCAGCAGGAAGCCGGTGGCCTCTGCCGTCCAGCTCAGGGGTGCGTGTCGCGTCTTCGCCTTGATAGCCTCGCGCCAGCCGGCCTCGACTTGCTCCTGGGTCAGGCCGTAGGCGCGCACGAAGCCGCGGCTGACCTCGCCCGTCGCGCGGAATTCGACGACGAACCGGCTCAGGCCGTGGGGCGGATCCAGGGAGACGAGGTACTCCACCAGCACAAAGCTCTCCGCGTAGGCTATGGCGCCCTCGTCGGGGTGCGTCGGGAAGTCGGCGAGTTGATCGATCGTGTGCAGCCGGCCCTGCTTGGCCGCACCCGCCAGGACCTCACGGTCGGCAGCGGTCCAGTCGTCTCCGTAGTACTTCGCGGCGCCCTCGTGAAGCCAGCGTGGCGCGCGGCTCTCGGCCTCGCCCAGGGCCTTCCCCAGCAGTAGGTGAACGGCTTCGTGCCGCGTCACGCGCCGCAAGCCCTTCACTGAGCCCTGTTTCAGCACGATTCGGTCTACCTCCGGCTGCGCGACACCCACCACCCACGCGGGCTGCCGCTCACCGACGGTTCGGTCGAACTCCGTGTCCGTCGCGCACACGATGATCTCGGCCCGCTTGGCGAGCTTGACGCCGAAATCGTCCTGAACCCGGTCCACCAGGTCGTCGGCTTCCTCGAGCGCCGCCTCAGCGTGAACGCGATTGGGCTCGCGGAACCGCACGACGAAGTGGCGCCCCACGAGAGACTCCAACTCCGGCTGCGCGGCCGCAGCGGTGGTCAGCGCCAGTAGGACGCCCACAGACGCCGGCCGGCAGAAGCGAGGGATGAGGAGCAGGCGCATCACTTGGCCCACTTGGGGCAGACCGAGCGAACGTGGCACCAGCGGCAGTGGCGGCCCTTGAGCGCGGGCGGGTCGACCAGGCTGCGCGCCGAGGCGGCCAGTTGTGTCGCACGTTCCTCGATGGCGGTCAGTTCGTCGGGGCGCTTCGTCGCGTCGATGATTCGGCGCTTGCGCAACGCGTGGATCTCGACCTCCACCGGGCGGCCCTCGAGCTGCTCGGCGAGCAGCTGCAGCACCCCTGTCCGGAGGTCCTCACTCAGGGAACCGGGCGACGGAGGTTGGCGGGCGGTCGAATAGAGGACGTAGGCGACGCTTCCATCCGCGCGGGTCTCGCGGCGATCCGCGTTCGCGCGCCACGCCGGATCGCCCAGGCGCCCCTCGACCGTCAGATCCACGCGCACGTCGGTCGCCTCGTCGGCCACGTGGTCGGCGCCGTACTCGGCGAGCAGGCGGAGACCGGTGGCTCGGCATTCCTCCTCCTCCCGGCTATCCGCGCACGCCGCCCCGTTGAAGGACCGGGCGAACTCTTCGTGCAGGCGCTCGACCGGCCACTCCCGTAGCCCGCCGGCGCGATAGCACTCGTCCAGGCAGTGCTTCACCGCGGCGTGCAGCGCCCGGGCGGCGTCCACCCGGCGTGTCATCCCGCCCTGCGGTCCCCCCAGGCGGTAGAGCCGGTACTTCATCGGGCAGAGGACGAAGGCCTCGATGAGACTGGCTGTGAGCGGTTCGTTGTCGTTCACGGCTTCTCCGGCTGGCAGCGGAAGCTCGCCGCAATGCGCTGGAACTCGTCGGCCGCCCGCGCGCCCAGGGCGGAAGACTCGGCCGACTCCTCCAGGACATAGGCCCGGTCGCCGGAGACGCGGAACAGGAAGTACGTCTCGCGTTCCCGGCCGACCGAGTAGCCCTGCCAGGCCTGCAGGCCCTTGTCCCACCTGTACTCCACCCGGGGCGCGCGCTCCTCGGCCAGCCACATGGCATGGGCGGCGAGGAACGTCTTCGGCTCCATCCCGCCACGGATCGCATATGCACGCACTCGCAGCGCGACCGGTACACCCTCTGCGTCGCGCACCAGCTTCAGCGTGCTCGTCTCGTCCTCTTCGAGGCGCCAGCCCGCCTCCTTGTCAACCGCCAGCCGCCACCGGTCACCAACGTAGGAGATGGTCTCGCCGGCGTCCTCCGTCCTCACCGCGAGGTGCAGGACCGAGTCCTCCCGGCTGCCGGGGGACACTCGGCTCTCCGCGGCGGGGGGACGGCTCGGGTGGCGCAGCCCGAGGCAGCCGGCCGACAGGGCCAGCGCGGCGGTGGCCGCGGCAAGGCTAAGGCTCGATGCCAAGGGCCTGCATGGCTTCCCCAACCACATGGAACGACCCCGTGATGCAGATGACATCCGTCGGCTCAGCCGCCTGCTGCGCCTGCGCGAGGGCTTCCGCGACCGTTCCCACGCAGATGACCTCCGCGGCACAGTCCTCAATCGCCTCGGCGATGGTGCGCGGGTCGGCGGCGCGTGGCGAGTGCGCGTCCGTACAGACCACCTTCCGAGCAAGCGGTGCGAGCGCCTGCACGAAGCCGGGCACATCCTTGTCTCTGGCGATCCCCACAACCAGCACCAGTCCGGCCCCCGCCGGCCGTGCGGTCAGTAGTTCGGCAAGCCCCTCGCGGAGGACCTGCGCCGAGACGCGGTTGTGCGCCACATCCAGGACGATCGTCGGCTCCCCCGCCAGCACCTGGAACCGGCCCGGCCAACGCACCTCGGCCAGGCCGTCGCGAACGGACTGCTCGGGCACGACCACCCCCGTGCTCCCCAGCATCTCGCCGAGCGCGATTGCCAGCGCCGCGTTCTCATGCTGATGGCGACCGGCCAGCGGGAGCCTGAGGCCTCGGTAGACGTGGCCCGCGGTCACGTCGAAGCTGCCGTCCGGGTGCTCAGTGATCGCCGGGCACGAGATGGTCGGTGCGCCCACGCAGGCTGCCTGCTCCCGGAGGATGGAGGCAACTTCCGGGGCCTGCGGCGCGAAGACACACGGGACGCCGGGCTTCAGGATGCCCGCCTTCTCGCGCGCGATGTCCTCCAGCCGGTCGCCCAGGATGTCCACGTGGTCGAAGTCGATCCGCGTGATCGCCGTGGCCACGGGCGTCAGCGCGTTGGTCGCGTCGAGCCGCCCCCCCAACCCCGTCTCGATGATCGCCACCTCGACCTCGCGCGTCGCGAAGAGAACCAGCGTCGCGGCAAGGTGGGCCTCGTAGAAGGTGACCGGATCGGCGTCGGGCTCCGCGTTCAGCCGCTCGACGTGCGGACGGACGCGCTCCACTGACGCCGCGAACTCCTCGGGGCTGACCAGTTCGCCCGCCACGCGGGTGCGCTCGCGGATGTCCACGAGGTGCGGCTTCGTGAACAGCCCGACGCGGACGCCCGCCTGGCGCAGGACCGAGTCCAGGATCGCGGCCGTCGAGCCCTTGCCCTTCGTGCCGGCGATGTGGACGATCTTCAGGGCCGCCTGCGGATCGCCGAGCGCCGCCAGCAGCCGCCGTACGGTGGCGAGCTGGAAGCGGTCGCGCCCGAAGTACGTCGCGCCCAGCTTCTCGAAGTCGATCAGCGAGTCCAGGTAGGCAACGGCCTGTTCGTAACTCAGGCGCATCTCAGCCCGCCAACCTCCAGGCACACTCGGAAACGACGGCGGAGCGCCCGAAGACGCCCCGCTCTGCAGATTCGCCGGTTCGGCCCGAGTGTCCTCTCAACTGTATCAGAAGGAGGCCACCGCAGCCGCCTGGAGCAGGTCGATGTCGCTGAGCCCCGCACCGTTGGCGAACTCCCGACCCCAGGTGAACGTGAAGTCGAGCCCCTGCACCACCGGCCTGGTCGCGCTGAGCGCCAGCAGATGGTTGTACTGGCCCACGGCGTAGTCCGGCCACCAGGCGGGCGGCGCCGCCAGGACGGGATCGAGGTTCACGTAGCGTACCTCGATGGGCGTGTCGCCGATCTGAGTGGCCGCAATCGCGGAGAGCGCTCGGGCGCCCCGGAACACCGGAGCATTCCGCGTCCACCGCTCCCAGGGCACCGCGCCGTTCGGCAGGTTGTACTGCAGCGTCTCGTAGTAGGGGAACAGCGACGAGAAGGTCAGATCGTATTCCGCATCCGCGCGACTGGCAACACCGGTCAACCGCAAGCTGGGCGTATCCAGCAGGTCGAAGCTGC
>VGFC01000030.1 GCA_016869045.1 Armatimonadota bacterium
GTCAAGCAAAGCACCGAATATCCTTTACACTACACCTCGGCGCAGAAGAGGGTCGAAATCGCCGGAGAGGCCCCTCTCAGCCCCGTAGCGCAATAGGGGGTCTCCCAAAGTCTCAAACTTGCGCTAGACGAGGAGTCTGCGTGCATGGAGTACCGACCGCTTGGCGCCACCGGCAACCGGGTCTCCGTTCTGGGCTTCGGAGGAATGCGAATCCCCGATAAGCCGCCCGATGAGGTCGCGGCCCTGCTGGCGCGCGCCCTCGAGATGGGCGTGACGTACATCGACACCGCGCCCGGCTACGGCAATAGCGAGGAACTGATCGGCAAGGCCCTCGCCGGTCGAGATGTGACCGGCGTCGTCTTCTCGACGAAGACGCACGTCGGCTCCGACAAGGACGCCGACGCCGTCCGCCGACGCGCCGAGCAGTCGCTGCAGCGCATGGGGATTCCCCGGATCGATATGCTGCAGATGTGGGGCGTGAACACCTGGGAGATGGCCGAGCAGGTCTTGGCCAAGGACGGTCCGCTGGCCGGCGCGCGGAAGCTGCAGGACGAGGGGCTCGTGGGGCATGTGGGCTTCACGACCCACGCCCTGCCCGAGGACGCCCTCCGAATCATGGAGACGCGCGAGTTCGTGTCCGTGACCGGGCGATACCTCTACCTCGATTCCGTGTACGACGGGCTACGCCTGAAGGCCGTCGAGCTCGGCATGGCCTTCGTGGCGATGACACCCCTCGGACAGGGCTGGCTGGCCAGACCCTCGACCGCGCTGCAGGAGGCGCTCGAAGGCGAGGCGGCGGTGCGGTTCGCGCTGCAGTGGATCGTGAGCCAACCCGGCCTCACGACCGCCATCGTCGGCGTCTCGAACCTGGCCGAGCTCGAGGAGGCGTACGACGCGATCGGCGGCGACCTCGGCGATCCGCAGTTCTACGCAGCGAAGGGCGAACGCATCGTCGAGCGCATGGCGGAAGCCCTCGGGGCGGACTACTGCACGGGCTGCCGGAAGTGCCTTCCTTGCCCGGTGGACATCAACATCCCCGAGCTCCTGCGGCTCAACAACCTCCTGCGCGCCTACGGTCTCGTCGCCTGGTGCAAGGACCGCTACAAGTTCATGGGCAATGCGGGCACGTGGTACCCGGGCGTCAAAGCCGACCGCTGCACCGAGTGTGGCGACTGCGAGCCCCGCTGCCCCGAGCGGCTCGCGATCATCCGGCTCCTACGAGCACTACACGAGGACCTCTTCGAGGGAGAACGCGGGAGGCTGTCTAGCGAGGACTGACTTCGTCCGTCGCGCGGGGCTGCGCGCCTACTCTGGCAGCAGGTCGTCTCTCTCCCACGACCCTTTGAGCAGCTCCCCGAAACGCCGCACCTCGTCCTCCGAGATCGGCGGCGGAGGCGACTCGAGATCCTCTGGCAGACCTCCCGCCCAAGGGGGTGCCGACGGCCCCGGAGCGCCTTCCTGGTCCTGTTCCGTGATGGCGGGCAGGCCGAACAAGTCGGGGTCGATGCGCACGGCCGTCTCGAGAGCGGCTTCGGCTTCGTCGAGGAGTCCTGCGGCGGCGAGCGCTCGGCCGATCCAGAAGTGCAGTTGGGCGTCGAAGGCCTGGCCGGTCAGCCCATCGCGGAAGGCCTTGACGGCATTGAAGCAGGCCGACCGGAACTCCCTGTCGGCGTGCTCTGCCGTTCGGGCTTGCGGACCATACTCCGCCGTGAGCAGTTCGCGCGCGTAGTCGAACCAGTTGTAGCCGAGGGCGAAGTGCACCAACGGGTGGCCGCCTCCGCTGCCGATGGCGGCCTCGATGTCGGCGACGACCGCCCGAATCTCCCGCAGGTGATGGTGACACTCGCCCAGCAGCAGGTGCTTCACGACGGTTGCGCGCGGGCTGGAAGTGTCAATCTCGTTGATCCGCTCGGCAAGGGCCGTGAGGTTGATGCGACGCTTGTCTGCCACGCTGCGCACGTCCTCGTGGGTGACGTCCTGCCGCTCGCTGAGCTGCGCCAGCGTCTGGTGATACCAAAGCTCGATGTCGAAGAGCCGACCGCACGCCGAGCGAAGAGTCTCGGCGTCGAATCCGGCCTCCCGACTCCACGCGACAACCAGCCGGCAGTAGAGCTGGCTGAAGGGCGTGTAGGTCTCGAAGGTGGCCAGCTCATCGAGACGCACGTCCAGGTCGTCACGCCCCTGATTGTGTTCGTCGCTCCCCATCACTGCACTTCCGTCGCTGCCGCGCCGGCAGCTCGCTCACCGCTCCGCCGGTCCGTCCGCCTCGATCCTCTCGCGCATCCACTGGCTCAGCGCGTGCTCGAGGATCAGGTGGAAGTCCTCCACGAAGCCGTAGTTGCGGCTGCGGGCGATCACGCACAAGTCCGCCAGCCGCGCCGCCTCTCCCCCATCGAATCCCAACACCGCGATCGTCTCGATTCCCTTCCCCTTCGCCCATCTCAGTGCATCCAGGATATTGGGCGAGTTGCCCGAGGCGGTGAAGGCGACCAGCAGGTCGCCCGGTTCGGCCAAGTTCGCGAGCTGCTCGGTGAAGAGCTTCTCGTAGCCGATGTCGTTGCCGATGGCGGTCATGTGCGCCACGTTGTCCGTCAGGCTGATCGCCCGCACACGGCGCCTGCCCGGCACCGTCGCCCCCTTCGCGAAGTCACACGTCATGTGCGACGCCGTCGCCGCGCTGCCCCCGTTGCCGATGATGAAGATGCGCCGGTCATCCACGTACGCCTGCCACAGGCGCGCGCCGATGCGGTCGACCGCGTCCAGGTCGATCTCGTCGAGGACCGCCTTCAGGCCCTGCAGGTACGCGCCGACAAACGCCTTCGCCATGTAACGCCTCCGTCTACGGTCTGCTTCGCCATGCGGCGTCTGAAGCCCTCGTCGGGCGACTCCGAACGTGAGCGAACTCACGCAAGGGAAGTGCAAGCTGTCCTCGCCGGCCGGAGCGCTCGGGGAGGGTCGCGGCTCTGGGGAAGGGAACGGCGTTGGCAGTCCTGCGTACGTCCGGTTCAGGAGAGCCGCCATGTGGCGACATCGGCACTTCCGCCCGGCAGCAGCCGGGTTGGTGGCTGCGCTTCTGTGCTCATGCGTGAGCGCAGGGGCGGGCGCGCCGACCGGGGTGCTGGCTGCCGGGACAGAGTGGGAGAACCCCTACTACGTCATCCGGGGGGCCGCGCCGGGGCCGACGGTGCTGCTGACGGCCGGGTTGCACGGCGACGAGCCGGCCGGCTTCCGCGCCGCCGAGCAGATCCGTCACTGGCCCATCGCGTGCGGGACGCTCATCGTGGTTCCGAGGGCCAACACCCCGGGCCTGCGCGAGGGGACGCGGTATCTGCCGGCCTGGCGGGATGACGAGACGTTGCGCAACGCGAACCGCAACTTCCCAGTACTCGGCGAGTCCACCGGGGCCAAGACTCCACCTTGTCAGGCCTTGTGGGCGTTGGTGGAGCAATGGCATCCTCGCTGGGTGATCGATCTTCACGAGGGCGCGGGAGTACGCGGCGCCGGTTCCGCGTCCGTGGGTTCCAGCGTCATCTGCGCCGACACTGAGGAGCTGAACCCGATCGCCGAGGCGGTCCTCACGGCGGTCAACGCCACGGTCAGTGGCCCTGAGCGACGGTTCGTCCGTCTGAAGGGGGCGGTCAAGGGCGGCCTGGCGAGGGCGGCTCAGGATGTGCTGGGCGTCAGTGCCGTCTGTCTTGAGACGACGTCCAAGGGCCAACCGATGTCCACGCGGACGCGCCAACATCGGATCATGGTCAACGCCGCCTTGCGGAGCATCGGCCTCCTCGACCGCGACTGCGTGGACGTGATAGCGTCGGCGAGGCCCCGGGACACGCGCTACGTGGGCGTGTTCGACGGCGGCGGCGCCGCCGAGCGGGGCGTGTCCACGCTCGTAGCCCTCCTGGACTCCACGGAGGGGTACGCCGCCTGCCACCTTGGTCCCGTTGACCTGCGCAGGGGCGCTCTGACGGCCTTCGACGCGGTCGGGTTCCCCGGCGGCAGTGGCAGCGCCGAGGCCCGCGCGCTGGGTGACGTAGCCGCCGCCTACGTTCGGGAGTTCGTGGAGGCCGGCGGCGGGTATCTCGGCATCTGCGCCGGAGCCTACCTCGCGTCGTCCCACTACTCCTGGTCGCTCGGCCTACTCAACGCCCACGTGCTGACGGGCCCGGTGCCGGGCGAGAGGGGGAAGCAGCTGTGGTACCGTGGGGAAAGCGCGGCGGTGACCGTGGAGTTCGCCCAAGGCGCCGAACCGATCCTCGGCCGGGAGGCCCTCACACGGGTGGAGATGCGCTACCACAACGGGCCGATCCTCTCGCCCGGTGCACGCAACGACCTCCCGCCCTATGTGCCGCTGGCGCACTTCCGCACGGAGGTCTCGCGCTACGATGCGCAGCGGGGCACGATGGTCAACACACCGGCCATCGTCATCGGGCAATACGGCGAGGGGCGAGTGATGGCCATCAGCCCCCACCCTGAGGCCTCGCCCGAGCAGCGCGACATCGTCGTCAAGGCCCTCGACTGGCTGACCGCCGTGGACCGCTGAGCCCCGCCGGGTCTACCTTGCCTTGAACGCCAGGCGGATGCCCGGCGTCTTGCCACTGAAGCTCTTGCCTTCGTCGTACGCCCACCCCGGCGCGCTGCACCAGACGCTGTCGGAGTGCTCGGTCTCCGCCCAGCGCCCATCCGCCAGTTCCACGGCGAGGGCGAGGTCCGCGAACTTGAAGCAGTCGCCCGTCTCTGTCTCGATGGCGACCTCGTTCTGCACCTTCAACAGCCTCGTCTGCGCCGGCGACAGGTCGATGACGAAGCTCTCCCATGCGTCGGGCTCGCTCGCGTTCGAGTTCACCGGCACCGCAGCGATCCGCTGCCCGTTCAGTACGACCCACTTCCGGCCGTAGTCGTCCCCGCCCTGCGAGCCGAAGACCTTGATATGCAGCTTCGCAGCCTTCGCGGCGGCGAGGTCTTGCTCGGTGACCGCGACGCTCGGCGGGCCTTGCTTGGCCTCGATGGTGACCTTCGGCCCGACCCAGGTGCTGCGCTCAATGCCCGCGTTCGGCGTCTCGGGTAGCGGGCGCGGTGGGTCGGCGGCCTCACACGCGACGGTCACACGAACCGGCACGAGCTTCGCCTCGCGCACGAAGAAGCTCTCAACCGAGTAGCCGGGCGCGGCGAACGGTTCTACCTGCGCTGCATCGGGGACGGTCCACGCGACCTCGTGGCCTCCCTTCGGCACGTCGCACAGGAACAGCTCCCACCCCTCGCCGCTGACCCGCTGCGCCTTGACCTCGGCGCCATCGACGAGGAGGTTCACCGCACGCGTCTTCCCTGCCCCATGCGCCACCACCACGAAGCGCCAGTCCACGCCCTCATCGACCGTGACCCCGAAGCGCCGGCTTGAGTCGTCGAGCGCCTTCACGTCCCAGAGATGATAGGGTTGGCCGGGGAAGCGGATCGGCTCGCAGTACTCCATCCGGGCCGTGCGGCTCTCGCGCCACACGCTCGTGCCCGGCAGGCCCCAGACGTCGTAGGTCGTCGAATCCGGCCCGGCGGCCACCAGGGCGCTGTGTCGTGCGGGGAACTGGAGAACCTGGCCGATCTGGACAACCGTCACCCCAAACGGTTCCACCTCGACCTCAAGGCGCCGTCCGCGTAGGTCCAGATCCTCCAGCCACGGATAGACGCGCTGCGCCGGACACCAGAAACGCGGGTCAAGCTCCGGCAGCGCGACCGTCACGCGTTGCCCGACGATGCCCGGGTTCCGGAGGCAGACGAACCCGCCGCCTTCATCCAGGTGCACCCAGCCGTACACGCCGCCCCAGCGCGGGTCGGCGGGCAGCATCCGGCCTTGCGCCATCTGCTTGGCGTACTGCCGCTGCCACTTCAGCGCCGAGGCGAGGATGTCCCACTGCTGCTGGGAGAGCAGGCTCGGGGTAATGTACAGCTCCTGCAGCAGCGAGCCGCGTCCCATGTTCACCATCACATTGTTCGCCCAGCGGTCCAGCGGCTCGTGTTCGCCGCCGAGGCGGTTCAGCTTCCCATCGATGATGCCGATGGTCATGATCGACGCGATGGGGAACTGCGCGCGGTCGCCATAGAGGTTGCGCCACAGCATTGCGTCGCGGTACGTCATCTCCCAGTCGCGCGGCTCGTAGGCGACGACCTCCTTGTTGTAGCCGAAGTCCGAGCAATACTGCATCCAGACGGTATCGACGTGCATCAGCCACCACGGGCTGAGCCACATGCCGCCGCTTGGGTTCAGGTAGACGCGCGGGTTCAGCTCGGTCAGGTAGTCGAACATCGCGAGTTCGGCATCCACGTTCGCCTCGCGACCGTAGACCGCCTCAGGGAGATGCCCATGCCCCTCGCCCGCGCAGTGGAAGGCGTTGAAGTCGTGCTTGTAGTAGGCGACCTCATACTGGGTCGTGTGTCGCCGCAGCTCGTCCCGCAAGGCGGCGTTGTACTTCGGGCCCGCGAGGCAGAAGAAGGACTTGTCCGGCGAGACCTCATACCCGTTCGCCGCGCCCCACTCCGTGTCGAGGTTGTACTTCATGGCGGTCAGCGGATGCCACAGGCTAAGGCTCACCCCCATCGCCTTCAGCCCGCTGTGCAGCTCGTCGAATTCGTTCGGAAAGCCGCGCCTGTCGATCTCCCAGATAGATTGCACATCCTGCCAGCCGTCGTCCAGCACCACCGCCTCGAAGGGCGCGCCGCGCTTGACGGCCAGCTCCTCGTGAAGCTGCTTCGCGCGCTCCAGCAGCACCGGTACGCTCATCTCCCCGCGCTGCACGTCGTACCACGAGTTGTAGACCACGAGCGGCTTGGGCGGGCGACGGATGCGCGACACGTAGTGCCGGAACGCCGTCGCCGCGTCCTGGCCGTCCGCTATGCCCAGTACCGCCATCTTGCTCGTCCACCAGCGAGCGCCGGGCTCCAGGCGCTTGCCGGGATGGTGCTCCAGCGTCACGAGCCCCTCCCGCTGGAGGTTGTCCGCCGCCGGGTACTCCAACCCGACGAACCCACGGTTGTCGATGAACACAGGCTGCCCAAGACCGCCCAGATCCGTCGGCACCGGTGTCTTGAGGCGCTCTACCTGCACATCCCGCACGAGCACCGGCGCGTCCGCTGCCTGCAGGTGCAGCCGCTTCCACATGAAGGGCTCCTCGGGCAGGATCGCGTACTCCAGTCGCAGCCGGAGCGGCACGCTCTTGCCGACTCCCCCAAGCGTCGCCGCGAAGACGCCGAACTCGTCCTCGCGTGCGGTCGGACTCTCCCACCTGAAGTCCCGCGGCCCTAGCTCGACCCCGCCCTCCAGCCGGATCAGGAAGCCCTGATCCTCGAACGCAACGCCCGGCCCGCCCACGGGCCAGACCTCCGCCGTGCACGGCAGTTGCTCCGGACGCGGGATGCGCCGCACAATGTGCTCGTTGCGCAGGATCCGGCCCTGAGCACCTACGTCAACCAGACGGCACGCCTCTTCGGCGCGTGCATGCGTCACGAGCAGAGGGAGGCTGGCGAGAAGGAGGACGCGCATGGGGATCACCTCGCCACACGGTTCGCCGTCCTTTCAGCAAGGCCCCCTCCGGCACCTCTCGCGTCGGGCCCCAAGAGCCGCCAGCAGAAGAGGCAGACAGGGCGCGCGGGATTGAGTATAATGTGCGAACTGGCAGACAGCATCGGGCGCAGGAGGAACCGAGTATGGGTGAAGTGCGACTCTACGAGGTGCGGAGCGGTGGCGGGGCTGCCACCGTGCTGTTGTCGCTCGAGGAGCTGGTCGAAGCCGCCGAGCAAGGGCGGGTGACCGTCGCCCTGCCCGCGGACGCCCCCGGGGAGCCGGAGGGCACCATCGAGGCGAGTGCGGGCCGCGAAGCCCCGTCGGCCGCCGAGGCCCCCCGCCCTCTGGACTCGCTGTGGGTCCGCATCCGCAACATGGTGGAGCGCGTCCCTGCCGAGGCCTGGGAAGGCGTACCCACTGACCTGAGCGAGCAACACGACCACTACATCTACGGCACACCGAAGCGATGAGGAAGGTCTTCGCGGACACCGTCTTCTGGTTGGCGATCACCGGGCCTCGGGACCAGTGGCACGATATGGCGGTCTGGGCGACTGACGAGACACCCGGCCGGGCCATCGTCACTACGGAGGAGGTGCTCACGGAGTTTCTGGCGGCGAGATCCCAGACTGACCCGGAAGTGCGACGCTTGGCCGCGGAGCTGGTTCGTGAGCTACTGGCCGATCCCGACACCACGGTCATACCGCAGTCGCACGGTTCGTTCCTCCGCGGGCTGGCGCTGTACGAGCAGCGGGAGGACAAGCACTACAGCTTGGTGGACTGCATCTCGATGGCGACGATGCACGCCGAGGGCCTCACGGACGTTCTCACCAATGATCGCCACTTCGTGCAAGAGGGGTTCCGGCTTCTGATGCGCCGCGACCACGGCGGCGCCTGAGGTGCTCGCCTGCGGCAAGCACTGTCTCCGCGCCCTGAGCGCCGTTTGACAGCCCCTTCGGCGGGGTCTATAATCGCGGCGTGGGACGTTGGCTGAGAGCGAACGAGACGACGAGGAGTGGCGCTCGACGGCGCATCGTCGCCGGTTCGGAGCGCCACTTTCGCTTCACCGGGGCGTAACAAGCATCGTGTAGGATCGAGCGCGGAATAGGGCCATGGCACCCAGCACCGAGATCATCGCCAACATCGAGGAACTGCTCGCCGTGCTGCCGACGGGTCTGCGGCTGCAACTGAAGCAGCACGAGCTACTGGACGACCTCCTGGAGGTCGTCATCGATCTCGGCCGTCCCATCGAGGCGCGCTTCCCGGACACCTTCGAGATCATCGGCGACGCGCCCGGAACGCAAGAGGATCTCGACCTCGTCGTCAGCCGCATCGGCGAGTTCGGCGACGACAACCGCGCGGGCATCGAGCGGACGCTGCACCGCATCTCAGCGATCCGCAACCGCACCGGCCGGGTCATCGGGCTGACGCTGCGCATCGGGCGAGCGGTCTACGGCACCATTGACATCATCCGCGACATCGTGGAGTCGGGGAGCAGCATCCTGCTGCTCGGACGGCCGGGCGTCGGCAAGACCACGATGCTGCGCGAGGTCGCGCGCGTCCTGGCGGACGACCTCACGCGGCGGGTCATCGTGGTTGATACGAGCAACGAGATCGCGGGAGACGGCGACATCCCGCACCCCGCCATCGGCCGCGCGCGCCGGATGCAGGTGCGCACTCCCAGCCTCCAGCATGCGGTGATGATCGAGGCGGTCGAGAACCACATGCCCGAGGTCATCGTCATCGACGAGATCGGCACGCAGGAGGACGCCTTCGCCGCCCGCACCATCGCCGAGCGCGGCGTGCAGCTCATCGGGACCGCCCACGGCAACAACCTCGACAACCTGCTGTCCAACCCAACTCTCTGCGATCTCATCGGCGGCATCCAGGCCGTCACTCTCAGCGACGAGGAAGCGGCCCGCCGCGGCACCCAGAAGACCGTCCTGGAGCGCAAGGCCCCGCCAACCTTCGACGTCCTGATCGAGATTCTGGACCTCGACCGTCTCGCGATCCACGGCGACGTCGCCCGCACGGTAGACCGCCGACTGCTCGGGGACGAGCTGCGCCCCGAGATTCGCCGCCGCGCCACCAACGGCACCATCCACGTCGAGCAGGCCGCCGCCGAGCCTCCGCCAGAGCTCGAGGCCCACGGCCCGCTGGCGGGGCTCTTCTCCATCGTGTCGGACACCTCCCGGGCAAGCAAGCTGCTCGTCCTGGGCCTCAGCCGCAGCAAGGTCGAGAAGGCGCTCCGCGAGCTGCGCCTCCCCTGCGTCATCACCGAGCGCCCCAAGGACGCCGACCTCGTCATCGCCCTCAAGGCCACTCGCCGCCGCACCAAGGGCGGCCCCGAGGAGCCACCCACACCCCCCACTGCGCGGCTCGTCGAGGTCCGCAGCAACACCTACGGCCAGATCTACGAGGGCCTCCGCGAAGCCTTCGACGTCGGCATGACCGCGCGCGAGGAGTTCGCGATGCAGGAGGCCGAGCAGGCCCTCAAGCGCGTCATCCAGGGCCATCAACCCGTCGAGCTGACCCCCCAGAACGCCTACATCCGCCGCCTGCAGCACGAGCTCGCCGCCAAGTACGACATCCGCTCCTACTCGGTCGGCCACGATCCGCGACGAAGGGTCCGCTTCGCTCCGTAACGGCAGCCGCAGTGACGCGGCCACGTGTGAGGGCAGGCACCGGGCAGTGCGCGGAAGGGACCGCGGCCCCCGAGGCTGAACACGCCCGGTGGAGAGGTGATGCACGATGTTCCCCACGACGGCAACGGCGGCCCTGCTCCTTGCCGGTTCCGCGCTCGCCCAGACACCCGCGACCGGCCCGGACCTGACGCTCGAACAACTGCGGACCGCGCGGCGAGAGCTGGCCCATCGCCCGCGCCGGATCATCGCGAACAACGACGGCTGCGACGCCCTCTACTTCCCTCGCGACACCGAGGTAACGGTCGCCAACTTCCTGGCCGAGCGCACGACGGCCCTCGCCGGCTCGCAGGTGGACACCATCGCCTATTGCACGATCAGCTCCGGGTTCAGCTACTTCACCCACAACACGCGCGTCGGCACGGTTCTCACGCGCCAGCCCGCCGACTACGGCCTGCTCCCCAACACGCGGAATGTCACCCAGGACCTGATCGACCTGGGCTCGGATGCGTTGCAGAGCGTGGTCGGGTTCGGCAGGGAACAGAGGCTTGAGGTCTTCTGGTCGATGCGGATGAACGACACGCACGACGTGGAGCATCGGCCCGAGAAGCCCTACATGCTCTTCCCGCCGCTCAAGGTCGAGCATCCCGAGTGGCTCGTGGGTGACTACGTCAAGCGCACGCCGCAGGGCCGCTGGAGTTCGGTGGACTACGCGCGCCCTGAGATCCGCGACCTCGCGTTCCGGTACATCGAGGAGATCTGCCGCAACTACGACGTGGACGGCGTGGAACTCGACTTCTTCCGGCACCTGTGCTTCTTCCGCAGCGTCGCGAACGGCGGCAAAGCCAGCCAGGAGGAGCGGGACATGATGACCGACCTCCTCCGGCGCGTGCGGCAGATGACCGAGGAGGTCGGCCTGCAGCGCAAGCGGCCCGTGTTGGTCGCCGTGCGCGTGCCAGACTCGGTCGAGTTCGACCGCGACATGGGCCTGGACATCGAGCGGTGGCTGGCCGAGGACCTCGTGGACCTCCTGATCACGACCTGCTACTTCCGGCTCAACCCGTGGGAGTACAGCGTCGAACTCGGGCATCGGTACAGCGTTCCCGTGTACCCCTGTCTGAGCGACTCGCGAGTGACGGGCGAGAGTCGCTTCCGACGGGCCTCCATTGAGAGCTACCGCGGCCGAGCCATGAACGCGTGGGTGGCCGGGGCGGATGGCATCCACCTCTTCAACCTCTTCAACCCGAAGTCGCCCGTGTTTCGGGAAGCTGGCGATCCCACCGTCCTGGCGGGTCTGAACAAGCTCTACTTCGCGACGGTGAGAGACGGCAGCGCGGACTCCTGGCTGGCGGGCGGAGAGGCGTACCGCAACGTGCCACTCCTGACGCCCTCCCACCCCGCGAGCATCGCCCCCGACTCGCCGCTTGAGATCGAGCTACCGGTCGGCGAGGACCTGGAGGGAGCGCGACAGGCGGGCCGGCTTCCCGTCGTGACGCTGCACTTGGAGATGCCAGCGGTGACTCGGCCCGAGCAACTGCGCGTCACGCTCAACAGTCAGGCGCTGGCCGGCGGCAGCGTGGCGAACGGGTGGGTTGACCTTCCCGTGCCCCTCGAGCACGTGAAGCGCGGCGCGAACCGGGTGCGGGTCGAACTCGACCCGGCGAACCTCCCGCCGCCGACCGAGTGGACTCTCACCTACGAGGCCACCGCCAAGCCCGCCGCGCCCTGGTTCCGCGACCCGGGCTCCGAGCGCACCGAGGAGAAGCTGGCCGATGGCGCGCTGTTCATCGCCGACCGGGGCACCGTCTCCGGGGACTACCACTACTACCGCTACCCCTGGGGCGCGGGGCCGAACGAGCCCCTGACCATCGAAGCGCGCGTGAAGGTGGTCTCGGGCTCGAGCTTCATCATCTTCAGCAACGGCGTCGCCACCGAGCGCCTGGGGCTCTGGCCCGATCACCTCGACCTGTGGACCGACAACTCCATCCGCTACAACATGGACACCACGGACGGCTTCCATGTCTACCGCATCGAGACCCGGGGCGAGCACCTGAGGGTCTACGTGGATGGGGAGCTTCGCATCGAGGCCAAGGGCCAGTTCAAGGCCCGGGGCGCCCGCGCCGACAACCAGCTTGCCTTCGGCACCGCCAACAGTACGATGGTTGGCGAGGCCTACTGGGCCGGAATCCGGGCGCATGTCGCAGGCCAGAGCTGCCGCGACATGGTGGTCAGCGTGACGTACCCGTAGGCGCGTCTGCCCGTCGCGTGCCTGGCGTGCCGCAGGACCGGGCCCGCCTCGTGACGAACCTCGTAGGTCGAAGCGCCAGCTTCGACGCCGTCGCCCGGGGTAGGAGGGTCCGCCATGAGCGACACCACCAACGACACCTTCCGCATCGACCGCCTCACCCTCAAGAACTTCCGCTGCTTCGAAGAGAAGACCATCGACTTCTCACCCCGGTTCAATGTGCTGATCGGGGGCAATGCCAAGGGGAAAACGGCCGTGCTGGATGCGCTGGCGGCCGGATGCGGAGCGGTGGTCAGTGGCCTTAGGGGTAACTTCACAGCGCCGAAGTGCTTCACGGAGGCCGACGTGCGCGTTCTGACCTTCCCTGAGGGGAATGTAGAGAGGCAGCTCCCATCGGACGTAACCTGGGCGATCTCCCTCTCGACTGAAGAGCACCACCTCTCCCTGACACAGGGGAGCAGTCAAGGGTCGTTCACCGCGCAGTCGATACAGCGACCGCTGGCGGAGATTGCGGCCCGTGTAGCCGCGGGTGATGCAGTGCAGCTGCCGGTGGCGGCGTACTATCCTGCCGAGCGAAAGGGGTCTCACCCACTAGTAGAGCCCGGGGACCTTCTGGAGCCTGGCCCGCGGGTCGATGGTTACCAGAGTTGCATGCGCGCCACGCTGGACGCAGGCCAGTTCGTGGTGTGGTTCAAGACGATGGAGTTGGACAGCTTCCAGAGGGGCACGACAAGCCCCGGGCTCGTCGGGGTCCGAGAGGCTGTACGGTCAGCCGTGGCCGACTGCACAGACGTACGCTTCCTGGGGGCACGGAACGAGGTAGTGGTGACGCTCCGAACCGGGGAGCGACTGCCGTTCAACGTCCTGAGCCATGGGATGAGGGGCATGCTCGCGATGGTCGGCGACATGGCGTGGCGCGGCTTCGTGTTGAACCCTCACCTCGGCGCCGACGCCGCCCGTGAGACCCCCGGCGTGGTCCTCATCGACGAGATCGACCTGCACCTACACCCCTCCTGGCAGCGGCATGTGGTTGACGACCTGAAGCGCGCGTTCCCGAAGGTGCAGTTCATCGTGACGACCCACTCGCCGTTCATCATCCAGTCGCTGGAGCCGGGGGAACTCATCAAGCTGGACGCCGAGGGGCCCGAAGCGCACGTCGACCCAGAGGACTATGTCGACCGGAGTATTGAGGAGGTCGCCGAACTCGTTCAGGATGTTGACGACGCGCCAATGAGTCTGCGGCGCAAGCGCATGTACGAGGTCGCCGAGGAGTACTACTGTCTGCTGCAGCAGGGCAAGGACGCGAGTGACGAGGAGAAGACCCGTCTGAAGGAGGAACTCGACAGGCTGGAGGAGCCCTACAGCGACAACGTCGCCTATCGCGCCTTCCTCCGCATAGAGCGCATCGCCGCCGGTATGGGGGATGGCGAGCAATGAGGCCCGTGGACCGCCGAGAGCCTCCCGGGAGCGGAGGCCCGCAGACGCCGGACGAGGCGCGCGACGCCCTCCTCGCACAACTCGGTCCGTACTGCTGCTACTGCGAGCGGCCGATCGAGCACATCCCAGAGCTTGAGCACATCCGCCCCAAGAGCCTGTACCCGGACCTCGCCTTGGCATGGGGCAACCTGTTGCTCAGCTGCAAGAACTGCAACGCGACCAAGGGTCATCGCGACATTGCTCTTGGGGAGTACTACTGGCCCGACCGCGACAACACACTCCGCGCATTCGCCTACTTCGAGGAGGGCTGGATCGCGCCGCACGAGGACCTAAGGCCTGACCAGGTTGCGCGAGCGTGCCGCACCATCAGCCTCACAGGCCTGAACCGCGTGTCCACGCCCAAGGACCGCCGGACCCGGCAGCGGGCATGGGCGTGGGAGGTCGCCTCGCAGTCGCTGGAACGCCTCTGCGCCTGTGGTTCGGCACACGTCCGGGCGCAGATCATCGAGACGGCTCTGGCCGTCGGCTTCTTCTCCGTCTGGATGACGGTCTTCGTCGATCACCCGGACATGCGGACCGCCTTCGTGGGGGCCTTCCCAGCGGCCCCCGACTGCTTCGACGCCGACGCCAACCCGATCCCTCGCCCGGGTGGAGACCTGTGATGACCTCGGCGACATCCGGCCATCTCATCGTCATCGAGGGCCCCGAGGGCGCGGGGAAGTCCACGCAGGTGCGGCGGTTGGGGGAGGCGCTGAGGGCGCGAGGGCATCAGGTGGTGCTGACGTACGAGCCGGGGGGGACGCCGATGGCGGAGGCGATTCGGCGGATCTTCCTGAGCGGGGAGCATGAGGCGATCACGCCGCTGACGGAGCTGTTCCTGATCTGCGCGTCGAGGGCGCAGCACGTGGCGGAGGTGATCCGGCCCGCGCTGGCGGCGGGGAAGGTGGTGCTGTGTGACCGGTTCAGCCCCTCGACGATTGTGTATCAGGGGTACGCGGGCGGGCTGCCGCTGGAGACGGTGCGGGCCGTGGACGAGGCGGCAAGGGAGGGGTTGGCGCCGGACCTGACCATCGTCCTCGACTTGCCGGCAGAGGTTGGCCTGCGGCGCAATCGCGACGAGGCCGATGCAGACAGGATGGAGGGCAAGGGGCTTGCGTTCCATCAGCGGGTGCGGGAGGGTTACCTGAGGTACGCGGAGGCGGCGCGTGAGGCGTGTGTGGTGGTCTCGGGGGAGGCCAGTGCGGACGACGTGGCACGCGAGGTGCTGGCGGCGGTGCTGCGGTGCGTCTAGCGAACGGCAGCAAGGGACAGTCCCGGACGTCGGGACAGTCCCGAACGGCACGGAGTAGCGGATGTCCTTCGGTGGGATTGCCGGGCATGAGACGGCGAAGCAGGTGCTGACGCGAGCGATCCTCACCGATCGCGTGTCTCACGCGTACCTGTTCGAGGGGCCGGCGCATGTCGGCAAGACGCTGACGGCGGTGGCGTTCGCGAAGGCGCTGATGTGCGCGGAGCCGCCGGAGCCGGCCGAGTCGTGCAATGCGTGCGCGATCTGCCGCGCCGTCGGGCGGGGCAATCACCCGGACTTCCTGCTGCTCTTTCCGACCTCGCGTCTAGAGACCACGGACGAGGAGGGGCAGAAGGCGGTCGCGGAGATCGAGGGCTCGCTGATCCGCCGCGAGGCGATCGGGCAGCTCATCGACCGTGCGTACGGGCGGGCGGTCTCGGCGCGGCGGAAGGTGCTCATCGTGTCCGATGCTCAGGCGATGAATGAGGAGGCGGCCAACCACCTGCTGAAGACGCTGGAGGAGCCGCCCGGGCGGACCACGATCATCCTCACGGCCACCAGCGCCGACAGCCTCCTGCCGACCATCGTCTCCCGCTCGCAGCTCGTGCGCTTCGGACCGGTGCCGCTGGCCGAGACCCAGGCCGCGATGACCCGCGCGTTCCCGGGCCTCGACTCGGCGCTCGTGCGGTCCGTGGCGGCGCTCTCGGGCGGGCGGCCGGGCTGGGCGCGGCGGCTGCTGGAGCACCCCGACACGCTGGCGATTCGCCGCCGATTGCTCGACCGCGTGGCCCGCCTACCTGACCAGCCGCCGCTAGTCTGCATGAGGGCGGCGGAGATTCTGATCGACGATGCCGAGGCGTGGTGGCTGGCCACGAGCGAGGGCCACACGGCGCGCGAGCTGCTGAAGAGGAACCGCGACCGCGTCCTGCGTACGCAGGTCGGCGAGCTGTTGGACCTCCTTGTCACGTGGTTCCGCGACCTGTCGATTGCGGGGGAGGAGGGCGCGGAGGGGCTGCTGATCAACGCGGACCGGATCGCCGAGCTGAAGCGGGCGGCTGGGCGTGCGCCCAATTGCGCGGCGGCGGGAGCGGCGGTGAGTCAGGCCAAGGAGGCGCTGCGCGGCAATGCGAACCTGCGCCTGACGGTTGAGGTGATGCTCATCCGCGTTCGCCGCGCGCTCACCGCGGCCGTGCCGGGGCCTGCATTCCCATGACCTCGCGGGCGCTGATCATCGGGATCGTGGCCGTGCTGCTGCTCGGCATCGGCACGCCCTACAGCGACTTGGTGATGCGCGGCACGTGGGTGGGGCTGACGGCCTTCCCGATCAGCAGCCTGTTCGTGCTGCTCGTGCTCGTGGTGGCGGCCAATGCGGTGCTACGAAGGGTGGGCCGAGCGCTCGCGCCGGGTGAGCTGCTGTTTGTCTACGCGATGGTGCTGGTGGCGGCGGGGATTCCGTCCTTCGGGCTGACCGCGCTCCTGATCCCCTACCTCGCCGGCCCCTTCTACTTCGCCAGCCCCGAGAACCGCTACGAGCAGATTCTACACCCACACATCCCGAGCTGGTTCCACCCGAAGAGCGAGTACGCCATCACCGCGCTCTACGAAGGCCTGCGCGGATCGCAGAGCATCCCCTGGGGCGAGTGGATCACGCCCTTGGCGGCCTGGTCGATCCTGGTACTGGCGGTGTACGCGGTCTTCTTCTGCCTGAGCACGCTGCTGCGCCGGCGCTGGGTGGATGACGAGAAGCTCGTCTTCCCGCTTGTGCAGTTGCCCGTTGAGATGACCCAGGGACAGCCGGGCGACCGCCGCTTGGTCGCGCCGTTCTTCCGCAACCCGGTCATGTGGTCCTTCTTCGCGGTGCCCTTTCTCGTTCACACGGTCAACGGGCTGCACTTCTACTACCCGAGCGTGCCCACCATCAACGTGCACCTCATCTCGCTCGACGGATACCTGCAAGGCCGCCCGTGGAACGCAGCGTCCCCCTTCTGGCTGCGGTTCCTGTTCAGCATCATCGGGCTCGCGTACTTGCTGCCCCAGGACCTGTCGTTCAGCCTGTGGTTCTTCTACTTCCTCTTCCTGGCTCAGCAAGTCATCGTGTCGGCCTTCGGGTACAACCCGGCGTCCGTGCAGGCCTACCCGGTGCGGCAGTTTGTCGCCCACCAGATGATCGCGGGCATCATCATCTACTCGGCCTATCACCTCTGGGCCGGGCGCTCGCGGTTCATCGAGGCCTGGCGGCGGGCGTGGGCACAGGACCCGCGGGTCGATGATTCGCGCGAGCCCCTCTCGTTCCGGGCGGCGCTCATCGGCCTGGCGGTCGGGCTGGTGGTGATCTGCGTGTGGGGCGGGGCGGCCGGGGCGTCGGTGATCGGCACGCTGGTGATCTTCGGGCTGTACTTCCTGGTGCACATCGTGGCGGTGAGGCTGGTCTGTGAGGGCGGAATGCTGTACGTGCAGCACCCCTACCGCCCGCTGAACATGATGCTTGCCGCGGTCGGCACTCGCGCTTTGGGGGCCGGCCGAGTCGCCACGCTGGCCCTCTTTGACCACCTCTTCATGCTCGACAACCGCAGCCCGCTGATGCCGGGGGTCATGCAGAGCTACAAGATGGCGGATGCGGCGGGGCTGAACCGGCGGCAGGTCACGGGGGGCATGGTCATCGCGGTCCTGCTGGCGATGGCGTCCTCGTATGTCTCATACCTGCGCCTGATGTACCGCTACGGCGGCGCGGCGATGAACCCGTGGTTCACGACCTACTACACGAACAACCTCTACTGCAACTGGACCTCGCACCTGATCTCCAACGGACAGGACGCCAATCCACGCGAGTTCCTGACGATGGCCGCCGGCGCCGGGACGATGTGGGGGATCCTCTTCATGCACCGCACGTTCCTCTGGTGGCCCTTCCACCCGATCGGCTATCTGATGGGCGCCTCCTGGCCCATGATCAACTTCTGGTTCCCCATCTTCGTGGGCTGGCTCGTGAAGTCGATCATCCTGCGCTACGGCGGCGCCAAGCTCTACCGCAAGCTCATCCCCGGCTCCCTGGGCCTGGTACTCGCCGAGTTCGTCAGCGCCGGCATCTGGGTACCGATCGATGCGTTGGCAGGCGTGAGGGGACACCAGATCTTCTCGTTCTGAGGACCGGACAGCTGGGGGGCCTGCAGACCCGACCCACGCGTGACGCAGCGCGCAGAATGCGCCTCCCCGCCCGTTCAGTGAGCGGCATCGGGGTTGGCGCTCATACCTACGGAAGGGTGATCACTTGCCCCCTTCACGCCGGTGTGGATATGGTACACTGGCATGATGGAGGTGCCAGCAGGTGTGCGCCGATGACAACCGGTCGGTCTATGAGTCGGGCGAAGTGGTTGCCGAGTACGCGGCAGAGACAGCACTGCTGCCGGCGGAGGAGGCTGTGTTGCGCCGCCTCGCCCCGCACCTTCCGGCGGCGCGGATGCTCGACATCGGGGTCGGCGCCGGACGAACCACACGCCACTTCGCCGGCCTGGTCAGGGAATACGTCGGGATAGACTACGCCGCCGGCATGGTTGCGCACTGCCAGGGGCTGCTCGCGGGCCTCCCGGGCTCGGTCCACTTCATGCAGTGTGATGTGCGCGATCTGAGCTGCTTCAGCTCTGCGCGCTTCGATCTCGTCCTCTTCAGCTTCAACGGGTTGGACATGGTTGACCACGGCGAGAGGCTGCGGGCACTGACGGAGATCCGCCGCGTCTGTGCCCCCAACGGGGCGTTCTGCTTCTCCTCCCACAATACACGGCACATTGCGCAGCTCCCGGGCGCCAGGCTGGAACTCACATGGGGGCCGCGCGCCCTGGTCCCCCAGCTGCGGAGGTGGCTCCGGATCCGACTCGCAAACCCTGGGTACGCCCGTCTGTGTCGTGACTGCGACGCAGTGGAACACGCCCAGGTGGTCGACGGCGCCCACGGGTTCAGGGTACGTTCCTACTACGTGAGACCCGACTACCAGTTAGCCCAGCTCAGTGCCTGCGGCTTCGGGGGTGTCAGGGCGTACTCGACGGCTGGAGAGGAACTCGAGGGGCTCGCCCTCTCCGAGAGCCGAGACCCGTGGCTCTACTACCTCTGCACGCCGCAGTAGGGCCGGAACTCGAGTCGGCCACCGACGGCCCTGAGCAGCGCTCGCCCCCGGCCCCGGCGATGGGCCGTCGCCGGTGAACCCGCGACACCGGGGCCCGAGCACCGGATCCTGCCTCTCTGGCCTCGACCCCTTCGTTACCACAGCCCCACGGTCGCGAGAGCAGTGCTCTGCCCGCCGTCGGCGCTCTTCGCGGTCACGCGGATCAGGTAGAGCCCCGCCGGCGACGCCAGCCCGCTCTCGGCCTTGCCGTCCCAGACGAGCGTCTGCAGACCCGCACCCAGCGGCCTGTCGGCGATGATGGTGCGGATGGGGCGACCCGCGGCGTTGACGACCGTGGCCGTCACGTTCGCCGCGCCGGCCAGGGCCAAGCTGACCTGTGCACCTGTCTGGGTGGGCACGACCGCGAGAGAGGCCACCAGCGCCGCGCCGAGGCCGGTGACGGCGGGCGCCGACTGCCAGTCGGTGGGGGCGCCCTCCGCCGCGCCGGTGGCGTCCGCAAAGGCGAAGCGGTACTCGTAGGTCCCCGGGTGGTTCAGCGGCACCCACGTGCGGTAGAGGGTACCGAGGCGGTAGTCTCCGGAGGGAGCGGCCGCCAGGGCCTTCTGGCGGTACAGCTTCCCGTTGCGCCGGATCTGGACTTGCATCGTCGTGGGCGGATCGCCGTGGCTGTCCGTGTAGAGCACCTGGAACTGGAACACGGTCCCGGCTGCTCCCGCGTCGGGACTCACGCCGTCCGCCTCGAAGCCCGGCCTCCCCGACCAGAGGAGGTGCGGTACGCCCTTCATCAGCGGGCCCTGCGTGTACGCGGCGGGCGCGCCCGTGGCCGCGGCGCCGTGCGCACCGCGGAAGTTGAACCGGTACTTCAGGACCTTGTTGGGGAGTTGTGCGGTGCCCTCGAAGACGGCCCCGGAGGCGACATCGGCTGAGCGCAACGTCATCGGCACGCGCACCTCCGACGCCCACGCCTTGCCCGGGCCCCTGGACTGGACCCAGCAGGCCGCCGCCTGCGGCGAGGCCCCGGTGAGGTCCCGGTAGCGGACGCGGAAGGTGAAGGTCGTCGGCGACGCGCTGCCGGTAGGCGAGCCCTGATCCGGTGAAACGCCGTCGGAGGCGAAGGCGCCCGTGCCGACCCACTCCAGTTCCGGCACGGCGGCCGCCAGGGCGTCGTACACGCTGATGATCCCGTGGCCGTAGGCATTGTCGGGCCCGCCTGGGCCGAGATCCGCCGCCGTGTTCTCCAGCAGCGCATTCAACTCGTTCTTGGTAATGCCCGCGATGCCCGTCTTCGTCGTCACCACCGGGCCGCGCTGCTGAATGATGAGCGCCGCGGCGCCCGCCGTGAGCGGGCACGCGAAACTGGTCCCGTTGGCCGTCCCATAGCCGCCGGTCCGCAGCGGGACATCCACGGCCTTACCGGGTGCGACGACGTTCGGCTTGAGGTAGGGAATCCCGCCCCAGGTCGCCGGGCCGCGTGAGCTGAAACTCGCGATGACGTTGCCGCTGTCCGTCGCCCCGACGCCCAGGACGTCGAGGTAGTCGCCGGGCGAGTTCGCCGACCCCGCGCCCGGACCGGAGTTGCCGATCGAGAAGACCGGGTAGATACTGGCGGCCACCCACGCATCGACGGCGCTCCGGAACCACGGATCGCGACTGCCCCCGCCCCACGAGTTGCTAACTACATCGGGCGCATCGTCGGTGGCTGGGTTGCCGTCCGGGTCGAGGGTCCAGTCGGCGCAGGCCAGGATCTGGCTGTCGGAGCCGCTGCCGCTGCTGTTGAAGCACT
This sequence comes from Armatimonadota bacterium, assembly GCA_016869045.1. Taxonomy (GTDB): domain Bacteria; phylum Armatimonadota; class Zipacnadia; order Zipacnadales; family VGFC01; genus VGFC01. The sequence goes on from VGFC01000030.1 coordinate 21,059, forward strand.
TCGCGGCGATGAACGTGGCGTTGGGCGCCACGCCGTAGAAGCTGTCACCCGGCGCGTTACCGCAGACGTCTCCCATCGTACCGGTGCCGTGACCGTGGTCGTCGTACGGGTTAGCCTGGCTGTTGACCGCGTCGAAGAAGCTGTTCGTCCCGCCACGGTAGTTCGCCGCCAGCGCGGCGTGCTGGACGTACACGCCGGTGTCCAGGTTGGCCACCACCACGCCCTCGCCCCGCAGCCCGAATGCGTTCCACGCCTCCTCCGCGCGGATGCTGGTCAAGGCCCAGGGGACGCTGGTCAGCCTCCGCATGGCAGGCCCCGGCGGCCCAACCGGCTGGATGAAGTTCAGGCCATCGAGACAGACGTACGCCACGTCCAGGCGCGCCGCGATCCGGCTGACCGCCCGCTTGGTGGCCGTCAGCGCCACGCCGTTGATGATCGGCAGCGGCAGGGAGCTGCCCGCCTCGCCGGCCGCCTGCAGATCGCCCGCGTCGGCCAGCAGCGACGCCTGCGTCCGCGCCGCGAGTGCTTTCAGGCGCGCCCCGACCTCCTGCGGACGGGAGGCCGCCAGCGTCGCCTCGGTCGGTTCGCTCATCACCACGATGACCTTGATCCGGTCGCCCTCGGCGGCGGCGCGGAGGGCACGCGCGGCATCGCCAGTCAGATAGCCCGCGTAGCTGACGGTTGTGAGCAGAACGGCAATCAAAGGCGCAATCAGACGGACAAGACGCCAACCTGTCATGAGGCGCACCCTTCGTCCTTTGGCGAGATGTCGCTGCGGAACTCAGCCATTCCGCCCAGCGCGGGGGTTCCCCTCTTGGCAAAGGGGCGGAGGAACGACGCGGAGCGTGCGGAACCTCAGACCTGGAGGCCACCTGCCCCGTGCGGCGGGTCCGCCGCGCGAACACCAGACCTTCGGAGGACTCGGAGGAGGCCGCCCCGTGGAGACGCAAGGACCCGAGGAGGCCGCGCAGGACGCAGCCGCCTTCCAGCGGCAGAGGCTTGAAGCGCAGTTCCGGGCCACGCCGGCCAGGGCGCTTCGGCTGCCCTGGTTGGCGGCTCTGGTGGGCGTGCTCGGCGCCGTGAGGATGTACGTTCAGGCGCACGCAGCGGCGCAACCGACCCAGCGCCCGCTGCTCTTCGGGCTGGTCTTCCTCGGCGCGATGCTCTTCAACGGATTCGCCCTGCTGAGCAGGAGTCGGGCCGGCTACGTGATCGTGGCCGTCTTCGCGCTCCTGCCCGCCTTCGGCCTGTTCGCCGCCTCGGTGCATCTCGCCGCGTTGCTGGTCTCCGGGCAGTACGCCGGACAGGCGCCCGTCCTGGTGGCCTGCGCTTTGTCCCTCTGCCAGCTCGCCCTCACCGTCGTCCTCCTCTGGCATCTCGCCACGAGCGAGGTCAGGCGGCATGTGTGGAGCAGAGCGGACCCGGGTGAAGGAACTCCTGTCGCCGGAGCCGAATGACCCTTCTGCGGTGCACTGCTTCACTCCCGAATCCGTGGACGCTTGCGGAGGATGCTGAGCCATGACATCCCGCGCAACGGCCGTACTTGCAGCGCTACTGATTACCGCCGGGTTGCTCCCGATGGTGCCGCTGCCGGCCCTGAGCCAGACGACGACGCCGGGGACGCCGCCCACGCCGCCGCCGACCCCGCCCGGTACGCCGGCGCCCCCGATCACGCCGGGCCCTCCCGGTACGCCCCCCGCGCCGCCGACCACTCCCGGCACCCCGACACCGCAGCCGCCCGGCACGCTGCCGACGCAGCCGGGAGTCCAGCCCCCGACGCCACCGGGGACGCAACCGTCCGCACCACCGGAGGGCGTCACCTCGCCACCCACCGAGGGGGCGCCCGAGCAGCCGCCGGTCGAGCCGCCGATCATCCTGCTGTTCGGCCACGACCTGTTCGCTGCGGCCGAGGAGCAACCGGTCGCGCCGAGCCTTGCGCCGCCGCCTCCGACGTATGTGATGGGCCCGGGCGATCAGGTTGAGCTGCGGGTGTGGGGACGGGGCATCGAGTACGTGAACGTGACCCAGCCGGTCACCAACGACGGCGCGATCTACGGGCCGTCGGTGGGCCGCATCCCTCTGGCCGGCAAGACGATCGCCGAAGCTCAGGCGGGCGTCCTGGCCTCGTACCGGCGCTTCTACCCCGAGTGCGAAGTCGCCCTGACGATCTCGGTGCTGCGCTCGATTGAGGTCATGGTCATCGGAGACGTGGTGCAACCCGGCCGGAAAACGCTTCCCGGCACGGCGACTGTGTTCACGGCGCTATACGCGGCGGGCGGCCCGCTGGAATCGGGCAGCCTCCGGAAGATCGACGTGCGGCGCGGCACCCAACTGGTCACCTCCTTCGACATGTACGCCTACCTGCTGCGCGGCGACACGAGTGGCGACGTCACGCTGCAGGGCGGCGACACGGTCTTCGTCCACGTCATCGGCCCGGTGGTCGCGGTTACGGGCGAGGTGCGACGCCAGGCGCGCTATGAGATCGGCGATGGCGCGACGCTCGCTGAGGCTCTGGACATGGCCGGCGGCATCCGCGGATCGGGGTATGCCCAGCGCGTTCAGGTGAAGCGCTCCGAGCAGAACACGGAGCGTGTGGTCGTCGAGGCCAACCTGGTGGACGAGGCTGAGAAGTGGCGCGGCGTCGAGCTGTGGGACGGGGACGAGATCGTCGTGTTGCCCGTGCTGGAGGAGCTGCGCAACGCCGTGACCGTCGAGGGCGCCGTGCGGCGGCCCGATGCCTATGCCTGGAGCGAGGGGCTGACTGTCTCCAAGGTGATCGAGCAGGCCGAGGGCCTGGCGCCGGAAGCCCTCCGCGACTCGGTGCACATACTGCGCGAATCGCCCCAGGGGATGCGCGACGCCATCAAGGTGAACCTCGGCGAGATTCTCGCGGGCAGCGCGGCCGATGTCCCCGTGCAACCGCGGGACATCGTCCGCGTCTTCGCCATACCCGAAGTGCAGCCGAACGTCGTGTACGCCGAGGGTGCCGTCACGACACCCGGGGAGAAGGAGTTCTACCGGGGCATGACCGCCGCCGACCTCGTGCGCGCGGCGGGCGGCCTGACCAATGACGCCTACGGCGAGGCCGCAACCCTCGTGCGCAAGGACGCGAACTTCCAGGATACGTATGTCGTCGTGCCCATCGGCAAGATCATGTCGGGCATGACGAACCTGGACGTGCCCCTGCAGAACCGTGACAAGCTGGTGGTGTCCCTCAGCGCCGAGAGGACCCGCTTGCGCTTTGTCGAGATCGCGGGCGCGGTGGCCCATCCCGACCGCTACCCCTTCGGCGAGGGCATGAAGCTGAGCGACCTAGTCCGCCTGGCCGGCGGCCTCCTGCCGGAGGCGGATGGCAAGGTGAACATCATCCGGGGACAGACTCCCGGCGCCTCCGAGACGATCGCGGTGGATGGGGCCGGGCTGAAGGCCGGCGAGGCGCTCGCGGACGATCCGGTGCTGCGGGAGGGCGACACGGTCGCGGTGCAGTCGGTCGGCGGGTTCAGCGTGGAGGGGCAGTTCGCCGAGGTGCGCGGATGCGTCGCGCGGCCGGGCGTGTACCCGCTGATCGGCGAGGATGGGCACAAGCTGCGGGTGGCAGAACTGGTGGACCTCGCAGGCGGCCTGTTGCCCGACGCCTACCCCGAGATGGCGGCCGTGTACCACACCGAGCGGTCGTTGCTGGACCGGCGCACACGCGCTGCGACGGTGAAAGGCGCCCTGCAGGAGAGCGAGTCGGTGGTTGCCGACGAGCAGGAGGCGAACCCCGCGACCCTCTACAACCCCGCCAAGGGCGAGCCCATGGTGCCCCGCGAGGCCCGAGAGCGCCTGGCTCAGATGATCAGCGGCGGGAAGGGCGAGGCCTTCATTGTGGTCCCGCCGCGGCCGCTGAGCGATGTCCGCGTCACCACGGGCGTGCCCGTCGATCTGACCCTCGCTGACCGGAAGCGCGGCAACCGGGTCAACCTTGAGCTGCAGAGCGGCGACATCCTTACCGTCTTCCGGAAGCCGGATACCGTGATCGTGGACGGGGCTGTAGCGGCACCGGGTCCGCAGCCCTTCGTGGCGGGCGCGACGATCCGGCAGTACCTCTACGAGGCCGGCCAGCCGACGCGCGATGCCGATGTGCGCTTTGCGGTGGTTATCCACTACAACGGCCAGGCCCGACGGATGCAGCCGAGCGATCGCGTCCAGCCGGGCGACTGGATACTCGTCCCCACCAAGTACACCGTGCACAAGGTTAGCGGCGCGGCCGGTACTCCGCTCTCGGAGCAGCTCACCAACATACTCAGCACCCTCGTCATCTTGCGCAAGCTATGAGCGAACCGGCTCCCCCCGTTTGCCCCTCCGACGCCGGCGGCTCCGCATCCCGCCTCGGGAAGATCGCCCGGGGCGGGGTGCTGATGCTCGGTGGCTCCGGCCTCGAGGCCGTCTGCGGGTTCGCGCTGGCGATCGTCGCCGGGCGCCTGCTGGGCAAACACGACTTCGGCCTGTTCAACCTGAGCTGGCAGGTGGTGACGCTCTTAGTCATCCTCTCCGAACTTGGCCTGCCACTGGCGATGCTCCGGTACGTCGCCGTCTACGACGGCGAGGGGGACGCCGAGGGCGCCAAGGGAGCGGCCTACGGCGGCACGGTCTTCGCGGGAGGGCTTGCCGCGGTCCTCGGCCTCGTGCTGATTGTCGCTGCGGACTGGATCGCGGCGCATGTGTTCCACAAGCCGGACCTGGCGCCCATCCTCCCGATCATGGCCGTTCAACTCCCTCTCGTCGCGGTGCTGACCACGCTGATGCGCGTGACTCAGGCCCGCGGCACGATGCGTCAGCGAGTCCTCGTGGAGAAGGTGGTGCTGCCGACCTGCCGGCTCCTGTTGATCGGCGGCTTCCTCGCTGCGGGGCTGGGACTGACCGGGGCGGCGTGGGGAACGACTCTGGCGTGCGCGGTGTCGCTCGCAGTGGCCGTCTATCTGGCGGCGGGGGTGATCCGGCGTGCCTGGGGTCGGGCGCGGCCTCGCTGGGGGGAGCTGAAGCCCGTCCTGCTCTATGCGATCCCACTCGTGCTGTCCGCCCTGGCCCTCTTCGGACGCCGTCGCGGGATCATGCTGGCTCTGGGGGTCAGCGGCACGGCCGGGGATGTTGGGCTGTACGCGGCCGCCGAGCGCGCCGCCCTCGCCGGCGCGATGGGGCTGAACGCCATCGGTACGATCTTCTCGCCGATTGCGGCAGACCTCTACAACCGCAAGCGCCACGACGAGCTGCACGCGATCCTGAAGACCTCCGCCGCGTGGATCGCGATGGTGGTACTGCCGGGGACAGCGTTCCTGGCGGTCTTCGCGCCCGAAGTCATGTCCGCCTTCGGCAAGGGATTCCCCGAAGGCCATGTTGCGCTGGCCATTCTGGCCGTTGCCCAGATGATCAACTGCGCCCTCGGGTCGGTGGACTTCCTGTTCGTGATGGCCGGCAAGCAGTGGCTCGCGATCATCGATCTCACCTTCTTCGCGCTCGCCTCAATGGGCCTCACGTTCCACCTCGCCCCGAGAATGGGTGTGACGGGTGCGGCTCTCGCTGGCGCCATCGGGTTCCTTGGGCCCCGTATGATGCGCGCGACGCAGGTTGCGGTGCTCCTGCGCATGAACCCCTTCGGGGTGGGCCAGCTACGCGTCGCCGGCTGTGTGATCCCCCCGGCCCTGCTTGCCCTCATCTGGCGGCATCACCTGGCGGCGGTTCTCCCGGCCCACGCGCTGTGGTGGCTCATCATGCCGACGTACTTCGCCCTCTACGCGGTGCTGCTGCGGCTGGTGGCCAGAGAGCAACTGAGCGGGCTGGTGAGGGTCCTGCGGCAGCGTAGAGGTCGAGCGGCAGCGACGGCGGAGGAGCAGATGGCGGAGGAGGAACTCCCGTCCACACCGACGGCGCCATCGGCAGAGGACGGCGGGCTGGACTGAGCTCGTTGGCCCAACGCGCCCTCAGGACTGCTCGAGGGGCCGGGGACACGACCCTGGCGCGGGACGACCCGGTTGGGTCATGGCCGCGCCTCTCGCTGCTTCGTGAAGCGCGCTACCACGATGAGGCCCGCCTGAGGGCCCGAAGCCGCCAGCCGGGCTTCTGCTCGCTCCACTCTCAGAGCCCAGAAGTAGTCGCGGGGTATGGAGAGGAGCTGCGGCAGTCGGCCCCGCTCGGCGCGCGACCCTGTCGTCAGGCGGGCGGCCAGTGCCGCAACCGCCATCGGCGAGCACAACGCAGGCCGGGCCCAGACATCCGCGGCCCCCAGTTCCCGTGCGACACGCACCAGATCGTCGGAACTCCATGTGTGCCGAACGCGGTGTAGCTCGCGTTGTCGGTCGCGCAGCTCCTCACCCAGGAGGGACGCCGGCAGGGAACTCACGCTGAACACAAACGAGCCGCCGGGCCGCAGCACACGCAGACACTCCCCTATCGCCGCCTCGGCGTCGGGGATGTGCTCGAGCACGCAGACGCTGAGTATGTGATCGAAGCACGCGTCCGCGAACGGCAAGTGCTGGCCGTCCGCGACCACGGGACGGATTCCGCGCTCCTTCAGCACACTGTGGTTCCTCAGGAACGCCGGACTCGCGAGGTCGGAGGCAGTGACCTCGGCGCCGAGCGAACGCACGTACTGGGCAGCCCATCCGGACCCCGAGCCGACCTCCAGCACCGAGTCACCGGGGCTCACGCGCAACAGGCCCCTCAGCATCTTCCACTCACAGCGACGAACGAAGCTCACTCGCCACCAATTGCGCGTCTTCCAGTCCAGCAGTCGCCGCATCAGGCCGCCAGAGGGCATGGTCCGCTCCCCTGTCCCGTGGGATCGCTGAGACGAAGGTCCGGGGTCTCGCCTGAACCCGATGCGGCCCAGGCCGGTCAGACTCTCATCCGAGGATCAATGGGCGTGCGCTCGCCGCCGAACTCGAACAGGGCCCCATCCTCCGACGAGCTGATGAAGGCGGCGGCCGTGTCGTGCTCGGGGAGCGGCTCACCGGGCGTCAGGGCGCCCGTCAGCTTCAGCTCGGAGATGCGCAGCCGCCGCCGAGCGTCGTCGGCATACGGCCCGGAGGGCTCGCGCTTCAGGTACCCGCGCAAGAGGGACGCCACCTCCTCCGGATTGCCCGTCCGTTCCAGAAGCACGGCCAGGTTGTAGCGCGGCAGAGCATACGTCCGGTCGGCCGCGATGGCGGCGCGGTAGGCCTCCACGGCCTCCGGGGCACGCCCCAACACCGCCAGACAACTGGCCCTGCCCTGGAGGGCCAGCGCGTGTTTGGGGGAGAGCGCCACGCACCGCTCGTAATGCCGCAGGGCCTCCTCGATCCTCCCTGTCTCCTGCAGGGCCTTACCGCAGCCGAAGAAGCTGGGGGAGTACTCCGGGTCCAGGCGCTCGGCCTGGATGTAGCTCTCGATGGCCTCGCGCGTCAGGCCCCGCTTCCGGAAGGCGCGCGCCCGGCAGTAGAACGTGTACGCGCGCAGCACGTCATCGGCGGACTCGTCCGCCAGCGCGGCCTGGAAGGCGTGGCTCGCCTCCTCGTAACGCTCCATGTGGAAGGCGGCCTCGCCGAACAGGTGCTGCACGTGAGGGTCTCGGGGCTCCAGGATGGCCGCCGTGCGAAGCTCGGCATGGGCTGCCTCAAGGTTCCCTGTCGCGAGGTAGGCTACGGCGCGGCCGACGCGCGGGAGCGCCGTCTCCGGCGAGGCCTTCACCGCGGCGTCGAACAGCCGCCCGGCCTCGCCCGCGTTCCCGAGCGCCAGTCGGAGGACGGCCCGCACCGCCAGAGCGTAGGCGCGCTGGGTGGGCAGCGTCTTGGGGTCATCGTCCAGCGGCACCGCCATCGGGTGCTGGGGGCGACTGGGGACATGCATCAACAGCAGCCGGGGCGCGGGCTCCAGCCGGTCGATCCGCAGCGCGGCGTGGGCCGCCGTCGCCGCGTCCTCATGCCGTCCCTCACAGGCCAGGACCGCCGCCATCAGCCGCCGGGCCTCCGCGTCCCGCGGTGTCGCCAGGATCAGCGGGCGCAGTTCCCGCGCCGCCTCGGCCAGCTGCTCGTCCGCGCACAGCGCCCGCACCAGCTCCATTCGGAGACGCTCGTCGCCCGCCGTCTGGATCAGCCCGTCGCGCAGGGCCGCCATCTCGTCCTCACGCCGGCCCTGGCTGCGCAGGAACCGGGCCAGCTCCTGCCACAGCGTGACCGCGCCCGGGTTCGCCTTCACCCCCCGGCACAGGACCTCCTCGGCGCGGCCCAGGTCGCCCGTCTCCCTCAACAGCCGCGATAGCTCCATCGGTAGCGACGTTGACCGAGGGTTGACCTCGATCGCGCGCTCGTAGACCTCGCTCGCCCGCGCGTCCTTCAGCACGCCCAGCGTCTTCGCCAGCCCCTTGAGGGCGGCCGGGCTCTCTGGGTCCAGAGCGCGGGCCGCTTCCCATTCCATCAGCGCCTCGGGGGCCTTGCCCAGCGCCAGGAACGCCCGCGCCAGGCCCTGACGCGCCACCGGCTCCTTCGGCCGCAGCCTCGCCGCCCGCGAGTACGCCCGCCGCGCGCCGCGGTAGTCCTTCCGCGAGGCCGCCAACGTGCCCAGGTTCAGCCAGGCCCGCCACAGTCGGGGATTGGCCCGCACCGCCGCCGCGTAGCTGGCCTCCGCCAGCTCGGGGTTCTTCTGCCGATGGTAAAGGACGCCCAGCCCCAGCTGAGCCTCCGCGAGGTCCGGGGCCAGCGCCAGCGCCTGCCGGTACTCATGGATGGCGTCCGCATCGTGCCGACCCGTCCGCGACAGCTCCCGGGCGTACTCGTAGTGCGCCCGCGGGTCGGCCGGCACCTCGGCCACGATCGCCCTCAGGATCGTCAGTCGGTCCTCACGATGCCCCGTCCGAGCCAGCTCCTCCCGCAGCTCCCGCAGACGTTCGTGTGCCCGGCTGTCACCCATTCGGGGACCCCTCTCGAAGTCGGCCTGGTTGCCCGCCGGTCGAATCCTACCCGTCGCGAACGTCCCGCAAACCTACCGGCGGCCCGTCACCGGGTCTTGCGGAAGATCAGGCAGTAGTGGTGGTGGTAGTTCGGCACGAACACGCTCGGGTAGCCCCAGATCCCCAGCTGCTTGGAGTTCTGGCACCAGATGCGCTCGCCCTGGAACTGCAGCACCTTCCCCAGCTCCCGCTGGATGTCCCACGCGAGGGTGATCACGTCCCCGTTCGGCGCCCGCAGATTCTGCGCGACAACCACCATGTAGCGCCCCTCGCGCAAGAGCCCGCCCGCCTCCGCCAGCACGCCGCACAAGGCCGCGACGAACTCCTCGTAGGACGCGACGTTCCCCAGATCGCTCGGGTCATCCGAGTACGCCGTGTCGAGGCCCTTCCTCGCCCGCTTCTTCTGAGTCGATTCCACCCCACCACGGCTGTGGTGCAGCATGTCCCAATACGGCGGCGAGGTCATCACGAACTCAAACCGCGGCCGCCCATCCTCACCCATCGGCACCCCCCGCGCCGCGCCCTCACTCCAGAAGTCCATGTCACCCACGCGCCGCGCATCGCCCTGCAGGACAAGGGCCGCCTCTTCTGAGGTACGTTTCCGAGCGATGGTCGCATACCGCTCCGAAAGCTCTATGCCAACCGCGTTCCGCCCCGTCTCCAGAGCCGCCACCAGCGTCGCACCGCTGCCCGCGAAGGGGTCGAGCACCCACTCGCCCTCCTTCGTGAAGAAGAGCAGGAACTCCCGCACCAGCTCCTCGGGGTACCGCGCCGGGTGCAGCTCCGTCGCCCGGTTCCGGTGGTAGCGCCGCGAATCCACGATCAGCCACGACCTGCCCGGCTCGATCGGCTCGCGCTCCGGATCGGCGTCGCAGCCCAGCTCGAACCAGGTCTTCGTGAACCTGATCCACTCGGTGCCGGTCAGGTCGTTCAACTGGTTGCTCGGGCGCTTCCGGGGCTGCTTCTCGCCGGCCATCAGCCGTCTCGCCTCCTGCCCTTGCGTTTCGTTCGAGGAAGGGTTCGGACCTGCGTCGGCGAACTGCTCTCCGTACTCGATTCCCCTGCCCAATCAGGAGGTCCGTCCCGTGAGCGAAGTGCTGAACCTCGCCCTCGTTGGCTGCGGGGGCATGATGGGTGCGCATCGGCGTGGGCTGCAGTTGCTGTGGGAAGCCGGCTACCGCGAGTTCCGCGTCGTCGGCTGCTGCGACATCGACGAAGGCAAGGCGGCGGCGATGGCGGACGGGATCGCCGAGTTCCAGGGCGACCGGCCGCGCGTGTACGCCGACCTGGAGGCGATGCTTGCGGCCGATTCGGAGATCCAGGCGGTCGATCTCTCGCTCGTGCATCGGGATCACCACCGGCTCGCGGTCCCGGCGTTGCAGGCCGGGAAGCACGTCATCATCGAGAAGCCCCTCGCGATCACGATGCGCGCGGGGAAGCTGATCCTCGACGCGGCACAGGAGGCCGATAAGGTGCTGGCGGTCGCCGAGAACTACCGGCGCTCGCCGGAGATGCGGGCCATCAAGTGGGCGGTGAGCCAAGGCCGCGTCGGCGAGGTGCGGATGATCTTCTGGATCGACATCGGCGAGCGGCTCTGGTACTGGACCTGGCGCGAGCACAAGGACCAGGCCGGCGGCGGCTGGCCGCTGGACGGCGGCGTGCATTTCGCGGACCTGTTCCGGTATCACGTCGGCCCGGTGCGCGAGGTCTCGGCGCTCGTGCGGGGCTACTACCCCTTCCGGCACGGGACCCACGACAACCCGACTGGCGAGGCCATCCCCGTGGACGTGGAAGACACGACCCTGGCGACGATGGCCTTCGACGGCGATGTGACCGGCACGTGGATTTCGACCAGTGCGGCACCGATGCAGGGCTTCAACCGGCGGGCCATCTACGGCAGTGAGGGCTGCCTCGACTTCGGCGGCGGGCTGAAGACGCGCGAGGAAGAGGTCTCCCTCGCCGACCTCACCGGGGAGTACACGGAGCAGCTCGACGACGCCGAGCGGGAGCGCCTCTTCCCGCACGGCGTTACGGACACGGTGGGCCAGGAGCTCTGCGAGTTCATCCGCGCGTGCCTGCACGGGACATCGGTGGAGACCGATGGCCTGGAGGGCTACAAGGCCTCGGCGATCTGCTTCGCGCTGTATGAGTCGCAAGCTCTCGGTCGGCCGGTCTCAACCGAGGAGATCGAGAACCTCGAAGTCGAGGTCTACCAGCGGGAGATCAACGAGGGACTCGGCCTGGCCTGACCTGCAGGACGCAGGCCCGAGGGGAGACGGACATTGACCGGGGCTACGATCGTGCTGATGGTCGTCGGCATCCTCGTCGTCGTGTTCCTGTGGCTGGCGTTCCTGATGGCGCTGATCTATGGCATCTTCCGCCGGACCAGCGGCTGGCAGGCCCTCGCCGAGCGCCATCCGGCGCCCGACGGCTTGCCGGGCACGCTCTATCACCGCCAGACCGTGAAGGTCGGGGCCGTGCGCTGGCGCTGGGCCATGACCGTCGGGATCAGCGACTACGGGCTCTATCTCGCGCCCTCGCCGCCCCTCGGTCCGTTCCGCGGGCTGCTTCGGCACCCGCCCATTCTCATTCCCTGGTCGGAGATTCGCGTCGTCGGGCCGGGGCACATCTACCTGCTGTGGGAGTGCACGGAGCTGGCCGTCGGCGAGCCGAAGATCGCGTCTATCACCGTGCCCAACGGCCTGCTGGCCCTGCTGGCCCCTCATCTGCCGAAGTAGGGACACCATACCCATTTCGCTGACGTCGGGCGGAATACCGAGTCTCGGATAGATACGGGAGCAGTGGGGCGGGCATTCTTGCCCGCCAGAGGCTGTGGCGGGCAAGGATGATTGCGTTGAAGAAGGGCTCTGTAGAGGAAGGACGCCCCTCCTACGCGGCCTACGTATCTCGTAGGTCGGGATGCCAATCCCGACCCTGCCTTTTTCAACACAATCGAATGCCCGCCCCACTGCTCCCGTGTTTCCGCGAAGCGCAGTAGGCATGGTGTCCCTCTATTCCGGGAAGGAGCGCCCCGTGGCAGACCCACTCGGCATCGCGATGCTCGGCACCACCCACGCCCACGCGGCGGGGAAGATGGAGGTCCTGAAGGCCTCGCCGGACTGGCAGGTCGTCGGTGCCTGCGAGCCGGACGAGGCGGCTCTCGCGAAGCAGCGCACGACGGACGCCTTCCACGACGTGACCTGGATGACCCAGGACGAACTCCTTGCACGTCCGGATGTCGTGGCCGTCGCAGTCGAGGGCGACGTCGCGGAGAACCTGGCCTTGGGCGAAGCCGTCAT
>VGFC01000031.1 GCA_016869045.1 Armatimonadota bacterium
GCCTCACTGCCCCCGCAGGGGAAGTTGTCGATCTGCACGACGGGACAGCCGAGGTCGAGGCACTGCAGCAGGATGTCGGCATGTAGCTCCAGCGCCGCGGGTGGCTCGGGGCACAGGCGCACGACCTCCCAGGTGTCGTACCAGCTCATCACCGTGTACTCGCCATCGGGCCGGCGGAGGGCAAGCGCTTCCCCCTCGGCGCGGAACTGCGGCCAGCTGTCCCACGGGGGATCGTAGCCGGTCTTCACATACCAGTTGTTGCCGGTGATGTAGACGAAGCCGAAGTTGCCGGCCTCGCGGAGCTTCGCCATCGCGTCGCGGAAGGCCGCTTCGCCCTCGCGGGGAGGGAAGAAGCCCTTCGGTCCGGTCCACGCCCCGCCGCCCTCCCAGTTGAAGAGCAGGCCGAGCAGCGGCACGCCTGCGTCGGCGGAGATGGCGTTCACCGTGTCGGCGATCTGCGCGAGGGAGTGGTTGAGGGTCAGCCGTGGCATGTGGTAGTTCGACATCTGGAAGAAGCCGCCGACGCCCTTGCGCATCCAGCCGGCGATGTCCCGGTCCCAGAGCTTCTGCGCGCACCACCACTGCTGCGTGGCCCACGCCTTGTAGATCGCCGCGGCGTCGTACCAATCGCCGTGGAAGACGCCCACGATGCTCTCATAGGGGATTGCCACCCCCTCGCCCGGGTGCTCACTGACGAGGTGGGTCAGCGAGAGCACCGGCGCCGAGCCGAGGTCCGGCCACGGCCCCATGCGGAGGTCCTTGGGATGCTGCCCGGAATCGTGAGCTGCGAAGTAGAGGCCCGCGCGCTCGTTGTAGAGAGCCATCATCTGCACGGCGATGGCGCCGGGATAGCGCCCGCCCACGCTGCCCACGCCCACGTCGGCCATCTCCGGCCCGGGACCCGCGCAGAGCGGCAGCCCGTCGCGCACCGGAAAGGGGTCGCGATACAGGTAGGCCTCGCCCTGCACGGGCGCGAGCAGTGACTCCCCGGGAGCCGGATCGCCCAGCTTCACGAGCCCCGAGAGGATGGGGCACGTGAGCTGCGCGACGGCCACGTCCTCGCCGATGCCTCTGACGGCCATGCGCCACGAGGACAGTGCGGAATCGTCGGGCAGCGTCACCTGCACGCTCACCTCGATGCTACTGCCGGGCAGGCCGGAACTGATGAGCGTGAGCGTCGCGCCGTCTTCCTCTCGGCGGCTCTCCCACTCGATGCGGCCCGCCTCGGCGCTGGTCAGCCACTCCGTCTCCCCGGTTGCCGGCCGGCGCAGGCCCAGGCGCCAGAGGAGCCGTGGCGCGTCCGGGTCGCGCACCAGCTCGGCGCCAGTGGTCAGGTCCGCGATTGAGACGAGAACACCCTGGTCCGCCGGGTCGAACCCGAAGCGCACCAGGGCGTTCGCCAGGGCGATACGGCCCTCGTGCTCCTGAACGGTAGCCGTGCCGGCCGGCATGGTGAGTCTCCTGTTGGCGTGGGTTTGGGGCCGGAGGTGCGATCGTCGAGCAACATCCTCGGAGGCAGGCCCTTCGCCGCCGGGAAGACGGGCTCCTTGAGTGCCAGCGGCGGCGAGCACAGAGGTGGGCGCGCCGGCAGCGCGAAGTGCAGAGCCGAGGCGAAGCGACGTGGAATCTCCCGAGGCTCCATCCCCTGAGCAGGAAGCGAAGAGCGGGCCGCCGCACGAGGGCGGGTGGGGGCGGCGTCTGCGGCTGCCGGCGATGGTGGGCGGCCTTGCGGTTCTGGTGGTCCTCGTCGCGCTATGGTGGGTGCGCCGAGGGACCGGGCCGCTCGGGCCGCCGCCGTTGCCGGGCGGATGCTCGTGGGTGACGGAGGCGGCGCCGGAGTGCCCGGCGGCCGACGCGCGCGCCTATCAGGCGTGGGTCAAGCGGAACGGACCGCTGACGATCCGACAGGACCGGAGCGGGATCGAGTTGGTGTGGGTACCGGGCGGGGCCTTCAGGATGGGGTCGAAGGAGGGCTGCAAGGATGAGGAGCCGGCTCACCGAGTGGAGCTGGATGGGTTCTGGATCGGGCGGACCGAGGTGACTGTGAAGCAGTGGCGGGCGGTGACGGGATCGGTCCTCGGGCCGGACAACGACCAGGGGGAGGATCACCCCATCGTCGATGTGAGCTGGGAGGAGTGCGGGAAGTTCGGCCAGAAGGCCGGGCTCGCGCTGCCGACCGAGGCGCAGTGGGAGTACGCGGCGCGAGGTCCCGAGGGCTCGGAGTACCCGTGGGGCGATTGGTGGGCGGCGACGCTGTGCCGGTCGGCGGAAACCCGGAGGCGGCACTCCAAGACCGCGCCCGTAGGGAGCTTCCCCAAGGGTGCAAGCTGGTGCGGCGCCCTCGACATGGCCGGGAATGTCGCCGAGTGGTGCCGCGATTGGTACGACAAGGGCTTCTACGAGACCCGGGAGGCGCGTCACCGGAACCCGGAGTGCACGGACAAGCAGTCCGGCAACCGCGTGTTACGCGGCGGGAGTTGGTTCAACTACGCCGACACGTGCCGCTCGGCCGCGCGGGCGTTCAACTTCCCGTGGCTGCAGGACTTCGATGTGGGTGTGAGGGTGGTGTTGACGCGGTGAGACGGCGGGGGCCGGATGGCCTTCGGCCATGCGGCCCCTCCCAACAACACGGCCTGAGGCGGACGGCAAACGGGGGACAGTCCGGAGCGGCTTGACAAGGGGTTTGGGGTCGGGGTAATATGCTTCGGGTCCCGAAATGTTCGGGGAGCGTAACGAAGGTCGGGCCATGGATCACCACAGAGCACAGGGCGCCGAGCGGATCGGGTTGCTGCTGCATGGCATCATGGGGGGCCTGCGTCCGAAGGGGCGAGGGCCGGACCACGGCCATGACCTCGACATCACACTGGGCCAGCTCCACTGCCTGCACCGGGTGACCGATCTGGGCCAGCCGACGATGGGCGATCTGGCGGAGGACCTGCACCTGAGCCCGAGCACGGTGACGGGGCTGGTGGACGGGTTGGTGGCGCGGGGATTGGTGGAGCGGCTGGAGGACGCGGAGGACCGGCGGATCGTGCGGGTCACGCTCGCCGCAGGCGGGCGCCGGCACCGGGACCAGCATCGGCGCGCACATCAGCAGCGATTGGCGGCGGTGTTCGCCGCGTTGAGCGACGAAGACTTGCAGCGGATCGAGTCGGCGCTGGAGCGCCTGCATGAGGTGGTCGTCCAGGCCGCCGAGACGGAAGGCTCTCCGGTCTGCCGGAAGGAGCCCTGATACGGCGACGGCGGTTCGGGGTTTGGCGTTCGGGGTTCGGGGCGTGAGTTCGAAGGCTGCCAAGTTCCACGGGGGATTGCCATGGGCGAAGTCTCACTACCGGCGGCCGGCGTGCAGCCTGCGCGTCGCATCCGTGCGTCCGAAGTAGACGGACCGCGTGCACGACCCCCGATCAAGGCTCTGGCGCTGGCGGCGCTGGCGCTGGTCGCGTCAGTGGGCCAGGGCCAACCGGCGACTCCCGCGCTGCCTGAGGGCATGGAGTTGAGCAAGCCCCTGAGTCTGGTGCAGTGCGTGCGCATTGCGTTGGCCGTGAGCCCCGGGGTTTTCGTCGCACAGAACGGCGTGCGCCAGGCGACGGCCGCCGTCACGCAAGCGCGGTCGGCGCAGCTGCCGAACCTGGCCTTCGAGGGCAGCGCGGGCGCGAGCCGGCGGCGGGGGACCTTGGGCGGCGGCGGAGGGGCGCCCACGGGGAGCCCTTCGTCAACGTCCTGGGGCACCGACCTCGTGCTGAGTCAGACGCTGTATCAGAGCGGTCTGTCGGAGGGGATTCGGTCGGCGAGGGCATCGGAGCGGGCCTCGCGGCTGGGCCTAGATGATACGCGGCGCACCACCATTCTGAATGTGGCGCAGAACTACTACGCGGCGCTGGCGGCCACGGCGCTGGTTGACGTGGCGGGCCGGACACTGGAGAACGCGGCGCGGCACGTGGAGATGGCGACGGCGAAGATTGCGGCGGGGACGGTGGCGCAGAGCGACCTGTACCCCTTCGAGGTGGAGATGGCGCAGGCGAGGTTGGGCGCGATCACTGTCGAGAACCAGGCGCAGACGAGCCTGACCGCCCTCAAGGAGGCCATGGGTCTGCCGGCCGGGACGCAACTGCAACTGGCCGACGAACTCGGCCGACCGCCGCTGACCGGGACGCTGCCGGACCTGCTGCAGACGGCCTATCGGGAACGCCCCGATGTCCGGCGCCAGCAGGCGCTCATCGAGGCGGCGCGGCTGAACGCGCGGGTCGCGGACATCGAGCGGGGGCCGGTCCTGGATGTCAGCGGCGGCGCTACCTACGGAACCGGCAGCGGCGCGACGGGCACCGACGCGCAGGTGCAGGCCGGCGTGACCTTCCCGCTGTTCGATGGGGGCTTCACGAAGGCGCGAGCCCAGAGCGCGCGGGCCGCGCTGGACTCCTCCCGGCAGGCCCTGCAGCAACTGCACATCGCGGTCGGCGCGGAGGTGGAGTCCAGCTACCTGAACGCCGTCGAGGCCAACAACCGCATCGACGCAGCCGAGGCCGCCGTACGCGCGGCGCAGGTCAGCCTGGAGGTGGCTGAAGAGCGGTACGGCGCCGAGGTCGGAATCGGGACCTTCATCGAGGTGACGGACGCGCAGGTCAGTCTGCGGCAAGCCGAGGTCGATCGGGTGCAGGCGTATTACGACTACAACACAGCGCTGGCGGCGTTGAGGGCGGCGATCGGGCAAGCGGCAGTGGAGGGGGTGGAGTAGAGGTTTCGAGTTTCGGGTTTCGAGTTTCGGGTTGACGGCGACGGCATGCGCGCAAGGGTGCGCGCGGTCCCAGGAACGACACGACGACGGCGTTGGGAGGCGAAGGATGGCCGAGTCGGAGTCCATAGTCGAGCTGACACGGAAGCGGCCGAAGTCGCGGCGGTGGTTGCGCCTGGCGCCCATCATCGTGGTCGTCCTCGCGGTCGTGGCGGGCGGCGTGTGGTTCAAGTGGTTCCGGGGGAAGGGCGAGGAGGGCGGGCGTGTGAGGACGGCCCCCGTGACGCGCGGCAACATCGAGCGGACCATCGACTGCACGGGAGTCATCGCGGCCGAGACGGGGGCGGATGTCAGGATCGGGTCGCAGATCAGCGGGCGGATCAAGCGGCTGTACGCCGACCTGGACCAGCAGGTGACGGCCGGGCAGGTGATCGCCGAGATTGATGTGCCGGAGCTGCAAGCGAACCTTGAGGGCTCACGGCGTAGCCTTGAGCAAGCCCGCGCGAGGTACGAGCAGCAGCTCCAGGGCGTGGGCATGCAGCACACGCAGGTGCAGAGCGCCTTCGAGCAGGCGGCGCAGAGCGTGCGCCGGGCCGAGGAGTCGAAGAGGCAGGCGGCATCGGCGGTGTCGGCGGCGAAGAGCCGGCTCGACAGCGCGCGCGCCGCCGTGGAGGGAGCGCAGGCGCGGCAGAGACAGGCGGAGGCGAAGCGGCGGTCGGCCCAGGTTGCGGTGCAATCACAGACGACCCAGACCGGCACGGATGTGCAGAAGGCGCAGGCCGCGTTGGAGGCGGCTCAGGCCAACCAGACTCAGGTGGAGAAGAGCGCGGACCTGGAGGTCGCCAACAGCCAGGCGGCGGTGACGCAGGCCGAGGCGACGGCGAACCTGGCGGCGAAGGACCTCAAGCGGCTGGAGACGCTGCTGGCGAAGGGCTTCGTCTCCGCCCAGGCGGTTGACACGCAGCGGACGCAATCGGAGGTCACCGCGCAGCAGGCGGAGACGGCGAAGTCGACGCTGCAGATGACGCGGGAGAAGGTGGCGGCGGACCGGGCGGCGGCGAAGTCGCAGGTGACGCAGGCGCAGGCGGCGCTGACGGCGGCGCAGGCGGGCTCGTTCCAGGAGACCATTCGCTCGGAGGATGTGCGCAGCGCAGAGGAGGACGTGCAGAACGCCACCTCGGCAGTGGCCCAGGCGAATCTGTCGGTGCAGGCGGCGCTCGCGGATGTGGAGTCGGCACAGAGCCAGCAGAGGTCGGCGGAGAGCGACCTGAAGAGCGCGCAGGCCGCGGAGCGGGCGGCTCTCGGCAACCTGACCCAAGACAGGCTGAAACAGCAGGACGTGAAGGCGGCGTACGAGGCGATGCGGCAGGCCGAGGCGCAGGTGAAGAACCAGGAGGCACAGTACCAGAAGAGCTTCATCCGCAGCCCGATCTCGGGAACGGTCGTGAGCCTCACACAGCAGGAGGGCGAGACGGTCGCCGCCCAACTGAGCGCGCCGACGCTGATCGAGGTGGTGGACCTGTCGCGGCTGCAGGTCGATGCGTACGTGGATGAGACGGACATCGGCGAGCTCAAGCCGGCACTGAAGACGACGCTGACGGTGGATGCGTACCCCGACCGGGAGTTCCCCGGGCAGATCACGAAGATCGCCTCCGTGGCGACCGTCAAGGACAACGTGGTGACCTACAAGGTCACGATCGGCCTGGACAAGTACCCGCTGGGGATGCTCAAGCCGCAGATGACGGCCGATGTGCGGATCAAGCTGGGGGCGCACCAGAACGTGCTGCTGGCTCCGAGCGAGGCCATCAAGCAGCGACGCGGCGGCGCGCAGGTAGTCGTGATGAAGGACGGCAAGGCCGAGGTGACCCCGGTGAAGACGGGGATCGCCGACGAGGACTCGACGGAGATCCTGGAGGGCCTCGAGGAGGGCGACCAGCTGGTGCTGGCGGGCTTCGAGCAACTCGGAATCGAGGGCTTCAGCAGCGCGGCCGAGGTGCCCGGCTTCATGCGGCAGTCTCCCTTCGGCGGACCGCCGAAGGGCGGGACCAAGGGCGGAGGAGGCTCTGGCGGAGGCAAGGGCGGGGGGAGTTACGGCGGCGGCAAAGGTGGCTCACGGTGAGCGTCATCCGCATGGAAGGCGTAACGAAGGTGTACGACCTGGGCGAGGTCGAGGTGCACGCCCTGCGGGGGGTCAGCGTGTCGATCGACGCCGGTGAGCTCGTCGCGATCACAGGCCCCTCCGGCTCGGGCAAGAGCACCATGATGCACATCATGGGCTGCCTGGATGTGCCGACGGAAGGCTCGTACCAACTGGAGGGCGTCGAAGTCGGGGACCTGGACGACGAGCAACTCTCCCGAATCCGCAACGCGCGCCTGGGCTTCGTCTTCCAGCAGTTCAACCTGCTGCCGCGCCTGAACGCGGTGGGGAACGTGGAACTGCCGCTGCTGTACAACGGGGCGAAAGATCGGCGGGAGCGGGCGGTGGCCGCGCTGAAGCGGGTGGGCCTCGGCGACCGCCTGCGGCACATGCCGAACCAGCTCTCCGGGGGACAGCAGCAGCGAGTCGCCATCGCGCGGGCGCTGGTCAGCAACCCCTCCGTGATCCTGGCCGACGAGCCGACGGGCAACCTCGCGAGCCGACAGAGCGAGGAACTGATGGCGATCTTCCAGGAGCTGAACGCTGCGGGGATCACCATCGTCATGGTCACCCATGAGGCCGACATTGCGCGCCACGCGACTCGCGTCATTCGCTTCCGGGATGGGCACATCGTGGGCGATGAGCCCGTGACCGATCGGCTGGATGCCAGTGAGCTGCTGAAGGGCATACCCGTGGAGGTCTGAGGTCTCAGGTCTCGTGTCTCATGTCTGACGTCCCAGGTCTCCAATTCCAGGTCAGCCCCCGCGACCTGCTGATGGGTTGAGTTCCGAGACGTGAGACCTGAGACGTGAGACCCGAGACCCGCCGTGAGGTGCTGCGGTGAACCTGTGGGAGAGCGTCAAGATTGCGCTGCGGGCGTTGCGCAGCAATAAGCTGCGGACTTTCCTGACCACGCTGGGGATGATCTTCGGGGTGGGGGCCGTCATCGCGATGGTGGCGATCGGGCAGGGGGCGGCGAAGCGCATCCAGGAGCAGTTTGCGGCCATGGGCACGAACCTGCTCGTGGTGCGAGGCGGGCAGCCCCACCGGCCGGGCGCTCCACACATCGACCGGGGACAGAACAGCCTTGTCCCGGAGGATGCGCAGGCGATCGCCCGCAAGTTCCCGGACACGATTGCGCTGGTCGCCCAGGTCTGCCGAGGGAACGGTACGATCAAGATGGGCTCGGAGTCGGGGCCCACGAACATCATGGGGGCGTCGCCGGAGTACCCGGAGGTGGCGAAGTGGACCGTCAAGGAGGGGCGCCCGATCAGCCAGCAGGATGAACAGGGGCGGGCGCGCGTGGCGCTGCTGGGGCGCACGGTGGTGGAGACGCTGACGGGCGACCCGAACAACAGCCCCCTCGGGATGGACTTCCTCATCAACCGCGAACGGTTCACCGTGATCGGAGTGCTGAAGTCGAAGGGCATCGGGAGTTGGGGGCAAGACCAGGATGACCTCGTCGTCGTCCCGTGCAGCACCGCCATGCGCCGGGTCTTCAACCGGACCAACCTGAGCGAGATCGACGTCATGTGCACCAGCGAGGCGGACATGGAGCTGGCGACCGAGCAGATCGTCAGCCTTCTGCGCAACCGGCACCGCCTGCGCCCACCGTTCCCGGATAACGACGACTTCAACGTGCGGAACCAGGCGCAGATGCTGGAGGCGCGCCAGGAGAGCTCCAACGTGATGACCACGCTGCTCGGGGGCATCGCGCTGGTGTCGCTTCTGGTCGGCGGGATCGGTATCATGAACATCATGCTGGTCTCGGTGACGGAACGCACGCGGGAGATCGGCATCCGCAAGGCCGTCGGCGCGACCGGGCACCACATCCTGGTGCAGTTCCTCATCGAGGCCGTCGTCATCGCGATCATGGGCGGGCTGCTGGGGATTGGGCTGGGAGTGGCCACGGCGGAGATCATGGGGCGCGTGCTGCAGTGGGCCATCTACATCAATCCGTGGTCGGTCGCGGTTTCGGTCGCCGTGTCCGGTTCGGTCGGCATCTTCTTCGGCATCTACCCCGCGCGGCGCGCCGCGCGCCTCAACCCCATCGACGCGCTCCGGTACGAGTAGCGGCTACCGGTTCACCCCCGACGCAACGTTTGGGTGGGTTCAGACGTCCAAGAGGAGGACGGGCTGAACTCGCGCGTCAGGGGGGTTTGCGTGCGGCGCTTCCTCTACGTCTCCGCGTACGTCCTCGGTCTGGCTTCCTGTGTGTCAGCGGCCCCGGTGGTGGTGGAAGATGTCCCGAGCATCAACTGGGGCTCGGGCATGGCTTCGCACTATGAGGCCGCCCTCTACTCCATCCTCACTGCCTTGGGTTGTCCGGTCCGTTACGACGAGCTGATGATCGCCTCGGGATCGGCGTTCCGGACGGCGTGGTGGCCGGGGCACTACGGCTACTACTCGCGGACGGTCGCGCCGGATGATCTCCTCGCCCTCGGCGCCGAGGCCTTCGGCGCGATCGCCACGACCCAGGCCTTCAAGAGCGACGAGGAGGCCTGGCCGGCCATCTGCAGGAGCATCGACGAGGGGCGGCCGGTGATCCTGTGCCACGCCAGCGCGGCAGACGTCATCTGCGGCTATGACGCCGATCAACACCAGATGATCCTGCAGGTGTACGACACCTCTGAGCCCGGTACGCAGACCCGCCCCTTCAAGCTGCTGGAGGGGCGCACGTGGCGGCCGCGCGAAGTGATCTTCGTCGAGTACGAGGGGGGCGGCAAGCCGGTGGAGTTGGACTGGCCGACGATCCTCGCGCGGGCCGTGACCTACGCGGACTGGCCGCCGGAGCAGACCCTCCTGAAGGGGCATGTGTTCGGCCTGGGGGCCTACGATGCGTGGGCGCAGACGCTGAGGGGTGGGCTGGATCCTCAGGACCCCAAGGTCAGCGCGAAGTTCACCTACACGTATGCGCTCGTGATCCAGGATGCGCGGGAGGCGGCGAGCGTCGTCCTCAAGGACAACGCCACGCTGCATGAGAGCTTCGCGGAAGCCGCGGAGCACTACATGCGCGAGGCCGAGATCCTGGCGACTATGCGGAACACGCTGGCCGGCGGGATGGCGGGTGGCTGGCAGGAGGTGTCTGAGACCATCGACCGGCGCTTCCCCGAGCCAGCGATTCGTGAGGCTGCGGCGCAGGTTGTCGAGCAGGCGAAGGCGGAGGAAGTGCTCGCGGTGGATGCACTGCGGGAGGCCCTCGCGGACCTGGCACCGCAGGCAGCGCCGCTGAAGCCTCCTGAGACGACAGGCGCGCAGCCTGCGAATCCGGGCGAGGCCGACTACCAACGCGGCCTCGAGCTGAAGCGCGCGGGGAAGTTCGCCGAGGCGGCGGAAGCCCTCAAGGCAGCGATCACCGCCGATCCGAAACACGTCGAGGCGCATTGGACGCTGGGGTGGGTGCTCATCGAGCTGAAGGACCGTGAGGGCGCAGCGGCGGAGTTCCGCAAGGTCATCGAGCTGGCGCCGGGCACGGAGCGGGCGACGGAGGCGCAGAAGGCACTGGAGCGACTGAAGTGACCATGAGATGCGTTGGGTCGGGAGCATGTCTGGTTTTGGTGGCCGGGCTGGGTTGGGGGCAGGCGGCGGGGCCGCTCGTGCTGGAGGACTTCACCAAGGCGCTTGGCGAGCGGTGGAAGGGTGGGATCGAGCTTGCCAAGGCCGAAGACGGGAAGCCGGTTGGCCGGTGGTACGGGGCGCGCGAGGGCGACCAGCTGAGCCTGATGACGGTCCCCAAGGACTGGACCCCCTACAAAGCCGTGGACCTGTGGGTCTGGTCGGCCACGGCGAACAAGCAGGAGTTCATGCTGATCGTCGATTCCGGCAACCCGGACACCGGAGGCGCGGACAGCTTCTACCGGAAGGTCGTCGTGGACTGGGAGGGCTGGAGGCAGCTGGCCTTCAGGCTGTCTGGTCTGACGGCCTACCGCACCCCGAAGTGGGATCAGGTGGCCTCGCTGACCCTCGCGACGGCCGGGTGGGGAGTTCAGGCCAGGCCTGATACCGACCTGTGCCTGGGTGAGGTCCGGTTGCTGACCGAGGCGCCCGAAGGGGCGATCCCGCGGGCGGATGTGGTCTCGGCCTTCGAGATCGGCGACATCGGGGCGTGGAGGAGTCTGGTGCCGGACACGGAGCATGTGAAGGAGGGCGAGTGCGCCGGGCGCTGGGAGGGGTTCGGCGACCTCGAATACGTGCGCGCCGAGCTCGAGATGGACTGGACGGCGTACCAGTTCCTGGAGTTCGACTGCTACTCGGCCGCACCGACGGGCGACCGCTTCATCTTCTGCATCGTGTCGATGGATCAGCCCAGGCCACGGAACGACTACTGGGCGTACATCCTCAAGGTCGATTGGGAGGACTGGAAGCACTTCAGGATCCCCTTCCGCCGGCTGCACCACATCCGCAACCCCCTCGGTTGGCAGAAGATCACTGGAATCGAGATGTACCCGAACGGTTGGGGCATGCGGCCGAGTGCTTCGCCAGACACAGTGCTGGTCTTCGACGACATGCACCTGACCAAGGGTGAGGCGCGCACGGCGCCGCCGGGGATGGTGGAGGACTTCGAGGACGGTCCGTGGGGTTGGTGGTGGATGGATGAGGGCAGCGTGCCGGCGAGGGTGGGCGAGCACTGCGGCGAGCTCCCGCTCCATGAAGGCTGGCGGGAACTGGAGGGCGACAGCTTCGCGACGACGGACTGGACGCCGTACAAGACGCTGAAGCTGTGGGTGTATGCGAAGCAGCTCCCCGGGGAGGTGCTGGAGATCAGGGCGTACGGTGAGGGGGGAATGTGGACGGGGGACGTCCCGCTGGACGGCGAGGGCTGGCGTGAGGCGGCGCTGCAATTGACCCCCAATCCCGGCAAGGTGAGTGCGATCACCCTGCAGCTCCGGAACCTCGAGGGCGATGACAACGGCAAAGCCAACCGCGACCTCGATCCGGCAGCAGTGTTGTGCCTGGACGACATTCGGCTGGAGTAGCACGGGAGGGAGGGTGTCATGCACGTCACGACTCGCACGGGGGCCAGACTGGCCGTCGGCGTCCTGGTGGTCGCGCTCGCCGCACATGGCCTCGCGGCGCCGGTCGTCATCGAGGGCGCCCCCCAGACCGGGTGGGCGGTCCGGCACTTCAACCAGACGGCAGACTGCCTCTACTCGGGCCTGGCTGCGATGGGCGCGGCGATCTCCTACGACGAACTCATGGTCGCCTCGGGCTATGCCTTCCGCATGGGTTGGTGGCCGGGCTGGTATAGCTATATGGCGCCGGAGGTTGTTCCGGAGGACCTGATCGCCGCGGGCGCGGAGGCGGCGGGCGGCGGCGCGCAACGGCTCGATCACAAGTCGCTGGACGAGGCCTGGGTCACGGCCTGTCGGAGCCTCGACGAGGGGTGCCCGGTGCTCGCGCGCAACGGGTGCGCGTACCGGCTCATCTGCGGCTACGACGCGCAGGGGCGCGTCATGTACACGCGAGAGTACCACTCGCAGAAGCCGGAGTACGATGTGAAGCCCTTCGACGTGACGGAGCCCCCGTGGCCGGAGAAGGGCGGGCGCGAGGTCGTCATCCTCGCCTACGACGCCAAGGCCAAGCCGCCGGACCTTGACTGGACCGTGATCCTGGACCGGGCGGTGCGCTTCGCTGACTGGCCGGCCGAGCAGAAGCTCAGCCAGGTCTTTGTCTTCGGCCTGGGCGCGTACGATGCCTGGGCGGAGACGCTGCGCAACGGGCCTGATCGGAACGGCGTCAAGACGGATGTGGAACTGAATGACTACATGTGCCGGACAATCGGCGAGGCCCGAGCGTGTGCGGGGGCTGTGCTGCAGCAGCACGCGGCGGTGCACGGGTCTCTGGACGAGGCGGGCACCCTCTACGCCGAGGAGGCGCAGCTGTTCAGCCAGGTCTCAGACCTGCTGCGGGGCGGGGTCGTCGGGACCTGGCCCGAGATGCAGGCGGCGATGCGCGCGAACTTCGTCCTGCCCGAGGTGCGAGACCAGGCGGCACAGCTCATCGAGCAGGCGAAAGAGCTGGACGCTCAGGCGGTGGATTGCCTGCGCACGGCGCTGGCCGACCTGAAGCCGGAGCCGGAGGACAAGCAGCCGCCGCCCGTGGTGAACGAACCACCGAGGGACGACAAGGCGGCGATAGCCAAGGAGCATCTCGAGAAGGGCAAGGAGCTGAAGAACGCCCGGCAGTTCAGCGAGGCGGCCGAGGAGCTGCGGAAGGCCATCGAGGCCGACCGGACGCTCGTGGAGGCGCACTGGGTCCTGGGCTGGGTTCTCATCGAACTGAAGGACACGGATGGCGCGAAGGCGGCGTTCCGGAAAGTCATCGAGTTGGCGCCGGGCACGGACCGGGCGAAGGAAGCGCAGAAGGCGCTGGAACGGCTCGGTTGACGGCGAAGGAACCACGGAACTCGACAGTACACGCAAGGGATACGGCGGACGGCCTAACGGACCTGCAAGGCACCGATTGCGCAGGCGGTGGGGGCGCCGCCGGGGATCGGTTGGCCGCCGCCGATGGAGAGGGTGAAGCGGCCGGGCTCGATGAGGGGCTGCCCATCGTCGGCGTAGCAGGCCAGCTGGCGAGGCTCGAGGACGAAGCGGACGGTTTGCGTTTCGCCAGGCTGCAGGTGGATTCGCTGGAAGCCTTGGAGCTGGCGGAGCGGGACGGGAAGGGACGCTTCGTCGTCGGTTACGTAAAGCTGGACGACCTCGTCGCCTGAGAGGGGCCCCACGTTGCGCACCTCGACGGAGACCTCTACCGGCTGGCCGGCGGCGACGGTCGCCGGGCTGATCTGCAGGTTCCCATACTCGAAGCGCGTGTAGCTCAGACCGAAGCCGAACGGGAAGAGCGGCGTGCCGCGGAAGAAACGGTACGTGCGATTCGCCATGTCGTAGCACTCGAAGGGCGGGAGTTGATCGACGGACGCGTAGACGGTGACGGGCAAGCGGCCTGCTGGATTACAGTCGCCGAAGAGGACCTCGGCCAGGGCGGCACCGGCCTCCTCGCCGCCGTACCAGGTTGCGAGGATCGCGTCCACGTGCTCCTTCGCCCAGCCTATTGCGACCGCGCTTCCGCTCAGCAGGACGAGGACGGTTGGCCTGCCCTGCGAGGCGACCTCGCGGAGGAGCTGCTCCTGAGCCTCGGGCAGGCCGAGATCGCGGCGATCGCCGGACTTGTCGATGAGGTTCGTCTCGCCCTCTTCCCCTTCGAGGCGCGGTGAGAGGCCCAGTAGCAGGATCACCGCGTCGGCGCGGGAGGCGGCGGCGCAGGCCTCGGCGAGGCCGCCCTCGATCGGTTCGATGAGGCCGCAGCCCTGGGTGTAGGTGACCTCGACGGACGCACCGGCTCGCCCGCGAATGCCGGCAAGGGGCGTGACCGCGTGGGAGGGCGTGCCGTTGTAGTTGCCAAGGAGCACCTCGACATCGTCCGCGTTCGGCCCGATGACGGCGAGGGAGCGCACGTCAGGACCGAGGGGGAGAAGGCCGCCCTCGTTCTTCAGGAGGACGATGGACTGCCGGGCAGCCTCGAGCGCGAGTTCCCGGTGAGCGGCGCAGTCGTTGACCGAGAGCGGAATCTGCGCGAACGGCACCATCTCGGGTGGGTCGAACATGCCGAGGCGGAAGCGGGCCTCGAAGAGACGATGCAAGGCGCGGCCGAGGTCCGCCTCGGCAAGGAGGCCGCGCTGGACTGCAATGGTGAGGGCCTTGTAGGTGCAGCCGCAGTTGAGGTCACAGCCGCCCTTCACGGCCAGGGCGGCGGCAGCGTCGGCGGTCTCCACAAGACGGTGCCCGTTCACGATGTCGTCGATGGCGCCGCAGTCCGACACGACGTACCCCGTGAAACCCCACTCGCCGCGTAGGATGTCCCGGAGCAACGTGTCGCTCGCGCTGCAGACTTCACCGTTCACCCGATTGTAGGCCGACATGATCGACACGGCGCCGGCCTCCTCGACGCAGGCCTGGAAGGCGGGGAGGTACGTCTCGCGGAGGTCGCGGAGGCTGACGCGCGCATCGAAGCCGTGACGGTCCTTCTCGGGGCCGCTGTGCACGGCGAAGTGCTTGGGGGTCGCGACGAGCTTGACGTACTGCGCGTGATCGCCCTGCAGGCCGCGCACGAAGGCGACGCCCAGGCGCGCGGTGAGGTAGGGGTCCTCACCGTAGGTCTCCTGCCCGCGGCCCCAGCGCGGGTCGCGGAAGATGTTGATGTTCGGCGACCAGGAGGTCAGGCCGAAGTACCACTCGGAGGCGCCGTCGGGGGCGAGGGCCGCATGATGCTTTGCGCGCGCCTCGTCGCTGATGGCGACCGCGACGCGATGCAGCAGGTCGGGGTTCCACGTGGCCGCGAGGCCGATGGCCTGGGGGAACACGGTGGCGATCCCCGCGCGGCCGACGCCGTGCAGGCACTCGTTCCACCAGTTGTAGGCGGGAATCCCGAGGCGCTCCACGGCCTCGGCCTCGTGGACCATCTGACCGACCTTCTCCTCCAGCGTCATGCGGGAGATCAGGTCGGCGGCCCGGACCGAGGCCGGAAGGGATGGGTCCTGGTAGGGAGGAGGGTCGCTCTGGGCCACGCGGGCACCTCTCTCAGAGCCTATCCCGAAACTCGGACGGCGACAGGCAGAAATGCCTGTCCTCCGAGTTTCGGGATAGGCTCTCTGCGGTGGGTTCTGCGCGGGGGTGATTCGCAGAGGGGCTACGCGGGTCCTTCGTGCACTGGGCAGGATGACTGCAGGCCGGCAGGGAAGGGCGTGCCGATGCAACCGGAGGTGTCTCGATGAACATCCCACAACAGGTCGTGCTCATACCGCTCTCGATGGTGGTGTTCGGAACCATGGCCAACGGCTTCTCATCAGCTGCCAGCAAGGACCTCGGGAACGGCTTCATGGATCACGGGGTCTGCACGCCGCTCTCCAATCACCGGGGGATCGTCGCGACGAAGGACGGCAACGGCAAGGACATCGTCCTGGCGTGGCTGATGGACCACCGTGGCTGTTACGAGCTGCTGCTGGTCGACGCCGAGACGGGGAAGAGCGAGGAGTTCCCCATTCCCGCCCCGACCGGCGGCGATGCGCCGTATGCCTCCATCCTATCAAGCGGCGGCAAGTACTACACGCACTTCGGGAGCCACTTCTACGAGTTCGACCCGGCGCAACGCAGGTTCAGCTTCGTGCACGAGACCGCGCCGCAGATGGCGATGGGCATGACGCAGGACGACAACGGCGTCATCTGGTCGGTGAGCTACCCCCAGAGCGGGGTGGTCTCCTACGACCCGAAGACCGGCGAGTTCATTGACTACGGCCACGTGTACAAGCAGGGCTGGGCCCAGTATCAGCGTTCCGTAGCGGCCGATGACGCGGGGTGGATCTACTTCGGCATCGGGAGCACGGCGAGCCAGATCATCGCCTTCGATCCGGCCACGCGCACGGCCACGCCGCTGCTTGCGGAGGCCGAACGGCTGCCGGCTGCCGGCGGAGTGGTGTACCGGGACGTCAACGGGAAGGTCTACGGGAGCAACGGGGGCGCGGCGGACAAGTGGATGGAGCTATACCGGGGGCAGCGCACCGATCTTCCGCAAGCGCCGGTGGTCAACAAGAAGTCGATCATCACGTCCTCGCAGGGGCTGTTCCATCAGCAGTTCCCGGACGGCAAGGTGCTGAAGGAGTTCGATACCATCGAGCGCCGGATGGTGATCGAGGACCCCGCGACGAAGCAGGCGACGGAGCTGAGCTTTAGCTACGAGAGCGAGGGGGCGCACATCATGGCGATGTGCGCGGCGCCCGACGGCACGATGTGCGGCGGCAGCGCGTTCCCCTTCCGGTTCTTCTCGTACAATCCGGCGACGGATGAGTGGGTCCGTCACAAGGCATACCTGCAGTTCAACACGGTGGTTCGGCAGGGCGATCGGTGGTACACCGGCGGCTATGGCGCGGGCTTCCTGCTGGAATGGGACCCAGCGCAGCCGTGGGTGGGTACGGTCAAGGAGACGCCGGGCTGCAACCCGCTCTTCCTGGCGGAGGCGAACCCGGACATCAACCGCCCGCACGATCTGCTCGCCCATCCCGACGGGAGGACGTTGGTGCTTGCCGGCACGCCGGGGTACGGCCTGACCGGCGGCGCATTGATGTTCTGGGACCGCGAGAAGCGGGAGGCGCAGGTCATCAAACATACGGAGCTGGTCCCCGACCACGCCCCAATGAGCCTCGTCGCCCTGCCGGAGGGCAAGCTCCTGGTAGGCACGACCATCGAGCCGGGCACCGGCGGGGCGGTGAAGGCCAAGGTGGCGGAGCTGCTCATCATGGACATGGCCGGCAAACAGGTGGAGTGGCACGAGGCGCTCCTGCCGAACGTGCGGAGCTACACGGACATGTGCATGGGTCCGAAGGGTCTCGTGTTTGGCTTCGCGGACCATCGGCGGTTCTTCGTCTTCGACCCGCAGACCCGCACGATCGTGACGGAGCGGGACATCACGGGAGAGCTCGGGCGCACCAACAGCGGCCAACAGACCCGCACGTTCGTGCTCGGGCCCGACGGGACGATCTACGTGCTGCTGAGCAAGGGGATCGCTCGGCTCGACCCGGAGACGTTCGCGATCACGCTGCTGACGGAGTCGCCGGTCGGGATCGGCGCGGGCGGGGACTGGCTCGACGGCCGCATCTACTTCGGCAGCGGCTCGCACATGTACAGCTGGGATGTGACCGAGTAGCTTCGCCGGGCTCTCTCGCCGAGAGGAGGCGCAGTCATGCTCAGGGCGGGTGTTCTTCCGCTGATCACAGCGCTCAGCGCGGGGGCGATGGCGGAGGGCTGGCGGATGCCGGAGTTCATGATCTCGGGCTGGGGCGCGCCGACCGATGAGGCCACTGCAAGGGCCTTCGAGAGCGCGGGCTTCAACACGGTGATGTGCAAGGTCGAGCAACTGGAGCTGTGTCGGGCTCACGGCCTGAAGGCCATCCTGTTCGACGCGACCCCGGAGTTCGCGGCGCAGCACCAGGGCGACGAGGCGATCTGGGGGTACTACGTCCAGGATGAGCCGAAGGCCGAGGAGTTCGCCGCGGCGGGCGCGCGCGTGGCGGCCTTCGAGGCCGCGGACCCGACGCATCCGGGGTACGTGAACCTCATGGCCTGGATGGACCTGAAGCAGTACTTCGCGACCGTGAAGCCTCGGTTCCTGAGCTACGATTACTACCAATGGTGGTGGGGCGAGAAGAACCACTTCGGCCGGCTGGCGGCCCATCGGCAGGCCGCGCTCGAGGCGGGCGTGCCGCTCATCTGCTGGGTCGAGGCCAATGCCGACAAGCGGTACGAAAGGGGCGAGGCGGGCGCCGGCTACCTGCCCGACAACGCGGCGAAGCTGCGCCAGAGCGTCTTCACCGCGCTGGCGTACGGCGTGAAGGGCATTCAGTGGTTCACGACCGGGCTTGTGTTCGGGAAG
Source organism: Armatimonadota bacterium (assembly GCA_016869045.1). GTDB lineage: Bacteria > Armatimonadota > Zipacnadia > Zipacnadales > VGFC01 > VGFC01. Next base: position 18,291 of record VGFC01000031.1, read on the forward strand.
GATGGCGCGCTCACGGAGTCCGGCGCCGACATCGCGCGGATCAACGCGGATGTCAACGCGCTGGGGCCGATCCTGGTCCGGTTGCGCTCCACGAACGTGTGGCACACGGGCCCCGTGCCGGAGGGTGCGCAGGCGCTGCCTGGAGACGGCAGGATCGCGACCAAGACCGGAGAGCTCGTCATCGGCGAGTTCGTCGAGGACGGCACGGGTGCGCAGTACCTGATGGTGGTCAACGAGAGCATCGAGAAGCCGAAATGGGTGGTGTTGGCGCTCAGCGGCGTGGCGGGGCCGGTTGAGGTGTTCCACCGCGAGGCGCGCAAGTGGTCGGCGGTGAGCGCGCCGGATGGCGACGGCCGGGCGAACGTGGAGTTCATCCTGCAAGCGGGGGATGGGGTGTTGATGCGGGTGAGGTGGAAACAGTAGGACGGCAGGGGGCGTGATGAATCACGCCCCCACACGCGGGCGCGATGAATCGCGCCCCTACCTGGCGGAGGTTGGGAGACAGCATGCGGCGCTCTGTGAGGATCGTGGCGGGTTGCACGGCGCTGGTCACGGCGATTGCGGGAGCAGCGAGGGCCGAGGCGGGTCTCGTGGAGTGGATCGCGGGGCAAGGGTCGCCCGCTGGTCAGGGGGCGCTGCGGGCGATCCGGGGTGGGAAGGAGTGGGTGCAGGTTCGGTGGAGGACGGTGGGGGTGAAGGAGTGGGAGGGTGAGTTGGGGGCGTGGGAGGCTGTGGGGAAGGGGTTGAGGGCGGAAGGCAAGGGTGATGGACTGCTCAAGGCGGTGGTCACGGCGGAGGGATGGCGAGGCGGGTTGCGGCTGAAGGTGACGATGGCGGCTACGCGGGCGACGACGCAGCCGACGGAGGTGTTCGTGGGCTGCGGCTTTGAGCCGGCGGAGTGGGAGAGGCAGTTCTTCCCGCGTCTCCCTTACCTGGTGCAGGCGCCCGAGGCGCCGACGATGATGCGCTTCGCGGCGGATGCAAACGATGCCACGACACCGGCAGATGCGCCGCGCAGCGCGTTCTACCCCTTCGGCGTGCTGGAGAGCGACCGCGTCTTCGTGCTCTGGGGCTCCCCGGACGTGGGGCGGTTCGCCGTGATCAGCCCGAACCTTGTGGCGCCGAGCGCGCCGGGGTTCTCGCTGCGGCCCAAGCGCTTGGCGGCCGGACAGGGGCTGACGTTCGACCTCGTCCTGAAGCGCTTCGACAAGCCGCAGTGCCGGTACCGCGATGTGCTGCGGTGGTATCTGCGATCGGCGGAGAGTTCGGACCCGCTCGTTCGCGACCTGTTCCCGTGGGATGGACGGCGGCGCGCACGGCGGTTCCCGGTGGGCAACCTGGGCAGCGGGATGGGGCGCATGGGAGAGCCGCAGACGCCGGAGGCGAGGCTGCTCGACGACCTGCGCAAGCGGCGCGTAGCGGGACTGTGGTTCCAGGGCTGGAATGCGTGGGATGAGACGTACCCTACCGAGGGGGAGTGGTTCAACGAGTACTGGACGCGCTTCTCGGCGGACCAGATGCGCGATGAGATCGCGTGGCAGCGGAGGAACGGCCTGTTCCCGCTGTTGTACTGCCGGCAGTTCCTGACCGAGCAGGGGCTGCACGACGACCGGCCGCCGTTCCGGGACTGGATCGGTCGCGACCAGGACGGCAACCGGCAGGCCTGGGGCGACTACCCGGTGCCCGAGAAAGCCGCCGCGCAGGTCGGCTTCCCGGTCCTGCAGCAGAGCTGCGCGGACTTCGGCAACGACGCCTACCGCGCGTGGTACGAGGAGCGAGTGAAGGCTTGCCTGGAGGAGTACGAGCCGGCGGGAATCGCGTGGGACATGGGTTGGGGAGCGGGGGATACGTGGGGGTACTCGCGGGGGAATCCGCGCACTCCGAACGGCGACGGGATGCTGCGCGCACAGGCGGACCTGTGGGGGTGGCTGCACGCGCACCACCCGGAGATGCGCACGATCTCGAACGAGGCGTTCGGGACGCCGTCGCAGATGTTCTCCGACGGGATCCTCATCGAGGGCGGGTTCGCGGTCGGCAAGACCGAACTCGACTACGAGGCCGCAAAGGCGCTCGGGACGACCGTCATCAGCTACGAGTACCCCCAGCAGTACGCGGCGCGGCTGCGAGGGCTCCCGACGCAGCAGGCGCGCTACGTGCAGATGCGCTACCGCGCGATCGGGGTGAACACGAACTCCGGGCGGTACGTGGTCTACCCGTCACAGGAGATCGTCGGCAAGGAGGGCCCGGCCATCGCGTGCAGCGATCTGGTCGCCGATGGCCAGTGGCACGTCGCGACGTACGACATGCGCGGCTTGCCGAATGTGGAGGAGATCAAGGGGCTGGCGTTCGGGATGGAGTCGGGCGCGGAGGAGGCGCACCTGTGGGTTGACTACCTCCGCTTCAGCGCGACGCCCGATGGGCCGCCGCTCGCCGCCGGGCCGGACAGCTTCCCCTCGAGCGTCACTTCCGCGCAGGCGGGCGCCTTCGAGGCGAGGCCGGGCTGGCTGGGTAATCCGGCGGCGGAGTACGAGGTGCGGAGCGACCAAGGCACCATCGAGTTCACGGTTCGCGGCGCAGGGAAGGGCATGAGCTGGTCGTTCTTCCCAGCGAGCGGGGTTCTCGCGCAGGAGTACCTGAAGGTGCTCAGCCTTGGCGCGTGCATCGGGGCGGGTGTGCGGGCCGAGTGGCCGACGGCGAACGCGTTCTCGGCGCAGGCCATGGCGCTCCCGCCGCTGGTGGGAAGCCACGACATCGAGATCAGCCCGCCTTCCAGCCCGCTGACTGCGTCGGCGTGGGGAGGTGAGGGGCGGCTACTGGTTGCGGTGCACAACGGCAGCACCGAGACGCAATCGGCGACGGTGGAGGTCGCGAGGGAGGCGCTCGCGGCGTCCGGCGTGGGGCGCGAGATGCAGGCGCGGAGCTGGGTCCTCGCGGCGAACGCCGAGCCGCTGAAGAAGGGACCAGCCGCCTCGATTGAGGCGGGGCGACTGAGGCTCGCGGTGACGCTGGAGCCGGGGCAGGCGCTGTTGTGGGGCAGTTGGGGGTGGGAGTGAGGCGGGCGCGGGACGTGCTGCCTACCTCGGCGGGCCGACCTTGCGGGCCAGTTCCCCGATGACGCGCCTGACGGCGTCCCAGTGAGCGGGGTCGGTCTTCACGCTGTCCCATCCCGTCCAGTCGCCGCCGTAGCTGTACCACCAGATCGCCTGGGCGCCCGCATCGAGGGCATGTTGGGCATACAGGCGCATGTCCTGTTCGCTCGGCAGCGGGCCCTCCGGCCCGGAGCGATGGCCCTGGGCGACGAACCAGATGGGGCGCTCGGGCAGGGCCTCCTTCGCCTGCTGGAGGACTCGCGGCAGGATTCCCGCGTTGCCGGCGCCGGGGTAGCAGTCGAACAGGTCGGCGTCGCACGCATCGCGGAACGGGCGACTGCCCGGCCCGCCGAAGACGGGCATGGCCGGGTGGTAGGGGTCGGCGCGGGTGACCGCATCGTACAGGGCCTGCACGCGGGGCGCGTTCGAGACGTCGAAGTTGGGCTCGTCCCAGAGCGTCCAGCAGAGCAGGGCCGGGTGGTCCTTCAGTCGGCGCACGCGCTGCTCGATCGGGGCGAGGTTGAGGGCCTCTCCCTGGTACCACTCGCGGCGGAGGCCCATCATCACCTTGAAGCCGAACTCCTGGGCGGTGTCGAGGTAGGCGAGGGCGTTCTCGTCCGTGTCGGGCGCGTCGCTGTGCTCGAAGGCGTAGGTGTGGAGCGAGTTGAAGCCCGCTTCGCGCAACTCCCGCAGCTCGGCCTCTTTGCGGGCCGGCCCGGGCTTCCACCCGGCCGGGTCGGCGAAGACCCAGTAGAGGCCAATCGGGAAGAAGGGCTCGCCGTCAACCAGCGTCTGCCCCTGCGGGCTGAAGACGACCTCGTGGGGCGCGGGAGGGAGGATATCGAGCGGCCGCTCGTGCTCGTACCTCCGCCGCCCGGCGCCATCCACCACCGTCACGGTCAGACGGTACCGGCCGGGGGCCAGACGGCCGCCGTCGAGCGACGCGACCAGGGCCTCGCCTGACGAACGAGCGGCGAAGGTCGCCACCTTCCGGCCTGCCAGGTTGCGGAGGACGACGGCGGCCTTCACGCGCGAGAGCCTCTCCGGCGGGAACTGCTGAACCAGGATGCGGAGCGGCCAGCGATACTGCAGGCTCGCGAAGAGGGCGTTCTTGTAGGGATAGCGGACATCCCACGGCGTGCCCCCGAGCAGCGCGGTCGGCGATCCGCCGAGCAGCTCGCCGGTCTGTGCGTCGCTCGCCTCCACCACGAACGTCCGTTCGACCTCGAGCGGCAGGGCCAGCTCCACGGTGACGGCGCCCTCGGGTGGCAACGTCACGGATGCCGGCTCACTCAGCTCGGATCGCGGAGCGGCATCCGCGATCGCCTGGACGCGCACGCGGCGGGGCTCTTCGCCCGGCAGGCACGAGACCGCGACGCGGTAGCGCCAGTGGTCGCCGAGATCGTAGGGCTGCACTTCGGGAGCGCTGACCTGAACCGCGGCCGGGGAGACCTCGACATCGTCGATGAGGAACTCGGCCTGCGGAGCCGCGACGAGGTACAGATGCGCCCCGCCGTCGATCGGGGTGAGCCCGACCGTGAGGCGCGTCCAGCCGGTGCTCTGCCCATCGAGACGCCGCATCACCGCGGAGCCCCAGGCGTAGGGGTAGGCCTCGACTGCGAGCGTCCCCGAGAGCCGCTTCACCCAGGCGGAGACGAGGTAGGTGCGGCCCTGCTCCAGCGGCGCGAGGGTCTCGTACACACCCGCGTCGCTGCCGAAGGTCTTCACTCGCAGGCACTGGCCGGAACCCGGACGGTCGGAGGGCTCGACGGAGAGCCGGTCGCCCCGGTTGACGTCGATGTTGACGGGCGTCCAGGCCTCCGGCGTGACCAGTTGTCCGGCGCCGGCCGAGTGGTCCTGGGCCGCGCCCTCCATGGCCCCGTTCCGCACGATGTCGGCCGGCACTGCGCCGGCGAGGCACAGCACCAGCAAGCACGCGAGACTGAAGTGGTGGGACACGGCGGTGACTCCTTCCGGCTCCCGCGGGCGGACGTGGCAGGGCCGTGCGGCAGTCGTCGCGGCGAGGGCCTCGGCCTGCAGGTTCTCGTACCCCGCCGCCACGGCCTCCTCGGCTACGTGCCCAAACGCAGCCGCCCCGCCTGCTTCTCCGTCGGCTGCAGCGACGGCGGGGGCGGCAGGTGTCCGGTGTACCCTTAGCTAAGCACGCTGTGTCGGCGTCTACTGCCCTGCCGCCGTCCGGGAGACCCGAGATGACTCGCCTGCACGCCCGGCGTCGCTCTCACCTTGCCGGCCGATGCTCAGACGCGCATCTTCGCACTGCGGGAGCAATAGGAGGTCACGTAGGCATGAGGATTGCGTCTTTGGCCCTGGTGATCGTCGCACTGATGGGCCTGCACGAGTTGGCTCGGGCGCGGGAGCTGCACGTCGCGGGTCTGGCCGCGAACGCGAGCGATGAGAACGACGGCTCGGTGGAGCGTCCGTGGAAGACGATCTCCCGCGCGGCGAAGGCCATCGAGCCGGGCGATACGGTGTGGGTCCATCAGGGGGTCTACCGCGAGACGGTGCTCGTGGACAAGTCGGGCGCGGGGCCGGAGAGGATGCTGTCATTCCGCGCGGCGCCGGGCGAGAAGCCGGTGGTGAAGGGCTCGGAGGTGCTGAAGGGTTGGACGCGGTGCGCGGACGAGCCGGAGCGCGCGATCTGGGAGACGGATTGGCCGTTTGAGTACGTCTTCCCGGGCATGATCGCGTGTAACGAGACGGCACTGGTGCCGATGAACGTGCCGCCGGACACCGAGGCACTCAAGCCCCCCAAGGCATACTGCCAGTACTTCCTCGGCTTCGGGCGCGGACGGGAGGCGATGACGCCGGGGAGCTTCTACTACGACGAGGCGCGGAGGAAGCTGCTGGTCTGGCTGAAGGGCGACGAGGACCCGAACGCTCACGAGATGGAGGCGGCGGTGCGTGCGTGCTGGCAGTCGCAGGGCGACTACATCCTGGTCGAAGGGCTGACGTTCCGGTTCGCGCCGCTCGTGGTGCCGATCGGCGGAGTGGTGTTCGTGATGTGCGGGCCGGGCGGCGGAGGCGCGCCGGCGGATGGGTGCATCGTGCGGAACTGCGAGGTGTCGCTGGGCGCGTTCGAGGGCATGGTGGTGCGCGGCGGGAAGCGCGTCAGCACGCTGGTGGAGGACTGCTGGGTGCACCACAACGGCAACGGGTGTGGGAGCTTCGAGGGGATGGGGGATGCGGACTCGGACTCGTGGATGATCGTGCGGCGCTGTCGGGTCACGGACAACAACCTGTTCAACTGGAACCCCTCGTGGCACTGCGGCGGGAAGCACTTCGGCACGCGCATCTTCTTCGACGAGTGCGAGTTTGCGCGCAACTACAACTCGCCGGGCCTGTGGTTCGACATCCACGAGCGCGACTGCATCGTGAACCGCTGCCACGCGCACCAGAACGGCACCTCGGGCCTGTACTACGAGATCGGCGAGACGGGCGCGTTCATCAACAACCTCGCGGAGGGCGGGCCGCACTACAGCGCGGTCCCTCTGGCGGGCTCGTCGCGCACGCTCGTGGCGCACAACATCGTGACCAGCGGCGCGCGGGGGATCACGGTAGGCGGCGAGAGCGGGCCCCAAGAACCGGTCAGCCGCGTCACGTGCCACAACGCGGTGTACAACAACGTGCTGCTCGGGCGCGGGCAGCCGATGATCTCCATCAGCGCGGAGAGCGACATCGCGCGGGCGAACGTCTCGGACCACAACCTGCTGTGGCAGCTGAGCGGCGCCGGGACGGGCTTCTTCGAGACGACGGGCGGAGCGCCGCTCACACTGGCTGAGTGGCAGACCGCACGCAAGCTGGACGCCAACTCGCGTGCGATGGACCCGCTGGTGGAGGTGAGGAACGGGCGGTGGACCCGCCTGCCGGGGAGCGCGTCCGTCTCGGGCGGCAAGCGGCTGACTGCGGACGACCTGCGGGCGCTCTTCGCACTGCAGCCGATGCCGGAGATTCCCTCCGAGTCCGGTTCGTCATCCATCCGCGACCACAAGCCGCCAACCGAGGCGTTCCTGCGCAAGGTGACGGAGCTGCTGACCGTCCCGGCCGGCGAGCCGGCGCCCATCGGGCCGATCCCGTATGATGACGGCGCCGTCACGCTGCCCATTGCCAATGCGGACTTCGAGAACCCGACGCTGCCGGCGAACGGCACGACGGGTATGGTGGCGGGCTGGGCCGCCGAGGGCACGACGCCGCTGATCTGGCATGCAGCGGACACGGGGCAGTGGAACTGGTACATGCCCTCGGGGAGCAACATCCTCGTGCTCCCGCCGGGAGAGGGCGACTGCAGCGTGTCACAGGAGCTGACGGAGGGCTTGCGGCCCGATACCCGCTACCGGCTGAGCGTCTGGGCGGGCCAGCGAATCGACCAGGGCGCGCTGCCGTGGCCGCGAATCGTGCTGGAGCTACGGGCGGGCGAACGGCTGCTGAACTCAGTGGACATCCCCGACCCCATCATCCGGCCGCACCATGGGATCTGGGTCGAGACGGCGCTGGTCTACACGTCTCCGCACGAACCGCCGGACCAGCCGCTGAGGATCGTGCTGCGACGCAAGGGACCGGCGAGAGTTCAGGCGTGCTTCGATGATGTCACGCTGACGGCGACGCGCGATCAGGGCAGCGTGTAGCTCACGATCTCGGGGCCGGAGGTGAAGAAGATGTCCCGGCCGCGGATCGCGAAGCCGCTGTGGACGCCGGGTGGGTAGGCCGCGAGAAGGCGGGCGCGGCGCTCCGCGCGGTCGATGGTGAACACGCCTATAGACGAGACGCCGTACAGCTCGCCGCCGGGACCGGGGGCGACGGCATTGGAGATCACATTGCCCACGTCCTGCGGGGCGCTGTTGGTCACCTTGCGGGCCTGTGGGTCGAAGACGAACAGCGAGGCTCCCGCGAAGCCGTAGACCAGGCCGTCGGGGCCGACCGCAAGCGCGACCACGGTGCCCTCGCCCGGCACGGGGACGATCTCGAGGAGCTTCTCGCGCTTCGCGGGATCGTAGAGGAAGAGCTTCGCCTCGGTCTGCGTTGGGTGGCTGCCCCCGCCCCCGCCGATCGTTGTGCCGCCGACGATGATCCCGTCGGGCAGGACCGCGAGAGCGGCCACGCTCTGGTCCTGGACCAAGTGCACGTACTGATCGACCTTGCCGGTTGCGGGGTCGAAGATGCACAGCGGCCCGCCGAGCAGGCCATACCCCGACGTCGCGCCGACGTAGACCTGATCCCCCGTGCCGGCGACCATTGCGGCCGGCCGCCAGCCGGCGTTCTCGCCCTCATAGTGGATGAGCCACGGGTTGCCGGAGGGGTCGGTCTTGGGCTCCCACGGCTGACCGGGCCGATAGACCATCAGGGGCGAGTCCCCGCTGTAGGCGGCGCAGAGGAGCACGTCCTTCCAGGCGAGGAGCGAGTAGAACTCGCCGCCGCCGGGCTGGCCCAGCTCCTGCCACTGGTCGCTGTCGGGATCGGCCTGCAGGAAGTGGATCGGCATGGCGGTGCTGCCGTACAGCTTGCCATCCGGCCCGAGCGCGATGCGGAAGAGGGACTGTGAGCGGCCCTGGTAGCCGGTCTCGTGGCGCTCTGCCGCACCGGTCTGCGGGTCGGTGAGGGTGATGCTCCTGCCGTCGTAGGCCACGGTGCGGCCATCAGCCAATCGCAGCGGGGGTTCGTTGCTGACCTGGTCGGGGGGAATCGGGACTGCGTTCCAGCCCTCGAGCCGGAGGTTCTGACTGCCTGCGGTTCCGTAGGCGCGACCGTCCGCTCCGCCCCAGACGCTGCACCAGCCGGGGCCGCCGAGGTCCTGCGGGAGGATGTCACGGTGCTCGCCGGTCGCGATCTCGTAGGCAACCAGATGGCACGCGCTCGGCCCGATTCCGGTGTAGACGAAGCCCTGGTCGTCGGCTGCCACGCTCCGGGCGTACTGCTCGGTCGGGTTCATCGAGCCGAGGTCCTCGCCCACGCCGGTCGCGGGATCGAAGCGCACGAGCTTCGCGGTCGGGTACGTGCAACCGTAGAGCTTCCCGTCCTTCGCCAACGCGAGCTGCCAGATGTAGCTCTCCGTCGCGCTCGGGCGGCCCACGTCCACGAGTGCGCGCTGCTGCCAGTCCAGCCTCAGGACGTGCGCCGCGGGTAGCGTGCCGACGTAGACCTGGCCATCCGGTCCGAGCGCCATCGCCCACGCCCCGACCTCGCCGGGGATGGGGCTCGCGAAGGCGTCCGTCTTCCCTGTGGCGGGATCGACTGCCACGATCTCCAGCGCGTCCCCGCCGTAGATGTGTGAAGCGTAGAGGCGCTCCGAACCGGCCTCGGGGCCCGGCCCGACGAGGGTCTTGAGGCAGGCGCCGATGCCCCGGAAGCGCGCATGGACGCGGAAGCCCTCCGGCTGGGCGGCGCAGGTCGCGCTCGCCAGAACGACGACCAGGACGACTGCGGAGATGGTTGTGAGAGGGTTCATGGTGCCTCCGTGGGGTGCTCGTGGGCGGGAGGATACGGCGCGGGGAAGAGGCTGTCAAGGACAACGGCACATCAATAGGGAACCGAGTGCGACACGGTAGCTGATCGTAGGAGGTGGTCGCATGAGCCGGCTCTGTGCGTGCATGGTGCTCATCGTTCTGGGCTGGGGTCTGGCGGCGGATGAGCCGCAAGTCGGCGCGGGGGTGTCGCTGTCTCCGCCGCAGGAGCGGACGCTGGGCGACTACGGCGGACACGGGAACCACCGCCAGCGGACGATCACCGCGAGCTTCAGCTTCGGCAAGAACCCCTACGCGATCTCGTATCAGGCGTGCATCGATCCGGCCCACGGCGAGCAGGTCTCGCCGCTGGAGGGCTACATCGGGATGCCGCAGCCGGTCAGCACCGGCTGGTATCACGGCGGCTTCCTGTTCGTGCAGCTCAACGGGCAGGACATCGGCACGACACCGCTCAGCAGCATGACGGTCGCGGAGAGCGGCGACCGCGCGATCCTGGACATGGTCTGGCACCACGCGATCGCCAACGTGCGGGTTCGTTTCCTGGGACTGCCGAACCACGATGGGCTGTACTGCGAGATCGCGCTGGAGCCGAAGCAGGAGATCACCTCCATCGTGGTGCAGGCGCGCTGCTATCCCAGCTTCTTCACTTCGTGGAATCACCGGGACGGCGCCCGGCGCATCTGGACGCCCGGCGCGCTGGTCGAGCAAGGGCAAGACGTCACCGTGCTGGCGGCGGACAACTGGTGGGCAGTGTGCTACGACGAGGTCTTCGACGTGGCGAGAGGTGAGGGCGACGGGCCGTGCGCCCTGATGCTCCTGCCCCAGGAGGCCGCCGACGTTCGGTTCAACCCACAGAGCTACCCGGTGGACACGTGGATCACGTACCGGCCCGACCAGCGGCGCCTGCACCTGGCGTTCTGGAAGTACCCGGGTCGCACGAATGCCGATGTGCTCGCGGAGATGACTGTGGACGCCGACACCATCCGCAACGAACTCGCGACGACGGACTTCACGCCGGCGGCGGTCAAGGACCTGGACATCGCGGCCCTGCGCGCGGAAGTCGAACGGGCGACGCAGTCGGAGGCGGTGAAGGAGTACCTCGGGGATCGGCTCGCTGAGGTGCAGGCGTGGCTCGCGGGGATCCAGGGACACGATCCCAATTCGGAACGACCCGAATTGGGTCATGTCCCTGGATTCCCGCGCATCGAGGCCGAGGAGAAGCTGCTGGCGTCGGTGGGGAAGTACTACGGGTTCATGTGGGAAGTGAGGTTGGCGGAGTTGTTGGCGGGGCTGTGAGCGGGCGCCATGAATGGCGCCCCTACACGATTGGGCGCGATGAATCGCGCCCCTACATGAGGCGGAAGAACTGGCGGTTACCGAAGGAGGAGGACCATGCGCAGGCTGATGGTTGGTGTGCTGTGCTGCGTGACGTCGTGGGCAGTGGGGCAGAGCGCGGAGGAGCTGGAGGTTGACCACGCGCTGACCTTCGAGTTCCCGACGCCGCACACGGATTGGGCGCAGCCCTATGCGCTGGGCAAGACGCGCGTGCTGTTCTTCACGAACGGGCACGGCACGCAGCCGCGAGAGTGTGTCGAGCTGATGCAGCGCTTCGACCTCGACGCGCAGGCGGTGTTCTACGCCACCATCGTGGACAGCCCGCAGACCCAGTGGCATGGCGCGAGCGTCGGGGAGCGGCGGATGCTCAACCTGCTGGAGCAGAAGTGGGACTGCTTCGCGTGCATGGGCGGGGTGTCGTTGGGCAAGCTCGCCCCCGAGCCGCTCTACAAGATGCTGAAGCAAGTGGTGGACGGCGCGGGGCTGGTGGTAGTCGGGACCGACGACCGGCGTGTGTTCAAGGACAAGAACCGGATTCTGGACTTGCCGCCGTTCCTGGCGGGGGAGGAAGTCGGCGAGGCGTTCACGATCGGGAAGGGCCGCGGGATGCGGCTGCCGGCGCGGCCGGACATCGGCTACTACCCGGGCTGGGAAGTGGCCTACGACTACTGGGCGGAGCGCCTGGGGCGGGCGGTCATCTGGGCGGCGGGCAAGGAGCCGAAGGTGCAGCTCGACATCGCTCTCGATGAGCCGGCGTTCGCGAGGGAGGAGCTGGGCAGCAACACCAAGGGCTTCACGTGGACGCTGTCGGGTACAGAGGGGCTGAATGCTCTGCAACCTGAGATCCGCTTGCGCACGCCGGGGCGGCCTGCGCGGGAGATAGCGGCGCAGCTCGACAAGCCCTACGACGGCGAGCGGCACTGCACACTCGGGGAGCTGCCCGCGGGTGAGTACCATGTGGACATCCGCGTCCTGGGGCCGCGCGGCGTCGAGGCGTGGGCGACGAAGCCCGTGAAGGTCACCTCTCAGGTGAACGTGGCCGAGGTGAATCTGCTCGACCCCTCGGGCGAAGTCGGGGAGCACCTCGCAGGCAGCGTGACCCTCGAAGGCGTGCCGGGGCCCACGGACCGGCTCTCGGTGCAGTTGAGGGATCGCCGCGGGCGAGTGCTGCAACGGAAGGTGATGCCGGCCAGCGACCCGCAGCGGCGGTTCGACTTCACGATCCAACCGTGGATGCCGATGCTGGTGACGGTCGAGGCCACGCTGAGCGAGGCGGACGGCAAGGAGATCGCCTCGGCGAGCAAGTACTTCCACGTCACGAAGCGCAATCGAGACCGGTGGAACTTCCTGATCTGGGACGTGCCGAGCGGCACGCTGGCGCCATATGGCGAGGAGAGCCTGGCGAAGACGGGCATGAGCCTGCAGTTGCGAGGGGGCACGCCGCCGGACTACGTGGGCGCCTACGACGTGGCGTGGGTGCCCTACACGACGCGCATCCTGTCGCAGAGCAAGGATGAGGCGGGCGTGATGCGCCCGTTCTGCTGGAACGACGAGCAGAAGGTGCAGGAGCACCTCGCCAAGCTCGCTCAGGACCATGTCCCGGCCCGCGAGCACGGCGTGTTCGTGTACTCGCTGGGCGATGAGAACGACACGCTCGGCTGCTGCCTCTCGCCGCACTGCGCGGTCGCCTACCGCAAGTACCTCCAGGAGACCTACGGCAGCCTCGAGGCCCTCAACCAGTCGTGGGGGACGGCGTTCACCGCGTGGGAGGAGGTCGGGATCTCGAAGGCGGACGACAACGAAGAAGCCAACTCGCTGCAGCAGAGGAACTACGCCCGCTGGTTCGACCGGCAGGCCTTCAAGTCCTACAACTACGTGCAGTACTGCCGGAAGTACGGGGAGGCGTACCGCACCATCGACCCTGAGTCGCGTACCGGCTTCGAGGGGGCGGGGACCTTCGCGGGCGGCGATGACCTGGACCTGATCGCGCGGAGCCTGGAGTTCTGGTCACCGTATCCGGGGACGGCGGACGAGGTGCTGCGCTCGCTGGCGAAGCCGGGCTTCCCGCACGCGAACTGGATGGGCTACACGAAGGACGCGTCCAGCCTGCTCGGCAAGTTCTGGCGGATGGTGACGCGCGGGATGGATGCGGTGTGGTTCTGGCGCTGGGACTGTATCGGCGCGTTCCACGGCTGGCTCGCGCCGGACCTGCGGCCCTACCCGGCGGTGCAGGAGATCGTGAAGGACACGCAGATCGTGCGCGACGGGCTGGGCGACCTGTTGCTGAAGTCCGAGATGCAGGATGACGGGATCGCGGTGCTCTACTCGTACCCCTCGGTCTTCGCGCACAAGCTAGAGGACGGCGGGAGCTTCGGCTCGTACGAGAGCGGGCACCTCGCGGTCCACACGATGATCCGCGACCTGGGGCTGCAGTTCCGCTACGTCACCGACCGGCAGATGCGGCTGGGCGAGTTCGACGCGAAGCACTGGAAGGTCCTCTTCCTGCCGCGCACGGACGCCCTCGGCGACAAGGAGGCGCAGGTCATCCGGCAGTTCGTCGAGCAGGGCGGCGCGGTAGTCGCCGATGTGCGACCGGGCCTGTTCGACGAGCACTGCAGGCCCCGAGAGAAGGGCGTCCTGGATGACCTGTTCGGCATCACGCGGGAGGGCACGGGCGCGGCGAAGACCGCGACGGTGACGCTCAAGGGCGAAGGGGGATTCAGCTTCGAGAAGGCGCTCGTCGACCCGGCCGTCAAGCTCGCGGGCGGTGAAGCTGGTGGGGACGCCGAGGGCGTGCCGGTCGCGATCAGCCGCAAGGCCGGACAGGGTCGGGCAGTGCTGCTGAACTTCGCGGCCGCGAACTACCCGAAGCTCAGCGTCGCGGGCTCACCGGAAGAGGCGGCCACCTTCGTGCGGTCGCTGCTCGCCGCCGCAGGCGCGAAGCCTGCGATCACGGTGACGGACGCGAAGGGCGCTCGGGCGCGCGGCGTCGAGGTCATCCGCTGGCGCGACGGCGACATCGAGGTCGTCGCGCTCTTCCGAGAGGGGGGCGGCGACACGGAGACCGTGAAGGTCCAGCTCGCGCAGGCGCGGTACGCCTACGACCTGCGACACCGCAAAGCCCTCGGCAAGCAGACCACGTTCACTACGGAGCTGATCCCGAACCGCGCGAGCTTCTTCGTGCTCTACAGCAAGCCCGCGCCGGCGCCGACGATCAAGCTCGAGCCGGGCTCGGTAGCACGCGGCGAGGTCGCGAAGGCGACGATCTCGGTGCCGGGAGCGGAAGGGCTGCACGCCTTCCGCATCCGCGCGCAGACGGCCAAGGAGCCGCTCGACTGGCTCGACCAGAACGTGCTCGCGGGGAAGCAGGCAGCGTCCTTCGATGTGCCGGTGGCCTTCAACGACCCGCCGGGCGAGTACCAGATCAGCGCCATCGACCTGTTCACCAACCAGCCGACCACGGCGAAACTCGTGGTGAGGTGAGGGGGAAGACTATGCGTACTCTGGCGGCGTTAGCGATCCTGACCTGTAGCATCGCGACGGCGCGCGCGGAGGACAGCTACGACATCAAGGTCTACCCGTGCCCGAGGGCGAGTGGGCCGATCGTGGCGGATGGGGTGCTCAGTGAGGCTGCGTGGCAGGACGCGCCGCTGGTCACGGGCTTCACGTGGTACAACAAGCCGGAGCTGCTGCCGGTGCAGGCGCTCTTCCGCGTGTTGTACGACGATCAGAAGCTGTACTTCGGCGTGGTGAACGATGAGCCGCTGATCGGCAAGCTCGCACCTGTCGCGCAGGCGCGCGACACGCACGCGGTGTTCGACACCGAGACAATCGAGATCTTCGTGGACCCGAAGCACGACGCCAACTACTACCAGTTCGCGGCCAACGCCGCGGGTAGCGTGTGGGACTCACGCGGCTCAGATACGAACTGGAATGCCGACGTGTC
>VGFC01000032.1 GCA_016869045.1 Armatimonadota bacterium
CGCTTCGCCGCAGGGCGCTCAGGTGCTCGCCGAGGGCGTCGATGAGGTAGACAACCTCTTCCGGGGCATCGAGGCCCTGCCGGGAGCCGAGTGGGTGCTGATGCTCGCCTCGGACGTGCCGATGCTCACCGCCGACGCGGTCGATGACCTCGTCGCGAATGCGCCGGAGGTGGACTTCGTCTTCCCGATCTGCGAACGGAGCGTCACCTTGGCCCAGTACCCGGACCGCAAGTGGACCTTCGTGAAGACGACAGACGGGGCCTTCACCGGCGGCTGCGGCTTCCTGTTTCGACCGCAGGCGGTGCTCGAGCGCCGCGCGTGGGTTCAGGAGGTCTTCGATTCCCGCCGCAACCCGTGGAAGCTCATGCGCATCTGGGGCCTGATCTTCGGCCTCAAGGCCCTGCTGGGCCGCGTCTCCCTCGCCGAAGCAGAAGCGCACATCAGCCAGGTCCTCGGCCTCACCGGCCGCGCCTACATCACGCGGTACCCCGAGCTGTGCTACGACCTGGACTATGCGCCGCACGTCGCACAAGTACGAGAGCACATGCGACAGCGGATGGGATCAGGGCCGTAGGCGGTCGGAAGCCCGTTGCCGTTCAGTAGGCTCCTCTGCCGGTGAGGACTGCGGGGATGGTGAGAAGGAGGATCTTGAGGTCCAGCCACAGGGAGCGGTTGCGGACGTATTCCACGTCGAGGCGCATCCACTCGTCGAAGCCGATGTCGCTGCGACCGCTGACCTGCCAGATACAGGTGAGACCGGGCTTCACGCTCAGGCGCTGCAGCATCCACGGCTCATAGCGCGCGACCTCGTCCGGCACCGGCGGGCGCGGGCCCACGAGCGACATCTGCCCGGTAAGCACGTGCCAGAGCTGCGGCAGCTCATCGACGCTCATCTTCCGCAACACGCGCCCCACGGCGGTGATGCGCGGGTCCTTGCGGATCTTGAAGACCGGGCCGCTGACCTCGTTCATGCCCTCCAGCGCCGCCCGCAGGACCACGGCCTCCTGGCACATCGAGCGGAACTTGAAGAACTCGAACGGCTCGCCGCCTTGGCCCAGGCGCGTGTGGTGGAAGAACACGGCGCCCGTCGATTCGAGCTTGATCACGATGGCGGTGACGATCATCAGCGGCAGCGCCATGAGCAGCGCGACGCTTGCGCCGACGAGGTCGATGGCGCGCTTCGCGATCCGGTAGGCCGGCGAGTCGGTGGCTTTCGGAATCGTCGGGACGATATGGATAAGCTGCGGCTGCGGCTCTTCGAGTCTCACTGCAGCCATCGAGCGCCCTCCTGTCGTCCCCCCAGATGCGGTGCCCGCATCATCCCAGACCCGCGTATCAGTGCCCCAAGGCCGATGTAAAACAATCGCAACATCGCGGCAGGACCCGCACCCCCGAAACGGGAAGCCCTGAGCGAGGAACGCCACCGAATGCACGGACTCCTGGGGAGCCTGGTTCTGTTGAGCACCGCCAATGCCGCCGCCAACCTGGCGCCGAACGCATCCTTCGAGGCCGGGGCCGAGGCGCCCGGCAGTTGGGATGCCTTCCGGCCCGCCGGGGCGCGCCTCTCGCGCGATGCGAACGTCGCCCGCTCCGGCAACGCCTCGGCGCGGATCGACAGCGACGCCGAGGGCGCGAAGGAGTACCCGAACTTCCGCTACACCGTGCGGGACGTGAAGCCCGGCGAAGTCTACCGCGCGTCCGCGTGGGCGCTCAACCGGGAGATGACCGACATCGGGGCATATCTGACCCTCGAGCCCTACTCCGGCGCTCAGCGTGGCACGTTCGCATCGAGCGACTTCGCAACGGCGAGTACCGACCAGTGGCGGCACCTCTCGGTGCGCCTGATGGTCGGGGAGGGGGAGGACTCGCTGGTCGTGTGTCTCGTTGCCCACGGCGAGGGCACCGTGTGGTTCGACGACGTGGAGTTGGTGCGCGAGTCCGAGGCGCCGCCCGAGTCAGGCGCCACCGAGGTGACACTGCGCCTCCGGCCACGCACCGTCGTCTGCCCGCGGTTCTACGGCTTCGGCGCGCAGGGGGACTACTTCCTCACGCGAAGCTGCAACACGAGCAAGGGCGTGGACGACGCCGACCGGAAGCTGGTGCTCGACCGCGTGGCCGCAATGCGCCCGGCTCTCATCCGCACCTTCTTCGATTACCAGTGGTGGGAGCCCGAGGAGGGGCGACAGACCCCAGACAGCGAGGCGATGCGGGACTACGTAGGCTGGGTGCGCTTCCTGGGAGGGATCGGCACGTCGGTCCTCCTCTGCCCATGGGGCGACTACTTCGCGTATCCCGCCTGGATGCGCGACGGCGAGCAGCGCCTGCCGCACCCCGACAAGCGCGACGCGATGGTGCGCAGCCTGGTCGATCTCGTCGCCTACCTGCGGCGCACTGAAGGCCTCGACGACGTGCGCTTCCTCTGCCTGATGAACGAGCCGGACAGCGCCTTCCCCGTGCGCCCGACGCCGCTCGACGAGTACGTGCGCCTCAACCGCCTCCTCGACCGGATGCTGCGGGACCGGGGCCTGCGGGATGAGGTCTTCCTCCTCGGCCTCGATGAGTGCCAGAGCGGGCCCCTCGAGGTGAGCGATTGGTTCCGCACCAACCTCGCGCGGGAGTCCCGCTGCTATGACGGCCTCTCGGTGCACACCTACCGGCACCGCTACACGCCGGCGTTCGTGCCCTGGTTTGCGGGCCGGCAGCACGCGCTCACGGCGGCGCAGACGGACGGCCGCTGGCGGCCGATCCTCATCACCGAGTCCGGCTACGGCGGCGGTACGTTCGACAATCCCGAGAACGGGAAGTACGAGTACGGCCTCTGGATGGCGGACTTCGCCGTCACCGCCCTGCGCGAGGGCGCGGCGGCGGTGCTCACATGGTGCCTATTCGATACGTACTATACCGACGAACTCGCGCAGCACTGGGGCCTGTGGCAGTACAAGGACCACGGCTGGGAGCCGCGCCCGGGGTTCTACGCCTGGTCGCTCCTGACGCGGTACACGCGAGCGGGGAGTCGCGTCATCAGGGTCGACGCGGTGCCGAGCGCGCCGTCCCTGCGGGCCACAGCGCTCCTCTCGCCGGATGGGAAGCTGACCGTGCTGATCGTGAACCGGTACCCGCGCCCGATCACGGTGCGCCTCACCGGCGGTCCCGAGCGCACGCTTCGGGAGTACGTCTACTCGGCCGAGTCGATTCCCACACCCGATCAGCGGATGATACCGCCCTCCGGCACGCTGAGGGCCTGGGGCACAGAGGCGCTCGTGGTGGCGCCTCAGTCGTTCGTCCTGTTCACCGACGCCGGCTAGCCGGCCGTCAGCCGGACCATGTGTTCGTGCGCTTGCTTCACATACGCGTGTAGGTTCCCAGGGTCGGTGACCTCCATCTCAATCGCCAGCGCGGCCTCGTAGCCGATCGCACGGAGCTCGGCGATCAGGCCCGGCAGGTCGATCTCCCCGGCGCCGATGGCGACCGACTGCGGCCCGATGTGGTCCTTCAGATGCACGTTGTAGATGCGCTCCGGGTACTGGCGGATGAGCGCCTTCCAGTCCACCCCCGCCGTGTGGAAGTGCCCCGTGTCCACGGTGATCCCAAAGCGCGGGAAGGGCAGCTCCCCCATCAGGCGGTCGTACTCCTCCGCGTAGAGGATCTGTGAGCCGACGTGCGGTTCGAGCGCCACGCGGATAGGGAGATCGCCGAGCGCCTCGTCAAGCTGCTGCAGCCCGGCGAGCGTGCGGTCGAGGCCTCCCTCGGAACGCGGGCCGCCGGTCTGCACCAGCAGGTCGCAGTCGAGTTCCCCGGCGGCCTGGGCGGACAGAGCGATGTGCCGGGCGCCCTCGGTGGCGCGCTCGGGCGTATCGGTCGGGATCGGCGGCGTCCAGACCTCGGTCAGCCGCGTCAGCCCGGCCGCCAGCGCGCCCGCCTTCACCTTCGCTGTGTCCATCCACTGGATCAGGCCCGGCTCCCAGGTGAACGGCCCCCCGAGCCCCCACGCCGTGAATCCGGCCTCGGGCGCCCAGCGGAACGTCTCCTCGATCTCATCGCGGCCTCTGCCGCGCAGGCTGCACGTCGTGCAAGACAGGATCATGGGGGCCCCCGGGTCGCGCGGTGGGTTGCCTGGAAGCGCAAGGCGCGCAGGCCTATCCGACATTCTGCGCCGGATGGGCAGAGCCCTGCCTCTGTTCGGGCGGCCGTAGACAGAGCAGGAAACGGGCCGCTTGGGGGGAATCGTCAGCCTCAGTCGCCAAACTCGGCGGAGGAGGCCCTCCGATGTACGTGGTGTTCCTGGACGAGAGCGGATCAGCCTATGCCGACTACCGGAGCTTCCGCGACAAGTACGAGACGCGCCTGCAAGCTATCGCTGGCGGGCCAGTTCCCCCATATCCGTACTTCGTTCTCGCGTCCGTCGGGTTGCGTGAACACCATCTGCCCATGGTTGACCAGTGGCTTGGGGACATCAAACGGAGTTTCCTCGGCAGCGCGAGCCCTCAAGCCAGACAGGAGTATGAGATCAAGGGAGAGGTGCTATACTCCCTGCGCGAGGGGCGAACTCCGGCCGCGTGGCAAGGCACACGCAGGAAGAAGCAGCAAGCAGCGGCTGCGGCTCAGATGGCCATCTGGCGGTCCTTGGCGCCTCACGATCTGGCGCAACTCGAGGAGTCCGTCTTCGACCTCCTTGGTCGCCTCTCGCCGACGGTATGGGTGGTGGTTGTCAGGCAGCGAGACATCTTCAGGAGGTTCCGCGAGCGAACGTGGGCCCCCCACTACTGGGCGCTGACGTACGTTCAGCAGCGGGTCGTCCAGTACGTTCAGATGGCCCGAGGCGCTTACGAGCGTGCGATGTTTCTGATGGATGAGACGTCTAGCCTGAACACCGCAGCCCAGTTCGACCGGTACCTCGCGGTTCGGGAGACGATCAACAACAGCGCTGCGTGGCCGGTTGAGTTTGGGCGCCATCTGCTGGACATCCCGGTGTCCGGCAAGTCGCACCTTCACCAGGGGCTGCAGCTAGCTGACATCGTCGCACACGCCGTCTGGCGTCACGTCCACAAGCACGATCCCCTGGGCTGGTTCGGCCGCATCGAGCCGTACCTTCAGCGGCACTGGAAGACGGGCACGTACCGCAACGCGGGCCTCACCTACATCTACTAAGGGGCCACCACAGAAAAGGCCACCCCGAGAGGTGGCCTGGAGAAGCAAGCGACCAGGCACGAAGCCCGCCACTCACCACTGGTAGGAGTATACCACAAACACGGCTGATGTCAACATCGAGAAGGATGCGCTCTGCTCAGGGCCCCGTGCTGGTCTGCGGTCTTCTGGTCCTCTGCCGCACGGTTCCTGCTGAGGAGGCCCCCATGCTGACGATTCGCGAAGGCGACCTATGCGTTGCCCTTCGGGACGGGGCGAGTGTGCCCGAGCAACGCGCGGCGGAGCTGCTCAGCGCCGAGGTGTCGCGGCGCTGCGGCTTCGCAGTGCCGGTCGGCGCGGGCCAGGCGCGCTACGCGCTGCACCTCGGGATCGATCCAGCGCTCCCGACCGACGGTTTCCGCCTCGAGATTGCGCCCGGCGGGCGTCTCTCGATCCTGGGCCAGAGCCCCAGCGGCGTCGTCGCGGGCGTCGGCAGGCTCCTGCGGCTGATGCGCTACCAGGACGGCAGCCTGGAGATTCCTCAGGTGGACGTGACGGACGCGCCCGTCCTGCCGATCCGCGGCATCTACTTCGCCTCCCACTTCTTCAACTTCTACCACGTGGCCCCGCTGGAGGAAGTGGACCGCGTCATTGAGGACTTCGCGCTCTGGGGCGGCAACCAGCTCATCGTTTGGTTCGACATGCACCATTTCCGGGACTTCCGGGACCCGGCGGCTCAGGAGCACTTCGCCCGGCTCAAGCACTTCGGCGAGACGGCCCACTCGTTGGGAATGCAGTTCGGGCTGACCTTCATCGCGAACGAGGCGTATGACTCAAGCCCGGTGGAACTGCGCGCCGACTCGCGTACGGGCACGGCGCACTACGAGCGTGAGCTGTGCCCCTCTAAGCCCGGCGCGCTGGAGCTGATCGGCAAGTGGCAGGCGGAGGAGCTGGACGCCTTCCGCGACGTGGACTTCATCTGGATGTGGCCCTACGATCAGGGCGGCTGCGCATGCCCGGACTGCGCGCCGTGGGGCGCCAACGGCTTCCTGAAGTGCTCGGAGCAGCTCGCGAAGCTCTACCACGACCGCTTCCCCGAGGGCAAGCGCTGGCTCTCGACGTGGCTGATCGACCAGGTGAACGCCAAGGGCGAGTACGAGGGCCTCTTCCGCTACGTCCGCGAGAAGCAGCCGGACTGGTTCGACGGCTACGTCATCGGCACGCATGGCGACTGGATTCCGCAGCCGCTGCTAGAGCGCCCGTTCCCCGAGCGCTACCCGATGGCCGCTTTCCCCGAGATCTCGATGTACCGCATGGGCCCGTGGGGAGAGCACGGCGCGAACCCCTTGCCTGGCTTCAACACGCGCCTCGCCGAGAAGCTCCGGGGCAACATCCTCGGTGGCTGGCCCTATTCCGAGGGCATCTACGAAGACCTGAACAAGTGGTTCTGGTGCCGCTTCTACTGGAACCCGAACGGGGCGACCGATGAGATGCTGGCGGAGTACGCGACCTACTACCTCAGCCCCGAGGTCGCGACGGACGCGGTTCGCCTGTTCCACTTGATGGAGCAGACCCACGCGCGGAACGGCTGGCGGGTGGCGAACCTGGAGGGTGCCGACGAGGAGTGGCGGCTCGCGCAGAGCATCGACGTGCGGCTGCCCGCCTGGGCGAAGCAGTCGTGGCGTTGGCGCATCCTGTACATCCGCGCCGCGATCGACGGGACCCTCCAAGAGCAGGGCTTCAACGATCCCCTGGCCCGCGAGAAGCTGCGTCCGCTGTGCGACGAGCTGGTCGCGATCTACCACGCCGACCGCACGTTCATCCGCCCGCCGGAGTTCCCACCCGCGCCCGATCCCCGCAACGTCGCCTACGGGAAGCCGGTGACGGTGTCGTCATGCGGAGTGGGCTACGAGGATCGGCCCAAGCACCTGACCGACAGCGTCCTCTCGCAACATGACGGTGAGAACTTCTGGTGCCACAATCCCAAACAGGAACCGACGGCGACCGTTACGATCGACCTCGGCGAGCCGGTGCGGGTTGCGGATGTCCGCTTGCAGTTCCGCGGCCTGCACGGCGTGTACTGGTTCATCCCGGAGAGCCTGGAGCTCCAGACCTCCGTCGATGGCGAGCGCTTCTCAACCGTCACGACCACGCACGACCTGCCGGTCGAAGGCAGCCCCTACGCGCCTGACCTGCGTGTGTACGCGGTGGGGGCCGAGGCGCGCTACGTCCGCCTCGTCCTCGGCCCGTCCCAGCACAAGGGGGACCAGTTCGCAGGGGTGATTGAGCTGACCGAGGTGGAGGTCTACCGGGGGTAGCTTTGGAGGACAGGCAAGAATGCCTGTCCTCCACCACTCGCACTACTCGTAGTTGAGGACGATGAGGCGGGTGGGCGCGTCCGGTTTGTCCACCTCGGCCTTCGTGATGGTGACCGAGTTCACGTCGGACTTCGTCAGGACCCAGTCCCCGGGGATCACCTTCAGGAGGTCCTCCACCGGCGCGATGGGCAGGTCGGGCTTGGTGGCGGCGGTCTTGTAGTGCATCGGGATGACGAACTTGGCCTTGAGGTCCTGGGCGGCCTGCACGGCCTTGTTCGCATCGATGGTGAAGAAGCCGCCGACGGGCACCATGAGGACATCGACCGGCCCGAGTGCGGAGATCTGGTCGGGGCTCAGCGAGTCGCCGAGGTCGCCGAGGTGAGCGAGCTTGATGCCCGCCCTCGTCCAGCGGAACATCACCACATCGCCGCGCTCCGCATTCTTGCCGGGCTCATGGTGCGGCGCGGCTACTCCGACGAACGTCAGACCCTCAGCCTCGGTGGTGCCGGCGGTCTTCACGACCTGCGGGTCCCCCGAGACGGCCGCCACGTTGCTGTGGTCGAAGTGCCCGTGGCTCACCAGGCAAACGGTCGCCGCGAGTTCCGGCACCTTGTAGCCGACCTTCGCGTCGAACGGGTCGAGGGCGACGCTGTGCGCGGCGTCGTCGGTCACCAGGAAGCACGCGTGGCCGAAGTACCTGATCGTGACACCCGGTTCCATCGTGGCGGCCTCCTTCTGCTTGCCCGCCCCGGGCTGCGCGGGCGGCGTGACCGTCTCCTGAGCAGGCTGCTTCGGGCAGCCGCCGACCAGCAGTGCCGCGAGGGCGATCAGCCCGAGTCCCGGCAGTGTATGCGCGGCAGTCCTCGCAGCGCTCATCGTGGGTACCGTCCCGGGGTGTTTGTGGGATGCGCATGCAGTCCGTGCGGAACAGAAACAGGGGACAGTCCATGCGTCCCGATCCCGCAGGCGGGATCGGGACTTGGACAGTCCCTGGCAGCGCTAGTGGTCGAGCCTGGGCGCGAAGGGCTCCAGGTACTGTTGCCACTCATCGACGCGGACGGCCCGCGCGAAGGCGCTGAAGCTGATGTGCGGGACGAAGCGCGGGCGGCGGGGCTGTCGGATGAGCGTCAGGCCGGCCTGTCTGGGCGTCCGATTGCCCTTCGAGTTGTTGCACTGGATGCAGGAGCAGACCAGGTTCTCCCACGAGTGGCTGCCGCCGTTCATGCGCGGGATGACGTGGTCGATGGTGAGCGGGCTGGTCTGTCGGCCGCAGTACTGGCACGTGAAGTTGTCGCGGGCCAGGATGCTCCGGCGGGAGATGCGCAGCTCGGGCCGCGGGCGCTTCACCAGGTAATTCAGGCGAACCACGCTCGGCATCCGCATCTCGATCCGCTCCGAGCGGACCCACTCGCCGTTCGTCTCCAGCACCGTGGCTTTGTCCAGGAACAGCAACCCCAGAGCCCGGCGGAAGCTGCAGATGTTGAGCGGCTCGTAGTTGAGATTGAGAACGAGAACCTGATGGCTCATGGCAATCGCGGCGGCCTTTCCGTGCACGCGCAAACAATCGCCCGCCGGCCAAAGGTGGCGCAGCGGGCGACGGGACGCAGCTACAGTTGTCGGCGTCTGACTATCCAGACGTTGGGGCTTACTCGGAACTCGAGGGCGTAGGCCGGACCGACCGGCCCCTGCGGCCGCCCGGCAACCAGCGGCACGGGAGCCAGGCACGGGACAGCCGCGCCGGCCACACCGCAAAGCGCCCTTCCGCAGGCTTGTGCAAGGCGTTCGACAGGCTTCATGGTTCACCGCGCCCCACGGCGCAAAGTGCAGCCGGAGTGTACCAGAGGAGAGCGCCGTTCGTCAAGCTCTCGAGCACCCAAACGCAGGTGTCGTGGGAGGGGCCGAATGCGAAGCATCCGGCCCGGTGTCCAGCGCCCCAACGCGGGCGTCGTGGGAGGGGCCGAATGCGGAGCATCCGGCCCGGCGTTCAGCGCCCAGACACGGGTGTCGTGGGAGGGGCCGAATGCGAAGCATCCGGCCCGGCGTTCAGCGCCCAGACACGGGTGTCGTGGGAGGGGCCGAATGCGGAGCATCCGGCCCGGCGTTCAGCGCCCAGACACGGGTGTCGTGGGAGGGGCCGAATGCGAAGCATCCGGCCCGGTGTTCAGCGCCCAGACACGGGTGTCGTGGGAGGGGCCGAATGCGGAGCATCCGGCCCGGTGTTCAGCGCCCAAACACGGGTGTCGTGGGAGGGGCCGAATGCGAAGCATCCGGCCCGGTGTTCAGCGCCCAGACACGGGTGTCGTGGGAGGGGCCGAATGCGAAGCATCCGGCCCGGTGTTCAGCGCCGAAGCGGCCTATCGGGCCGGTTGACACCCGGGGACGAAACTGCTACCTTTCGTGCCGCGGGAAGCCTGCGCCACGGGGAGGGCGCCGGGCGGGCAAGAGGGTGTGACCGTGGCCGACAGCAGATCACCAACACCGACCGAGCGACAGCAGCGCATCCTTGCGGCCATCGTGCGCGAGTGCACGCGAACGGGTCACCCGGTCGGCTCCAAGACCGCGCGCGAGGCCCACGAGATCCCCGCCAGCTCGGCGACGATCCGCAACGAGATGGCGGCGCTGACCGAGATGGGGTTGCTCGAACAGCCCCATACCTCCGCCGGGCGGCGCCCCACCGATCGCGGCTACCGCTACTTCGTCGAGAATCTGATGGCCGAGGAGCCGCTGGAACTGCGTGAGACCGCGTGGGTCCGGAGCGCCTTCCGCCGAAGCGTGGACCGCTCGTCCGACGTGTTGCGGGAGGCCGCGCGACTGCTCTCCGAACTGCTGCAGTGTCCGGCGGTCGTCCTGTCGCCCCGTGAGCCTTCCCGCCAACTGCAGCACTTCCACGCCTCGCCCGTCAGCTCTCGGAACGTCCTCCTCGTGTTCGTGACCGCCGACGGTCACGTCGAGAACCGCCTTGTGGAGCTGCCCGCGCCGGTCACCTCGCCGCAGCTGGAGCGACTGAGCGAGGTTCTGAACCGGCGCTTCGTGGGTGCGGAGATCGGGGCGCTCACCCGGCTCGACGTCGAGTACGTGCTTGCCGAGATGGGCGACCTGGCGCTACCGCGGGCGGTCATCGAGGCGCTCCGGCAGGGCATGGAGCACGAGCAGCAGCACGACGTCTACCTCGACGGCGCGATCTACATCCTGCAGGACCCGGAGTTCACGCGGGCTCGCGAGCTGCGGGACATCGTCGAGACGCTGTATCAGGAGCGGCTCATCCGTCAGCTCCTCAGGCCCTTCGCCCGGGAGAGGCGCGTCTGCGTACGAATCGGGGCCGAGAATCCTCTGCCCGCCGCGCGGGGATGCGGCGTGGTGGCGACGACGTATGTCGGCGGCACGGGCTCGCGAGGAGTCGTGGCGGCACTGGGGCCCAAGCGCATGAGATACTGGCGCGCGATACCGGCCGTCACGTGTGTGGCCGGTGAGTTGACCGAGCACTTGGGCGCCGCCCGGTAGCGCCCGCACAGTCGGAACGTCGCCAAACCGCGACCCTCCCCTCGGCCGAGGGAAGGGTCGCATTCGCCAGAGGTGTCGGCCATGGGTGAGACCCCTGCTACACCGTCTTCGTTGTCCGATGTGGACGAGAGGCGACGCGCGCTCCGCTCGAACGCCGGCGCGGTGCGCACCATTGCGTCGGCCGTCGAGGGCACCCTGGGGCCCAAGGGCCTCGACGTCATGCTGGTCGATCGCTACGGCGACGTGACGATCACCAACGACGGATCGACCATCCTCGGCAGGATCGACGCCCAGCACCCGGCCTCGCGCCTGCTGATCCACGCCGCGCAGGCGCAGGACGAGGCGGTCGGCGACGGCACCACCACGGCGATCGTGCTGGCTGCCGCGCTCGTCGAGGCAGGCGTGTCTCACATCCTCCAGGGCGTTCCGGCCACCAAGGTCATCGAGGGGATGCGGGCGGGCCTGCAGGCGGCCCTGGAGTGGCTGGAAGGGGCTGCCGTAAGGGTGACGAGTCTCGACGATCCGCTGCTTTCGGCGGCGGCGCAGGTCTCGGCGCGCGGCAACGCGGCGCTGGCCGACCTGGCGGTGAGGGCGGCGTCGATCGTGCCGCCGGACAAGCTCCTGCACGACCCGGCGTTTCGGCTCGGCAAGTGCGTGGTTGCTCAGGAAGGGGCGGCGGATTCGGTCTTCGAAGGCCTCATCATCGACAAGGACCGCCTGAACCGGCAGATGCCCTCGGTGGTGCGAGACGCGCGCGTGCTCGTGGTTGCGGATGCGCTGGAGCCGGAGAAGGTCGATGACGAGGCGCTCGCCACCGAGGCCGGGTTCCGGCGACACACAGCCTTGCGCGAGGAGTTCGAGGCGAGCATCCGCGGGCTCATCGACCTCGGAGCCAACTTCGTGGCGGTCGAGCGACGCGTCGATGAGGTGGCCGAGGAGCTGCTGACCGAGGCGGGCGTGATGGTCCTGCGGCGCCTCGGACGCCGGGACCTGGCGGCGATCATCGACCACTGCGGCGCCAGGCCGATCATGCGGTCCGGCCTGCGGCGTGGGGGAGAGGAGATCGCCCGGGCGTTGGGCACGGCCGAAGAGATCGCGGAGGATGAGCGGCTCGGCTTCGTCTCCATCCGCGGCGGCGGGGGCGTGCCGGCAGCCACCATCCTTGTCGGTGCGGGAACGGCCGAGGTCAAAGACGAGCGGCTGCGGATCGCCCACGACGCGGCCTCGGCGGTACAGGCGACGGCGAGGGGAGGTGCGCTGCCCGGCGGCGGCGCGGCGGAGATCGGCGCCCTGCCGGCGGTCGCGCGATGCCGGGACGAGCTGACCGGCATGGCGGTCTACGGCGCCGAGGCCGTGCTGGCGGCGCTGCGGCGGCCGCTGGCGCAGATCGTGGCCAACGCGGGCCTCAACCCGCTGGAGAAAGTGGCCCAGGTCGTGGCCCGGCAGTCGGCAAGCGGCAGCCCTGCGCTGGCCATCGACTGCGACTCGGGCGAGATCGCCGACATGCTCGCCGCGGGCATCGTCGATCCGGCGCCCGTGAAGCTCTCGGCTCTGAGAACTGCGGGCGAGATCGCGGAGGCCATCCTGCGTATCGGTGTCGTTATTAGAATGAGAGCGCCCCAGACGAGTGCCGACGGGGAAGAGCCCCCGGGCACGGCGCGCGGCGCGTCTCTGACGACGTCTGATGTTGGGGGACTGTAGGATGGGCAAGACCAACGCGGAGGGTGGAAACGGCCCGCGGCGGATTCGGATCTCCTCTCCCGAGGACGAGCCTCTCGCCGAACCGGAAGCCGCTGAGTGTCCCTTCGTGCCGGGCGCCGACGCGGCCTCGGCCGAGATACCGGCGGCCGTGCAGATCGAGAACGATGCGGACGAGCAAGCCACCGAGGAGGAGATGGGGAAGCTGCAGGAGCTGCTCGGCGAACTCGAGCAGAAGTGCGCCTTCGCCGAGGACCAGCATCTCCGCGTGGTGGCCGAGCTCCAGAACTACAAGCGTCGCGTCCATCAGGAGAAGGAGCAGATCGCCCGGTTCGCGCTCGAAGGTCTCGTCACGGAGCTGATCCCGACCCTGGACAACTTCGAGCGCGCGATGGAGGTCACGGTGGACTCGGCCGGTGCCGAGTGCCTGATGGCCGGCGTGAAGATGATCCACGACCAGCTCCAGACCGTCCTGGCGGGCCACGGCGTCGAGCGCATCGAGGCGTTGGGAGCGGACTTCGACCCTCACCTCCACGAGGCGGTTGAGAAGGAAGAGTCCACGGCGCTCCCTCCGAACGTCGTCGTGCGGGAACTCGCGAAGGGCTACGCGCTCAACGGCCGCCTGCTGAGGCCCGCTCGCGTCCGGGTCACCGTGCCGCCGGCGCCGGAATGACTGCGGCGCCGAGGAGGCGATAGGACTGTCTCGTCTTGTTGAAGTCTGTGCCGACGAACAACCACCGGAGGAGCAGGCAGGCTGCGAGGCGATGCTGCTCTTCTGGTACGTGGACGAAGGGAGCGCCGTCGTCGAGGAGGAGGACCTGGCGGAGATCGAGACGGCGAAGGCCGTGGTCATCGTGAAGGCGCCGGCCTCGGGGGTCCTACGTCAGGTGCTCGTGAGGGAGGGGGACGCTGTAGACCCCGGCCAGACGCTGGCCGTAATCGAGTGTCCCGACTAAGCAGGGCTCCGCGATTCTCGTCCGAGCCCTTCCCGTGTGGGGGCGCGACTGTCGTCCGAGCCGTTTCCATGTAGGGGCGCGATTCATCGCGCCCAAGAACCGACATCGCGGATTCCCACATAGGGGCCTATCCCCGCCCGTGAGGGCAAATCAGCCGTTCAGGAGGGTCGCCGTGAAACGTGCGCTGGTAGGGTGCATCATTGCCTTCATCCTTGCTTCTCTGATTGTTGGTTGCCCGCCAAAGACGAGTGAGAAGACCGCGCTCGACGCGCAGTTGCCGAAGAACGCCACGCCGCCGGGGGAAGGGGGCATGACGGCCGCGGCGACGGGGACCGTGAGCGTTGACATCCCCTGCGGCCTGACGGTGCCGCTGCGCGAGGCGATGGCGGCCTTTGAGAAGGCCAATCCGGGTGTGAAGATGGAGGGCACGTATGACAACGCCATCACGAACGCCCGCGAGATCCTCAAGAAGGGCAAGCGCCCCGACCTGTTCATCTCCCCCGGCAAGCGCGAGATGGGGATTCTGGAGGAGCAGGGGCTGATCGACGGGACCACCAAGGCCGCGATCGGTTTCTTCGAGCTGGTGGTGGTGGCGCCGAAGGACAACCCGAGGAACGTCCACTCGCTGCAGGACCTGCCGAAGGCCGACGTGATCTCGCTCCCCAACCCGGAGTACAACTCCATCGGCGTCTACGGGAAGGAAGCGCTTCAGAAGGCCGGACTGTGGGACAAGCTCACGCCCAAGGGCGATGAGAAGATCATCCGAACGGAGTTCCCCATCACCGCCTATGAGATGATCGCGTCCGGCAAGGCCGAGGCGGCGCTCATGTTCCGCAACTGCCCGATGCAAACGTACCCCGAGAAGCTGAAGAAGGGCAGCGTGGTGATCGTCGCGGATGTGGACAAGAAGCTGTACGAGGAGCCCCTCTGCTACATCGCAGTGATGAAGGACGCGCCAAACCCGTCCGCGGCCAAGCAGTTCATCGCCTTCCTTGCGACCCCCGAGGGGCAGAAGCTGCTCGGCGACAACGGGCTGGATGCTCTGAACGAGCGCGCCCAGGAGTTGCTGCCCGAGGGGATCAAGGGCCCTGACGCAGCCGCCATCGCAGCCGGCGCCGTCGCGCCGGACCCGAAGGCCGAAGGCGTCGCGGAGGCCGGCGTGGGCAAGGCCGAGGACCTCAAGACGCCGATCAAGGTGGAGGCGTACTACCCGGACAACGCGGGACACGCGCACCTCAAGACGCTCGTGCAAGAGCTGCCAAAGCGCTACCCAGGCAAGGTGCAGGGGGAGTTCATCGACTTCACGAGCGACGAGGGTTACGTGCGGTGGCACGACGAGCGCAAGATGAGCTGCGGCGGCTTCCTGCTGAACGGGCAGCAGACGTTCCTTGTTGACCGCAG
The DNA here is from genome assembly GCA_016869045.1 of Armatimonadota bacterium. Lineage (GTDB taxonomy): Bacteria > Armatimonadota > Zipacnadia > Zipacnadales > VGFC01 > VGFC01. Next base: position 14,999 of record VGFC01000032.1, read on the forward strand.
GGGGAAGATGGTCGAGGTGACGTTCATGATGGGCGAGGGCGGCGAGTGGACGCGCGAGGACCTCTACTGGGTGCTCGACAAGGCCACGGGCAAGAAGCCCTGAGGCAGTCCGCGGGAGGCGCACCCGTTGGAGGTCTACCTCGACCACAACGCGACGACACCGGTCCGCGCCGAGGTCATTGAGGCGATGGAGGAGTGCCTGCGCGCCGATGGCGCGTTCGGCAACCCCTCCAGCCTCCACGAGGCGGGCCGCCTGGCGCGCAAGCGGCTCAGCGACGCCCGACGGCTGGTGGCGGACGCCCTCGGGGCCGAGCCGGCCGGCGTCACCTTCACCGGCTGCGGCTCCGAGGCCATCAACCTCGCGCTGAAGGGCACCTTCTTCACCTCGACTCTCCCCCACAAGCACATCGTCACCACCAGCATCGAGCACTCAGCCGTCCTCAAGACCTGCGCCTGGCTGCAGACCCAGGGCTGCGAGACCACCTACCTGCCCGTGGACAACACGGGCCGCCTCGATGTGGAGGAAGTCGCGCAGGCCCTGCGTGAGGACACGATCCTGGTCTCGCTCGTCCACGCCAACAACGAGGTCGGCACCCTCCAGCCGACCGCCGAGATCGGCGCCCTCTGCCGCGAGCGCGGCGTGCCGCTCCACGTCGATGCAGTACAGGCCGTGGGCAAGTTGCCCGTCACCCTCGAGAGCCTCCAGTGCGACATGCTCTCCCTCTCGGCGCACAAGTTCCACGGCCCGAAGGGCGTGGGCGCGTTGGTGACGCGACCCGGAGTCGAGCTGACGCCGCTGATCCACGGCGGCGGCCAGGAGCACGGCGTGCGCAGCGGCACCGAGGCCGTCGCACAGGCCGTCGGACTCGCCAGGGCCCTCGAGCTCGCCCTCGCGGAGCTGCCGCAGACCCGGGAGAAGCTGTGGGCGCTCCGGCATCGATTCCTGCGGGTGCGCGAGGAGTTGGAGGCGGTGAAGCTCAACGGCCATCCCGAGCACACGCTGCCGCACACCGTGAACCTCTCGTTCATGTACTGCGACGGGATGGCCCTGGGCCTGAACCTGAACCTGCGCGGCATTCGCGTGTCGCAGGGCTCGGCGTGCGCGTCCGGGCAGATCGAGCCCTCGCACGTGCTGATGGCGATGGGCCTCAGCGAGAAGGCGGCCCACGGCGCGATCCGCTTCTCACTGGGCCGGGACAACACCGAGGAAGAGATCGACTACGTCGTCGCCGAGCTGGTGAGCACGGTGAAGAAGCTCCGCCTCCTCACCGCGCCCGAAGACATCGGCAAGTGCGACGAGAACTGCCCGTGCTTCGTGCTCCAGGAGGCCTGAGAGCGTGTATGACAAGGGTGGCCGGGCGCCATGAATGGCGCCCCTACACAACTGGGCGCGATGAATCGCGCCCCTACATCACAGACGACCGTACATCGCCGTCATGTAGGGGCACGATTCATCGTGCCCGAGTGTAGGGGCGTGATTCATCACGCCCAATGCCGTGCTTCTCATACACCCTCTGAGAAGCAACGGGCGAAGGACATCCAAACGCATCGCCGGGGGGCGAACATGGTTAAGGTCAAGCTGTTTGCCAATCTGCGGGAGGCCGCGAACGGCCAGCGTGTGGTCGAGTGCGCGGTCGAAGAGCCCGTATCCACCACGGAGTTGCTGCGAAAGCTGGCGGACCAGTATGGGGAGAAGGCGCAGAAGCTCCTCTTCGACAAGGGCGGCGGCGTCTGGCAAAGCATCGTCATCATGCGTAACGGCGAGATGGTGCGGGATCGCGAGGCGAAGACCATTGGGCCTGGGGATGAGATCGCCGTGCTGCTGCCGGTTGCCGGGGGCTGACAGAAGGGAGCGAGTGCGTTGGTCGAGCTGACCGAGTGGGAACTCGAGAAGTTCAAGCGCCAGATCCAGATCCCCGGCTTCGGCGAGGAGGCGCAGCGCAAGTTGAAGGCCTCCTCGGCGTTGGTCACGCGGGTGGGCGGGCTGGGCGGCCCCACGGCGATGTGGCTGGCGGCGGCGGGGATCAGGCGCCTGGTGCTCGCTCACGGCGGCACGCTCACACCCTCCAACCTGAACCGCCAGATTCTGATGCGTGGCGACGGCGTCGGCAAGCCGCGAGCGCCTCAGGCCGACGAGACGCTCCGCCGCTTCAACCCCGACCTCGAACTGAAAGCCTACGGGGAAGATGCCAAGCCCCACAACGTGGCGGAACTCGTGGGCCAGGTGGACCTCGTGTGCGACTGCTCGCCGGACTTCGGCGAGCGACTGCTGCTCAACGCTGAGTGCTGGCGTCAGGGCAAGCCGATGGTTGAGGCGGGCATGAACGGCATGGAGGCGCACCTGACGACGATCCTCCCGCCTCACACCCCCTGCCTGCAGTGCACGGTGCCCGAGGTGCCCGACTGGTGGGACCCACTGGGTTTCGGCGTGCTCGGCGCCGTACCCGGAACGCTGGGCGCCTTGACGGCCCTGGAAGCGATCAAGGTGCTGACCGGCTTCGGGGAGATACTGGCGGGCACGCTGCTGGTCTTCGATGGCGAGGACATGACCTTCAGCAAGTTCGCGATCAGCAAGCGCCCCGACTGCCCCGTGTGCGGGTGAAAAACGGGACGGAGGCGTTTTCCGATTCGTCTCGGAAGATGCCTCCGTCCCATTTCTCGCACTCCTCGACTCGTCCTACGTCGTCCCTGCATCCCCCTTCGCCGGCTCGGCCGGTTGCTGCTCCTTGCCCTCGCCTGAGGGCGCCGCGGGCTCGGTCTTCTCGCCACCCGTTGCCGGTGTTACGCCGCCGGCGGGGCGCGCCTCCAGCACCATCCCCCCGCACTTCTCGCACACGCCGGGCTCCGACGCCACCACATCGGCGTGCATCGGGCAGAAGTACTCCACCGGCTCGGTCGTGTCGGCCTTCATCGGCTTGTCGCAGGTCGGGCACTTCGCGGGCTTGTCGGACTTCTGGTCGGGGTGATCCGGGCAGACGTAGGTGAACGCACTCGTCGTCGCCGCTCCGCTGGGAGCATCGGACGGCGGGGGTCCAGTGACCGGGCTCGTCACGGGCGGCGGCTGAGTCTTCCGCGGGCAACCTGTCGCGTACAGCCCGGCCCCGACGATCACCACCAGCAACACGACAACCATCACTGCTCTCTTCATCCTTCGAGTCCTCCGTGAGGTGAGATGGGCGCTAAGTAGGAAACCGCGATTCTCGTCCGAGCCGTTCCCATGTAGGGGCGCGATTCATCGCGCCCGAATGTAGGGGCGTCATTCATGACGCCCGCCGTGTAGGGGCGACATTCATGGCGCCCAAGAACCGATATCGCGGATTCCCATATCGACCTCACGCCCTTACAAACGTGAGTCGAGACAGAGCCAACGAATCCTACAACGACCGCGGGCACGTCACGGCCCTTGCAGCTTCACCGGCACGGGGAGAGAGACGGTGAGGTCGAGGTGGAACCGATCGTCGGCGCTCACATCCCGGCCCCCGTCCTCCATGATGGCGGGGAAGCGGACCTCGAAGACCGGGTGCTCCCACTGGCGCAGGTCCTGGACCACGACGTCGGTCGGCGCACGCAGCTCGATGGTGATGGCGTCCTCGGCGCCCTTCGCGATCTCGATCTTGGCCCCTTCTCCGTTCCAGATCTGGAAGTTGTTCTCGCGCTGCTGCAGCGGCAGGCCCACGATCTCCGGATCGCCCTCGACCTGCGCGATCGTCAGGTCCTTGCCGCCGTACTGCGCCACCGGCAGGTTCACGGAGAGCTGCAGTCCGTTGAGCTTGAGGGCGCCGGTCATGCTGAGGTCGTACTCGAGCCGGAGGCTCTGGGGCAGGGCCTTCACGCTCTCAATGAACCGGATGCCGGCGCCGGCGGCGGTCGGGATGGGCAGCGTGCCCTCGAACCGCTTCCCGGTTCGGTCCGGGAGGTCGCTGATCTGGGCGGTGGCGCTCTCCTGCGGGGCGTGCGTCCAGTCGGTGCCGTGCGCGTTCAGCTCGATCATGGCCAGCTGCACGTCGCCCCGGTAGAGCCGAACCATGCCGGAGGGATCGAGCTTCGCGGAAACCGTCTCCTGCGCCCACACCCCGTTCGCCGCGGCGGAAGCCGCAGCCACCAGGACACTCACGAGGACCGTTCCAGCCTGTAGCCTGCTCATGCAATCGCCTCCCTCGCTGGATATGCTGACACCCGGAACCCGCGACTTGTTCCGACGCCGAACCTCCGCCTCTGGGAGGCGTTTATATTGGCAGGTGCTCGTGACCCTCTCGCCGTGGCGGATTCCGCACCGGCGCCGGAGTGACTCGCCTGATGAAGCCCTGGCTGATCGCGGCGCTCCTCTCGTTCTGCGGCGCGCACACTGTGGCCGCGCAGACGGTGCGCCCGTTCGAGAGCGACTCCTGGTCCGTGCCCGCGAACGGGGTGGACACGCGGGTGCTGGCCGGGCTGCAGAAGAAGGGCCTCCAGCCCGCGCACCCGTGCTCCGATGAGGTCTTCATCCGGCGCGTCTACCTGGACCTGATCGGCACGCTCCCTGAGCCCTCCGCAGTTCGGGAGTTCCTCGCGGACGCCAGCCCCGACAAGCGCGCCGCCCTGATTGGGGCCCTGCTGCAGCGGGACGAGTTCGCCGACTACTGGGCGCTCAAGTGGGGCGACCTGCTGCGGGTGAAGGCCGAGTTCCCCGTGAACCTGTGGCCCAATGCCGTGCAGGCGTATCACCACTGGATTCGAGAAGCGGTCAAGGAGAACCGCCCCTACGACCAGTTCGCGCGCGAGCTGCTGACCTCCAGCGGGAGCAACTTCCGCGTGCCGCCGGTCAACTTCTACCGCGCGGTGCAGGGGCGCGAGCCGGCGGCGCTGGCGGAGGTCGTCGCCCTGACCTTCATGGGCACGCGCCTGGCGAGTTGGCCGGCCGGCAAGCGCGCCGACCTGGCCACCTTCTTCTCGCGGGTGGCCTACAAGAAGACCGGCGAGTGGAAAGAGGAGATCGTCTACCTCGACCTCGCCCCGACCGAGCCGCTCGCGGTCGTCTTTCCCGACGGGACCAAGGCCTCGATCCCGGCCGGCGATGACCCACGGGTCGCGTTCGCCGACTGGCTGATCCGTCCCGACAATCCCTGGTTCACGCGCAACATCGCCAACCGCGTCTGGGCGTGGCTCTTCGGGCGCGGAATCGTCCACGAGCCCGACGACATCCGCCCTGACAACCCGCCCTCCAACCCGGACTTGCTGTCCTACCTCCAGCAGGAGCTGGTGAACGCGAAGTACGACCTCCGTCATCTCTACCGGCTCATCCTCAACTCCCGCACCTATCAGCAGTCCGCGATCCCGCAGAGCACCGGCCCGGACGCCGAGGCCTTGTTCGCCTGTTACCCGGTCCGGCGACTGGACGCCGAAGTGCTCATCGACGCCCTCAACTGGGTCGGCGGAACCCACGAGAGCTACACCAGCCCGATCCCCGAACCGTTCACCTACATCCCCGAGGATCAGCGGTCCATCGGGCTGCCGGACGGCAGCATCACGAGCCTGTTCCTGGAGATGTTCGGACGCCCGCCGCGGGATACGGGTCTCGAATCTGAACGCAACAACCAGCCGACCGATGCGCAGCGCCTGTACCTGCTGAACTCGACGGACGTGTACCGACGCATCACGCGCAGCCCGCGTCTGCACGCCGTCGCGAGGGCGGCCGAGGGCGATCGGGCTGCGCTGGTCCAGGGCGTGTACATGACCCTCCTCTCACGCGAGCCAACCGCCGAGGAATTGAGTGCCGCGGAGCAGTACTTCGACACGCCCGAACTGGGAGCCGAGCAGGCTGCGATCGACTTGGCCTGGGCACTCATCAACACCATGGAGTTCCTGTACCGACACTGAGGGCGGTCCGAGAGCCCTTATGAGAAGGGTGGCCGGGCGCCATGAAGACTGTGTTGACAAACGGTACTGGCGGCTCTGGTGAGCCGCCCCACGAGCTCTACAAGACTCGTGGCGCGGCTCACCAGAGCCGCGATACGCCTTGCTCAACAGAATCTGAATGGTGCCCCTACGTCACAAACGACCGCATATCGCCCTCATGTAGGGGCGCGATTCATCGCGCCTGCGTGTAGGGGCGTGATTCATCACGCCCCATACCGTGCTTCTCATACACGCTCTCAGAGGGAAGCGAGGGAAGGACGATGGACGAGCGAGAGATGATCGGGCGCGTAGGTCGGCGCGAGGCGCTGAAGCGGGCGCTGTTCGGAGCGGCTGGGGCGGCGCTCATGGGCCGCGGGCTGGCCGATGCACAGACGGCCGGGCGGCCCAAGCCGGCGGTCGCTCCCACGGCGAAGGCCAAGGCGGTCATCCAGATCTGGCTCTGGGGCGGGCCGCCGCACCTGGACACCTTCGACCCCAAGCCGGAGGCGGGACGCGACTACTGCGGGCCGCTGAACCAGCCGATCAACACCAACGTGCCGGGCATCCGGATCAGCCAGCTGCTGCCGCTGCTCGCCCAGCAGGCCGACAAGTACTCCCTCATCCGCAGCCTGACCCACGGCAACAACGGCCACGAGACCGCCGCGTACATCCTCCAGACGGGCCGCCAGCCCAACGACCGACTCGTCTACCCGTGCATCGGGGCCATCGTCTCCAAGTTCAGGGGCTACGAGGGCGGCTATGTCGGCCTCGTCCCGCCCTACGTGGTGCTGACCCAGCCCCAGGGGCGCTTCGACGAGGCGGGCTTCTTGGGGCCGCGGTACAAGCCCTTCGCCACCGGGGGCGACCCGAACGGGCAGCGTTTCGTCGTCGAGGGGGTCGTCTCGGGCGACATCACTGACGACCGCCAGCGCTCCCGACGCGAGCTGCTGCATTCCCTCGACACGCTCAAGCAACTCCTGCCGCAGAACCCCCAGGCCGCGAAGCTCGACACGACCGAGACCAAGGCCTACGACATGATCCTCGGCGACGCCGGCAAGCTCTTCGACCTCTCACAGGAGACGAACCAGCTGCGTACCCAGTACGGCCGCAACACCTTCGGTCAGTCCTGCCTCGTGGCGCGCCGGCTGGTGGCCGCGGGCGTGCCCTACGTCACGATCAACAACGGGGGCTGGGACACGCACAAAGAGCATTTCCAGACCATGAACTGGAAGCTGCCTCAGCTGGATCAGGGGTTGGCGACGCTCCTGCAGGACCTGGCCGACCACAACCTGCTCGACAGCACGATCGTCTGGTGTTCCGGCGAGTTCGGCCGCACTCCGCGGGTCTCGTGGGAGGCGCCCTGGAACGGCGGCCGCCATCACTATGGCGACTGCTTCTCGGTCCTGGTGGCCGGCGGGGGCTTCAAGGGCGGGCAGGTCGTTGGCGCCTCGGATGCAAAGGGGGAGCACCCGGCAGAGCGCCCGGTGTCTCCGCAGGACCTGCTCGGGAGCATGTGCGAGCTGCTGGGCGCCGACCCGGACGGTCCGCTACCCAACCCCCGAGGACTGGACGTGAAGCTGATGCCGCCGGACCAGGACCCGGCCAAGGGAGCCGGTCGCCTCAATGAGATCATGTAAGAAGACGAAATTAGGGACAGGCACCAATTTCGGACATGACGTCCGTCCGAAATTGGTGCCTGTCCCTAATTTCGTCCTCGCCCTCCTCCTCGCCGCCTCGGCGCAGCCCCAGGCCGTGCCGCGCATCGGCTACGTCTACCCCGCCGGCGGCCGGCAGGGCACGACCGTCCGCGTCACAGTCGGCGGCCAGTTCCTGCGGGGCGCGGACGAGGCGTACGTCTCCAGCCCGGGAGTACTCGCCTCGGTCGTGGAGTACATCCGACCCCTGGATGCCGGCGAGCTGGGCGACACGGCGTGGTTCCTGCGCGAGTTGGTCAGGAGGCGCTGGAGCGCGCGGGTCATGGACGCGGCCGCCAGGCAGGACGCGCCGGACCTGCCCGACCATCCCTGGCTGCGGGACCTGGATGAGAAGAGCCCCGGAGAGGTCACGCGGCTGTGGACGAGCCTGTTTGACCCCAAGAAGCAACCGAACGCCCAGATCGCCGAGCAGGTAACGATCGAGGTCACCATCGACCCGAACGCTCCCCCCGGCGACCGCGAGCTGCGGGTGGCGACCGCCGGCGGCCTGACCAACCCCGTGCGGTTCCAGGTGGGCGTGCTGCCGGAGGTCTCCGAGGAGGACCTGGGCGCCACGGAAGCGGTCGATCTGCCCGCGCTGCTGAACGGTCAGATCATGCCGGGTGAGGTGGACCACTTCCGCCTGCGCGCGCGCAAGGGCCTGCGCCTCGTCGTCCGCCTGCAGGCGCGCCGCCTGATCCCCTACCTCGCAGACGCCGTGCCGGGATGGTTCCAGGCGACGATGTCGCTCCGCGATCCACACGGCAACGACGTGGCCTACGGCGATGACTGGCGCTTCGACCCCGACCCCGTGCTCCTCTGCACCCTCCCCGAGGACGGCGTCTACGAGCTTGAGGTCCGCGATGCTCTCTACCGCGGGCGCGACGACTTCGTGTACCGGATCGCGGCGGGTGAGCTGCCCTTCGTCACGCAGGTCTTCCCACTCGGCGCGCAGGAGGGCACGCCGACGATCGCCTCGATCGCGGGCTGGAGTCTGCTGACCGACAAGCTCACGCTGGACACCGCACCGGGGGGAGGCGAGACCCGAACCGCGGAAGTCGGCCAGGACCAGGGGCTGTGCAGCGAGATCCCCTACGCCGTGAGCGCGCTTCCCGAGTGCCTCGAGGGCGAGCCCAACGATACCATTGACAAGGCGCAGCAGGTCACGCTCCCGATCATCGTCAATGGCCGCCTCGGCCAGGCCGGCGACGTGGACACCTTCCGCTTCGATGGCCGGGCCGACGAGGAAGTGGTGGCCGAGGTGTACGCCCGCCGGCTGAACTCCCCGCTCGATCCCGCGCTGCGATTGGTGGACTCGACCGGGGCCGTCGTGGCGGCGAATGACGACCACGATGACCCCGAGATGGGCCTCATCACGCACCAGGCCGATCCCTACCTCCGGGCGCGTCTCCCGCAAAACGGGACGTACTCGATCCGCCTCTGCGACGCACAGCAGCAGGGGGGCGACGCGTACGCCTACCGCCTGCGGATCGGGCCGCCCCAGCCCGACTTCGCCGTGCGCCTGACGCCCAGCACGGTGAACGTGCCCCCCGGCGGCTCGGCCACGCTGACCGCCCACGCGGTGCGCAAGGACGGCTTCGATGGCGACATCGACGTGGTGGTGATCGACACCCCTCCGGGCTTCGCCGCGGGCACCGCGCGAATCCCCACCGGGAAGGACTCGGCCGAGCTCAAGGTAAGCGCCCTGCGCGGTGCAGCCCGGCAGCTCGTCCCCTTGCAGTTCGAGGCGCGCGCCCAGATCGCCGGCCTCCTGGTCAGCCACCCGGCCGTGCCTGCCGAAGACATGATGCAGGCCTTCGCCTATCGGCAGCTCGTGCCGCAGCAGGTCCTCCTGGTCGCCGTTCCGGGGCCTCGACCCGTGCCGGCGGTCTGGCGTCCCCTCGTGGCGGGCATCCGCCGGGCCGCCGAGGCTCCCGTTCGGATTCCCCTCGGCGGCATGGCGGAGGTGCAGGTCCAGGCTCTCCCGGACCGTCAGGGCCCCGCGCTGGAGACGCTCCGGTTCGCACTCAGCGCCCCGCCGAGAGGGGTCACGCTTCGGGGGACGACCTTCACGGGGGGGCACGTGATCTTCACGGTGAAGGCCGACGCGAACATCTCGCAGGCGGGCGAGTCCGGCAACCTGATCCTCGAGGCGTTCACCGAGGGAATTCGGGGACATGACCCGATTCAGGCCTCACCGAATCGGGATCGTGTCCCCGGATTCCCGGTCTCAGGCAAGCAGCGCCTCTCCCTCGGCGTCCTGCCCCCCATCCCCATCGAGGTCGTGAAGCCTTGATGAGGCCGGCCCCGGTTGCCCTCGCTCTGGCGCTCCTCGGAGGCACGCAGACGATGACCGCCGCCGATCCGCGCTTCTTCGCTCCCCCAACCGACACCGACCGCCCCGTGTGGGGCCTGCGCAATGGCCTCCGCTTCGGCATCTGGCCCGGCGCCATCGGCGGACGGGGACCGGGCGGGCCGCGCGGCCTGATCCGGGTAGGCTACCCCGCCCTGCCTGGCGGGGCCTACCTCCTGGTGAACTTCATCGCCATCGAGCCGGTCGTCGAGGGGCAGCGGGCGCGCGGCTTCAGTGAGCTGGAGGTCAGCACGAGCGACGGTCGCCCCGGGAAGACCATCGACGCCGGCCCGCCACCGGGGGTCGAGTGGCGCCCGACCGAGGCCGAGCCCATCTACCCAGGGCGAATCGAGGCGCTCGACGGCGGCGCGGCCCGACTGACGGTCTGCCTGCGCATGGAGCGGTTCGCCTCGGGGGCACACGTCTACCTACTCGCCTCCGTCCGCACCGACCGGCCCGACGAGCTGGAGCTCCGGACCTTCACCGAGGCCGATTCGGCGCCCCTCGCGGCCTGCGTCCTGACCGCGACGATGGGCAACTTCGAGCGCCTGCGCCAGCTCCACCTGAGGGACCGCGTCGTGACGACCCAGGAGCTGTACCCCGACTTCACCGGCAACGACTTCGCGCCACACAGGCGGTTCGCCCTCGACCAGCTCTCCCGGGCCGCCGACGGCAGCCTCCTCGTCGCCGCCACCACCGACGAGCCCGACCCGGCCGCCACCCTTCCCGACCCGAACCGCCCCTGGTTCTGGCACTACAGCGGGCAGAAGCTCACGCAGTTCTGGCGCAAGTACCCGGACGCCGTGCAGCCACTGCTCGCCGTCGCGGTGAACGCCCGGCGGGTCTACTGGGCCTCGACGTGGCCGATCCCCAACGGCGCCGCCTTCGAGAACTTCGAGCTGAACGAGCCCTTCCTGCAGGGCCAGACGACCGCCTTCGGCCTCACCCCCCTTTCCCCCACCCAACTCCTCGCCTCCCCCTAAGCCGTCGCCGCTGTGCCTGCGAGACTCCCGTCTCGCAGCCGTCCCGTCGCCGTTGTGCCTGCGAGACTCCCGTCTCGCAGCCGTCCCGTCGCCGTTGTGCCTGCGAGACTCCCGTCTCGCAGCCGTCCCTGCCGTTCCCCTTTCGTGTCTTTCGTGTGTTTCGTGGTTCCTCGCCGTGCCGTTCCCCCGCAGGACTCCGCTCCTCTTCCGTCGAATACCGGTTCGGGGTGTGATCGACATGGCCGAGTACACGCTTTCGACGTTCCAGCAAGACCCCTCCCACGTCCAGGTCCGCTTCGCCGCGGGAACCGCCTCTCCGTCCGTCCACGAACTCTCCCTCGATGCCGTTCAGGCCTTCGCCGCCGACGTGGAGGCGAAGCTCCAGCTCATCGGCAACCACGCCGGCTGGCTCCAGCCGCAGCTCGACCTCGGCCGCGCGCTGTACCGTTGGCTGCACGAGGTCACCGAGGGGCGCATCGACGAGGCCGTCGCCTCGCCCGGGACGTTGACCTTGCGCTTCGCCCTCCTCCCGGAGCTACAGGTCCTGCCTTGGGAGCTGCTCGCCCGCGGTACCTTCCTCGCCCATGACGCCACGCGCCCCTTCTCGCCGGTGCGCGTGTGCAACGCGACACATGAGTGGCCGCCGCAGGCCAACCGTCCACTGCGCGTGCTCTTCATGGCCTGTTCGCCGCAGAACCTGCCGGAGGAGGAGGTGCTCCGCTTCGAGGAGGAGGAGAACCTCATCCTCGATGCAGCACGGGGCCCTTCCATCGAGCTGCAGGTCGAGGAGAGCGGCAGCCTCGCGGGGCTGAAGCAGCGCCTCGCGGACTTCGGCGATGGGCACTTCGACGTCGTGCACCTCACCGGCCACGCGAACATCGTGGATGGCAATCCGTACTTCGCCGCCGAGGATGACTTCGGCCAGGCGAAGCCCGCCTTTGCCGATGACTTCGGCGAGGCCTTCGGCACGATCTGGCCGCGCGTGGTGGTGGTGTCCGGCTGCAAGACGGGCCAGGCCGGCGCGGGCGGCGCCTTCCCCTCGCTCAGCGAGAAGCTCGTCGAGTCCGGCGCGGCGGCGGTAGTCGGCTGGAGCGCCAGCGTCGCCGACGCGACCGGCAACGTCTGCGCCCAGCATCTCTACGGAGAACTCTGCGGCGCCCGCCCGCTGTGCGAGTCGGTCGCCGAGGCCCGCCGCGAGCTGCTCAATGCCAACCGCTCGGACTGGCACCTCCTCCGCCTCTACACCGGTCATGGGCCACTCGGCCCGCTCGTCACCCCGCTCAACACGAAGCGCCGCGCGCGCGTTCATCTGCGCCCCGCGCAGACCCAGATGCTCGGGCAGGGCTGCAAGACCGAGGTGGCCAAGCGCGAGAGCTTCGTCGGCCGCCGCCGTCCGCTGCAGGCCTGCCTCCGCGCCCTCTCCACCGTGCCCGGCACGCCCGACCACGTCCACGGCGTACTCATCCACGGCATGGGCGGCCTGGGGAAGAGCAGCCTCGCCGCGCGCCTCATGGATCGCCTGTCCAGCCACCGTCGCGTCGTCATCCCCGGCGCCTTCGACGAGACCGAGTTCATCCGTCGCGCCGCCGACCAGCTTCCCGCCGAAGCCGGCAAGCTCCTCAACGAGCCCGACCTCAGCCTCCGCCACCGCCTCCAGGCCGTCTTCGAAGGTCCCTTGGCCGCCGAGTCAGCCATCTTCCTCTTCGATGACTTCGAGCACAACATCGACCTCTCCCTGGATGCGCATCCGCCCTCCCCGCCTACGGACCCCACGTGTCTCGTAGGTCGGGATACCAATCCCGACATCGCCTTTGTCAACACAACCCGTGCTCTGCCCCCGCCTTCGCTCAACCCCGACGCCCGCGACGTCCTCGCCGCCCTCTTCCACGCGCTGGAGGACACCGGCTCCGATACCCGCGTGATCGTGACGAGCCGCTACCAGTTCCCCGTCCCCGCGCCTGGCCGCCTCTCCGACCAGGGCCTCCTCTCCATGCACGGGGCCGAGCTGCAGAAGAAGTGCGACCTGCTCCCGGCATGGCAGGCGGGCAGCAAGGTCGAGGCAAAGGCACGGCAGGACGCCGTGCACGTGTCGGGCGGGAATCCGCGCCTGTTGGAGTGGCTGGACAAGGTGCTGGCTGGCTATACGGGTGCGGAGGCGCAGGGCATCATGGCGTCAATGCAGGCGAAGGCCGCCGAGTTCCGCGAGGACGTCCTCGCCGAGCAGCTCATCACCCGCGAGGGCGAGCCGCTGCGCCGCCTGCTGGCCCTCTGGTCACTCCCAACGCTCCCGGTCCCTGAGGCCGCCTTCCGCGCTCTCGCCGGCGATGCCGACTTCGGCGACGCCCTCACTCGCGCCGTCAGCGTTGGCCTCGTCGAGGCCGGCCTCGACGAAGAGACGCAGCAGCCTCTCTACCATGTCTCCGACACGCTGGACAGGCTGACCGACTCCGCCGTCACCCCCGCCGACCGCGAACAGGCCGCCTATCGCGCCGCGGAGGCGCTCCACCAGGTCTGGTGGGTGCCGCGGGGAGGCGCGCGCGAGGACCGGGCGTGGGAGATCCTCCGCCTGGCGGTCGATGGGAAGCACCTGGAGGTTGCGGCGGGGGTGGGTGATGCGATCAGCGCGGCGATGTACAACCGCAGTCGCTTCCGCGAGGCAGCCGCGGTGGCCGCCATAGCCTTGTCGGTCGGCGAGGACTACCGCCTTCTTCACGCCCTCGCCCGTGCGGAGGAGGTGCTGGGCGAGGCCTCCGCCGCCCTCGTCCACTACCAGAGGGCTCTGGCCCTGTGCCCCGCGGGCGACGCGTTGCCCGCGGCGGTCGTGCGCGAGCGCGGGTCCATCTTGCACAACACGGCCATCCTTTGCGTGCGCCAGGGCGACCTCGGAAGCGCTGTGGCGCTCTGCCGCCTGTCCCTGGCCGCCAAGGAGCAGACGGGCGACGACGTCGGCACGGCTGCGACACTGCACGTCTTGGCTGACATCCATAGGCAGCGTGGCGAACTCGACGACGCTCTGGGCCTCTGCGAACGGGCCGTGCGCATCTGCGAGACGAGGCGAGACGCCCGCGGCAAGGCGGCCACGCTGCACCAGATGGCTGGTATCCACGAGCGGCGAGGCGACCCAGAACAGGCCCTGGCATTCTACCAGCAGTGCCTGCCCATTCAGGAACGGATTGGCGACGCCCTCGGCATGGCCGCAACGCTCCACAACATGGCCCTCATCAACGAACAGCGCGGGGACGTCCGAGGCGGTCTGGCGCTCTACGAGCAGTCCCTACGCATCTCAGAGGAGATTGGTGACGCCCACGGCAAGGCGGCTACGCTGGCCGGCATGGCGGCCACGGCTTGGCGGCGAGGGGACACCATGGCGGCGCAGACCTACTCGGCCCAGGCGGCCTCGATCCTCGTCGCCGCGAGAGCCTGGCCGGACGCCGTGACCGTCATCGGGAACCTGTCGGAATACGACTCAGGCCGAGCGCAGACGTATCTGGCGCAGACGCTCTGGTTGGCCCTACGGGCGGAGGCCCAACTGCAGCAGACCATCCTGACTGCCGGGCACTTGCAGCAGGACCTCGGCAGCGACCAGGCCGTCGCGCCCCTCCTCGCGACGACCGCGATGTACTTCGTCACGAGGCGCGGCGAGAAGCATGTGGAGCGAGAGGAACTCGAAGGCGTCGCTTGGGGCATGTTGGGGGCCTGCGCTGAGGCCCGAGGAATCGCGGCAGAGGACATCCCCGCATGGGTCGAGCGCGAGCGCCTCAACGACGCAGACTACTTCCTCCCGGCGTTGAGTCGAGCCTTGGAGGAGATGGTCGGCGAGGATGAGTGGCTGTTCGACCGAACCCAGGTGCCCCGGCCCGAGTGGGACGCCTGACCCACGACGGGCCGCATGCCTGGGCGTCGAGGGTCCTCGACGCCCAGGCATGCGGCCCCTCCCCTTGGCGCTTCACTGCCTGCGTTCCAGCTCCTCGTAGATCCGGCTCCGGTGGCCCGCCCAGACCACGGTCACGACCCGCGCGTCGTCATCCACGCGATAGGCCACGCGGTAGTCGCCGATACGCAGCTTGCGGAACGGTCGGAGCGTGCCGCTGAGGGCTTCGCTGCCCCACGGGCGAGGGTCGTCGGCCAGCGCGCGAATCCCCGCCCAGATGCGATCGACCACCGGCTGGGGCAGCCGTCTGAGGGCGCGAGGGACCTGGGCCTCCACGCGAACGGTGTAGCTCACCGCTTCAGCTCTGCCTCGGCTTCCTCGAGGGTGAGCCACTCGCTGTTGGGGTCCGCCAGTATGCGCTCGCACTTCTCGGCGAGTAGACGGTCCTCCAACTTGTCCAGCAGTTCGAGATCGTCCAGCGGCACGACCGCAACCAGTGGCTTCCCGTGTCGCTCCACAATCACCCGCTCCCGTCCGAAGGCGACGCTGTTGACGACTCGCGCCAGGTCCCGGCGCAGGTCGCCCATCGTGATCGCATCCATGGTGGTTCCCCCTCCGCGAGGTTAGTGACGAAAGTGATGATACATACGTTTCGTCACTTTGTCAACAAATGCCGTGCCGTAGGAGCGTCCCGCCGTCCCGGGACCCTCGTCCGCATGCCGTGCCGTCGCCGTTCCCCTTCCGTGTACTCCGTGTGCTCCGTGGTTCCTCGCCTCTATCCGTCAGCCGTTTCCCACGCCGCCTTCGCCACCGCGAGGTCTGCTTCCGTCTGTTTGAGGAGTTCCTCCAGGGAGAGGTCGCCGTACTCGCTATGGAGGGAGATGAAGCCGTCGTAGGGGATGGCTTTGAGGCAGGTGAAGAACTCCTTCCAGTCGGTCATGCCCTTGTCGAAGGGGAGCGTCTTGGACTTCCAGCGCACGCCGGCGCCGCTGGTCTCGGGGAACCAGCCGAAGGTCTTTGCTGCGACGAGGCGCAGGCGACCTGAGACGAGGTCCAGGCCCTGCCTCCAGACGCCGTACCCGCCCTCCAGGACGATGTGCCCGGCATCCACGTAGATTCCGATGGCTTCCGAGTCGAGGCCCTCGACGAGCAGGGAGCAGATGGCCGGATCGGCCGTCAGGAAGTTGCCCGAGTGGGTATGGATGCAGGCGGTGACCCCGTGCTCCAGGGCGAGCGCCTCCAGGCCCTTCAGATCCCCGCGCACCTTCCCGATGGACTCCCGGATCGTGCCGAAGCCCTGGTAGAGCCAGTAGCCCAGCTTCAGGTACTTGACCCCGCACGCCGCCGCCGTGCGGAAGATGTCGGCCGCGTGGGGGTCATCCACGCTGGTAACGCCGGTGGTCAGCATGCCGACCACCAGGCCCTTGCCGCGCAGCATCTCGACCGCGGGCGGCAGCTCGGCGACGACGTTCTCGGGCAGGATGTGACCCTGGTCGCGGACGGTCAGGTCCACGCCGTCGAAGCCCATCTGCGCGATCGCGTCCCCCGCCTCGGCGATCGAGAGCTGCTGAAGCATCTTGGAGAACATGATGAACTGCACGGCTCTTCCCCCTTCCCTGGAGTCGCTGCGGCCTTCGCCGTCGCCCGCTTGCTGCCCTCCGTCCTTTGGGGAGGTGGCCTTGCCTCTCGCAGTGAACCGCCTCCGTGGCACGCGCGGCTCGCGCGTGATGCTGTGGCAGGGCAGGCCGTTCCCTGACTTTCGTGTGTTTCGTGTATTTCGTGGTTCCCAGGCCGTTCGATCGGAGACCGGTACCCGCTTGATGCCCGAGACGATCCGCCCTCCGACGCCTGAGACGCTGGCCTACCGCAACACCGGCGTCACGGCCCGCATCCTGATCATCGCGTTCCTCGTCGTGCCCTTCAACGCGTATTTCATGTCCTTCCTGCAGGGGCCGCGCGGGCTGGAGGGTCCGACGGTCGTCTCGCTCTTCTACAACGTCGTCTTCCTCCTGCTCCTGTTCGCCGGGATCAACGCGGTCCTCCGGCGCTTCCTGCCGAATTCGGTCTTCACGCCCGCCGAGCTGCTCGCGTTCTTCATCCTGCTGTCCGTGGCCACGTGCACCAGCGGCCAGGACACGATGAACACCACCTTCGGCACGATCCAGGGGGCCTTCCGGTTCAACACGCCCGAGAACGGCTGGGACCGGATGTTCATCAGCTACATCCCCCACAGCATGACGGTGAGCAACGAGGCTGCGCTCGAGCGGCTCTGGCGCGGCGACACGAGCATCTTCAACCCCGAGAACTACCGCGTCTGGATCGGCCCGATGCTCCGCTGGTGGCTCTTCTACAGCGCGCTCTGGGCGGCCCCCGCGGGGCTGATCGTGATCCTGCGGAAGCGCTGGATCGAGCGCGAGAAGATGACCTTCCCCGTCGTGCAGCTCCCGATGGAGATGTCCCGCCCGGGCGTCCCCGCCTTCCGCAACCCCGCGTTTCTGATCGCGGTCGGCCTGGCGGCCTCCGTCAACGTGATCAACGGGCTCCACAGCCTCTATCCTGCGGTGCCCGAGATCCCCGTGAAGATGTGGCAGAGCGAGGCCAACGACATCGGGCGCTTCTTCAGGGCCGCAGGCAAGCCCTGGGACGCCATCGGTTGGATGTACGTCTGCACCTATCCCTTCATCATCGGCCTGGCCATCCTGCTGCCCGGCGAGCTGAGCCTCTCGCTCTGGTTCTTCTACCTCTTCTGGAAGGCCGAGGCGATCTTCTGCAGCTGGGTCGGCTGGCTCAACATGACTCCCGAGTTCCCCTACTTCAAGGAGCAGTCATTCGGCGGCTACATCGCCATGATCGCCTTCAGCGCCTGGGCCGCCCGCGACCACCTCGCCCTCGCCTGGCGCCGCCTCCTCGGCCGCGGGTCGCCGGAGGTCGACGCCGGCGAGCCCCTGACGTACCGCGCCTCGATGATGCTGTTCGTGATTCCCTTCCTCTACGTCATCTCGGTGGGAATCTCCCAGCGCATGGCGATCTGGGTCAGCGTGGCCTTCTTCGTGCAATACTACCTGATGAGCATGATCGTCGGCCGCATCCGCGCCGAGATGGGGCTGCCGACGCATGAGCTGGAGCG
>VGFC01000033.1 GCA_016869045.1 Armatimonadota bacterium
CCGGAACCGCGACGCGGTGTCGTCCGTCCCGATGAAGGTCCCCTGCCCCACGCCCTCCCGGATCAGACCCAGCGGGTCGGCGTCGGCGGAGAGGTCGAGACCGTCCATGATCCGCTGCACGTAGGCGAGTATCTCGCGGTCGATGACGGCCTGTTGCGGGCTGAAGACCTCGTCCACCGAGAGCTGGCCGACCGCGCCGAAGTGCCGAACGCCGAGCAGCGCCTGCCACAGGACGGAGGCGGTGCGCTCGCAGGCGGCGTGCTCGTCCGGTATCTTCGCGGTCGTGCGGAACACGCCGCTGCGGACCAGTTGGCCGGCCAGGTGCGCGGTCACCTGCAGGACCGCCGCGCGGTACAGGCACCACTCCGAGGAGCCGAAGACGATCCCCGAGTAGCGGAAGTCGAACGGTTCGACCCGCAGGCTGATTCCGCCGCCGAAGCCGAGCGCGACGCTGATGAGGTCGAAGGCGAGCGCCTCGGCCGTGGACTGCACGAGGGCAGCGAGCGGATCGAGGGGGCATGTCGCGCCCGCAATGGGGATGGCGCCGGTGAGGCTCACCGAGAGGTCTGGGTCACCCCGGAAGGCGAGCGCCGTCCGCACGCCCTTGCAGTTCAGCCGCAGCGGGCTGATGGCGACCTGCTCCACCAGGCGGTACCGCCGCCCGGCTGCGAGGTTCATGTCCACCAGGAAGCGGACTTCCTCGGGGTCGGTCACCGGGAGCGAGCCGCCGAGCCACCGAGAGTGCAGCAGGCCAATGCGCTCGGCGGCCAGCGTCACCAGCGCCGGCGGCACATCGCCCGGCTGCAGCGGAACCACGCTCGACGTGCCGCGCGCATCCCAGAGGCGCGCCATCTGCGCCGCCTCATCGCTCGTCGCCGGGCGGACGATGAGCGTCTCCGGGTCGCAGTAGTTCAGCCCCGCCCAACAGGCGTCCATGGTGAGACGCCGATCATCTTCGCCGGGCGGAGCGGACGAACGGCGCGCCGCAAGATGCGAGCGAACCGCGTCCTCCGCGAAGCGCAGACGGCCATTGACAGGCGTGCAGCCCGGCCAGGCGGCGATCTGGGCCGCGACCTCTGCGTCGGAGCACTCAACGCCGATCTCGGCGAGGACCGTGAGGGCATGATCGACAATGCGCCCAAGGTCAGGTTCGGCAAGCGGCGGATCGAGACGAGGGCGCCAGACGGACATCAGATGCGAACCTCACTGCAACTTCGGGCCCGCGATGACCTCGCCGCGAAGCTGGCGGGCCTGGTCGTCGGGATCGAAGGTGCCGTAGAACAGCGCGTTGGCATCCATCCAGGTCACGAGGCGCGCGAACTCCTCCTCGCTCAGCGTCACGCCGTGGTGGTCGGCGAGCAGCAGCTTCGTGAGGGCGCTGCCGCGGGCGCCGAACCGGTTCGGCGTGCTGAGCGGGTCGATGAGGCCCTGGTCCGAGTACGGCACACGCGGCGCAAGGGCGTTGTAGGAGGCCGAGTAGGGGCCATCAGGCGCGCCGGTGAGCTTCACGCCGCCGCCGGGATCGGTGTTGCCGTGACAGCTCACACACCGCGCATCCAGGATCGGCTGCACGAGGCGCGGGTAGCTGAAGGGGAGTGAACCCTCGGGCGCGGGCTCGATGACCGAGGGCGCACGGCTGAGCGCGGCAATCGCCCGCCGAGGTGGCGCCTCGGTTCGCGGCTCGTGGCAACCGACGCAGGTGATTGTCTCCCCCGGCTGCAGGTAGGTCTCGCTGCGCATCACCTGGACCGCCATGCCTCGCTCGTCGAGCACCTGGAAGCTCAGGGGCACACCGGCCGGCGCGTGGAAGTAGGCGGAACCGTCCGGCTCGACGGGCACCGTACCCAGGACCTGCTTGCCCGGGGCGCCGCGCGGCAGGCCGACGGGCGGGCGGTCGATTCCCGGAGTGGACTTCGGTAGGACCTGGAGGATGCGCAGCCGCTTGATCGTCTCACCTGCGAGGGAGGGTGCGCTGTCGTAGAGGTTCTGCAACACCACCAAGCCCTCGCTCTCGAGGCGGCCGGGGTCGAGCAGCGACGGCGGCTGAGGGGGCACGGGACGCGGGCGCAGCGGCACAGGCCACGCGCTGGAGAGGTTCAGGTCGCGGTAGAGCAGCTCCTTGTTCCCGAACGCATCGACCAGATAGAGGCCGAACATGTTCGGCCGGTTGCCCTGCGGCTCGCCCACCAGGCGCTCGAAGCTGTACGCGGCGAGGAAGTACCTCTCTGAGAGGGGGTAGGCGCTGCGGTAGCAGTGGCCTGGCCAGCGCTGCTGCTCGATGGGTTCGTAGGGCTCAATCCCGGGCGCGCGCAGCCGCCAGTAGGGCGCGAGGTCGTTCTCGCTCTCGGGGAAGGGCGCGTCGGGCGTGAGGCGCGTGAGGGGCGGCAGGCCATCGACGCCCGCGGCCACATCGACCAGGACGATGGAGCCCGCCGTCATCGCGTGATGCGCGGCGGCCGTCGCCATGACGCGGGTCGAGCCCGGCACAGGGCGCGCCTCCCAGATGCCCACCGGGTTGAACGTGTTGTTGCCGTAGAAGATCGCGGGCTGTGAGCCGTCGGGGAACGTAGTCCAGAGCTGCTGGTAGAGCACCGCGTAGCGATCGACGTAGTCCCAGCGCGTGTAGATGATCCGCCCGTCGTTCAGGATCGCCGGGTCCCATTCCTGGGTCTCGTGGAAGGAGAGCGGGCGCGGGTTCGAGCCGTCCGCTTCCGCGACGGCGAGCGTGTAGTTCTCGCAGCCCGGGCTCCCGCAGCGGTGCCAGCCGCCGCGCCTTGTTGAGATGAACAGGATCCGCCCATCGGCTATGTACTTGGGCGCGAAGTCGTTGTACGGCCCGTCGGTGAGCCGGCGCAACCCGGAGCCGTCGGCGTCCATCTCGTAGAGGTGGTAGTGCCGCCCGTGGTGGCCCTGGATCGTGTCCTCGGGCGTGCTGTCGGCCTCGCAGAAGGCGAAGAGCACGCGCTGGCCGTCGCACGAGACCTCCGGCTGCATGAAGCTGCCTTGCGGAAGCAGCCCAGCCGTCAGGTCGCGCGCCGCCATCGAGGCGCCCGGGTGTTCGAGGACGCAGATGCCCCCTCCCGGCCGCGCATACCGCCCATAGTACTGCGTGAGCTGGTGGCTGAAGCACGGCGGGACCTGCTTCGCGAAGACCAGCGGGCCGGCATCTGCAAGGGGGTTGGCCAAGGCGATCTCACGCTTGTGCCAGTGCACGCGACGCCAGAGGTACTCGAGGGACGGCGTCGGGGCTGAAGCCGCTCCTACCGCATGGAACTCGGCCTTGAGGGCGGACCAGGCGGCGGATTGGAGGCCGAGGTCGCGCAGCAGAGCGTCGCCGCGGTCGAGGGTGCGTTGGATTGCCTCAGCGTAAGTGCTGGGCGCGCGCGGTGTGTCGATGCCGTCCTGCAGCCGCCAGTCCCACTCGATGAGAGCGAGCTCCATCAGGGGACGCAAGGGAGGCGAGAGCGGCGGCGCACCGCGGCCGATGTCCGGTGTGGTGATGCGCAGGGGGACGGTGAGGTCGCGGTCGGCGGTGCGCAGATGGAGGTCTGCGACGTGGATGAGGACGTTGCGGCCGGCGCGGGCAATGAGACGCAGGGACAGGTCGGCCGTGGAGTCGCCGCTAATCCGCAGCTCGGCCGGGCTGTTGTCCAGAGCGACGGGCGGGGCCTCGGTGTCGCTAAGCGCCAGGGAGGCGGTCACCGGTTCTCCGGCACCACCGCTCACGTGAGCGGTGGCTGAGGCCTCGCAGGCCCCGAGCAGGCCCTGCACAGGTACCGCGATCTCGGCGCTCTCGCCCCGCGCGAGGACGATCCAGACGCCCGGAGGTTGCTCAGTGAAGGCGACCTGCGGGCCCTCGGCAGCGGCGAGGACGCGGAAGCCACACACATCGGAGGAGGGAGGCGGCGCAGGCTGCCCGTTGAGGGTCACTTGCGCTTCACCGAAGCCCGGTCGCCCTCCGGCGAGTATCTCCACCTCGGCGAGGCCGCAGGTCTGGAAGGAGTTGTACGAAGTCAGTACGAGGATCCGCAGCTTGCGGGCCTTGACCGGCTCCAGCTTCAGTTCAAGGCGGGCGAGGCTCTCATCCGGCAACTGCCCCTCCGCGACGCGACGCCACTCCGCCCCGTCCGCCGAGACCTCCACCGCGAAGTCCCGCGTGTGGTACATGTTCCCGGTCCAGGAGGCCTGGACGACGTTGACCTGACGCACCTCCTCGATGGAGGCAAACTCGAAGGTGAGCGCGCAGGGCAGCTGGGTCTGATCGCGGGAGTACCAGCACCCCTCTCCCTGCTGGAGACTACCGTCCGCCGCCTTCGTGCCGGCGTACTGCTCCGAGTACTGCGTGTCCGCGACGACGGAGGTTCCGTAGGGAGGGCCGGCGATGTTGGTGAGCGACTGAGCGGCGCCGACATGGGCGAGCAGGACGGACAGAAGGGCGATCACGGCGCTTCGCGGCATGGGGAGGGTCTCCCGGAATTGTCAGGAGACCCTTCGCCGCGGAGACGAAGGGACCTTTGCGCGCCCGCTACTCCTCGTCCGACGGCTCGGCGATCAGTTGGGCGAGTTCGTCGATGGCCTCCATGAAGGCCTTCTGCTCGGCCTTCGTGCGCCCCTTGAGCAGCGCCCCGACCGCCTGGTACAGGGGGTGTGGGGCCTGCGCCACGGCCTCGCGGCCGGCGTCCGTGGCCGTCACGAACACGACGCGACGGTCCTGGCGGTCGCGACGGCGCTTCATCAGGCCCTTGCTCTCGAGGCGGTCGAAGATGCCCACGACGGTACTCGGGGAGAGGTAGACCTTCTCGCTGATGTCGGTGGCGGTGGTCGGACCGTAGGCCACAACCGCCCGCAGGCAGACGAGCTGCGGGCCGGTAACGCCATGCATCTTTGCCAGGCGGCGCGAGTCCACTTCTACGCCCTGCGCGATCCTGCGGAGCGCGTAGAACAGGCGCTGACTGAGGTCGGGATCGACCTGGGTGCGCGAACTCCGCAAGGTGACCTCTTCCCGTCGGCGTGATGGGCCCATGCGAGTAGTAGCTCCCTTACGCTGCGGCGACAACACCAATGGTCGGCGGCACCCAAAACGTCCGGGCACCCGGGGGACCCGGCCGCAGATCGTCCGCGCCGCAACGAGTCTGCGCGCCGCGGATCAGCGCGCCCCTACAGACACCATAGACGCGAGACGACCGATTAGTGTTCAGTCCTGCTCTACGCGAATGGGTCCTGCGCCGACAAGGTGGCGGGGCGGCGCGATTGACAACCGCCTGGGCGGCGTCTACAGTACGAGCACCGCCTCTTCCCGGAGTCGAGCACGCCATGGGACTCGCCTGCCTCCTGCTGTCAACCTGCACGCTGGGGCGCACGCAGCCGGCCTACGACGCGACCAGCGACTACTCCGTGCGTGAGGTGGAGGGTTTCACGGTTCGCGTGAATCAGCGACTGCTTGACGAGCGTCCGGAGGCTGCGGGCGAGGCCCTGCAACTGCTCGCCGCCAAGCTGCTGGAGGTGCGCCGGGTGGTTCCGGCGGGGGCCTTGGCCGCGCTCAGAACCGTGCCGATCTGGGTCGAGGCCGAGGACCCGCACGGGCGCCATCTGTGCATGTGCTACCACCCGTCAAGGGAGTGGCTGGGCGAGAACGGCTACAACCCGGACAAGGCCCGTTGCGTGGAGGTCGCGAACATCGGCAACTTCCTGAGCTGGTCGCGCGAGCAACCGGCGATGGTGTTCCACGAGTTGGCGCACGCCTACCATCACCAAGTGCTCGGGTACGACGACCCCACGATCAAGCAGGCGTACGAGCGGGCGAAGGAGAGCGGAGCTTACGAGTCCGTGTTGTACTACGACGGGAAGCTGCAGCGTGCCTACGCGATGAACAACGACCAGGAGTACTTCGCGGAGTTGACGGAGGCGTACTTCGGAACAAACGACTTCTACCCCTTCGTGCGGCCCGAGGTGGAGCAGTTCGACCTTGTGGGTTTTGCGATGCTGAAGAGCGCCTGGGAGCGCCCCGCTGCGAAGTGATGAGGGAGCCAACCGATCATGCAGCCCCCTAACGACTGGGAGAACCCGCACGTCTTCGCGATCAACAAAGAGCGCCCGCACGCGGACATGATGGCCTACCCCGACGCCGCGGCGGCGCTGAGGGGGGAGCGGCTGAGTTCGCCCTGGTGCCTCTGCCTCAACGGGATATGGCGCTTCCATTGGTCCCCGCGTCCGGCCGACCGCCCGGTGGACTTCCATCAGCCCGAATTCGACGTGAGCGGGTGGGATGAGATCGAGGTCCCCTCGAACTGGCAGCTCAAGGGGTACGACCCCCCGATCTACACCAATGTGAAGTACCCGTTCCCCAACCCCGATCCGCCGCGCGTCCCGCAGGACAGCAACCCGATCGGCTCATATAGACGCAGCTTCACGCTCCCGCCGCGGTGGCGGGGCCGGCGGGTGATCCTGCACTTCGCCGGCGTGAGTTCGGCCTTCTACGTGTGGGTGAACGGCCAACGGGTCGGCTACAGCGAGGACAGCCGCACGCCGGCGGAGTTCGACATCACGCCATACGTCACTGCGGGCGAGAACATCCTGGCGGTCGAGGTATACCGCTGGTCCGACGGCGTCTACCTGGAGGACCAGGACTTCTGGCGTCTCAGCGGCATCTTCCGCGACGTTCTCCTTGTCTCGCGCGGCGACCCGCGAATCCGCGACTTCTGGGTGCACACGGACCTGAATAGCGACTACCGTCACGCTGAACTGCGCATCGAGGTCGAGGTCGAGGGCGACCGCGAGCAAGCGGCGGCGTGCCTGGTGGAGGCCGCGCTGGCCGACCCCCACGGCACGGCGACCGCGCGCATGCAGGCGGAGGCGAAGCCGGCGCCCGGAAGCCCGATCGGCGTCACGCTCACCGGCTGCATCATCGACCCGCTCAAGTGGTCGGCGGAGTGCCCACACCTCTACACGCTCCTGCTCACCCTGAGGGACGCCGGCGGGAACGCGATCGAGGTCATCCCCTGCAGAGTCGGGTTCCGGCGGGTGGAGATCAAGGGCGGGCAACTGCTCGTCAACGGCGTGCCGATTCTGATCAGGGGCGTCAACCGTCACGAGCACGACCCCGACACGGGCCACGTCGTGTCGCACGAGTCGATGGTTCGGGACCTTCGGCTGATGAAGCAGCACAACATCAACGCGGTCCGCACCTCGCACTACCCCAATGTGCCGGAGTGGTATGACCTGTGCGACGAGTACGGGCTGTACGTGATCGACGAGGCGAACATCGAGTCTCACGGCGCGCAGCACCTCGCCCGCGACCCGGACTGGCGCGAGGCGCACCTGGACCGCACCATGCGCATGGTCCAGCGGGACAAGAACCACCCGTGCATCATCATCTGGTCGCTGGGCAACGAGGCCGGCGACGGGCCGAACTTCGAGGCGACCTCGGCGTGGATTCACGAGCGCGACCCCTCGCGCCCAGTTCACTACGAGCAAGCTCACACGCGACCCCACACCGACATCATCTGCCCGATGTACACGCCGGTGCCCGGCATCGTCGAACTGGCGCGGAGCAACCCCGATCGGCCCGTGATCCTCTGCGAGTACCAGCACGCGATGGGCAACAGCAACGGCGGCCTCGCGCGCTACTGGGAGGCGTTCGGTTCGCTCCCCAATCTCCAGGGCGGGTTCATCTGGGAATGGGTCGAACACGGCATCCGCAAGCGGGTCCCGGAGGAATACGCGAAGGGCGAGGAGACGTACTTCGCGTACGGCGGGGAGTTCGGTCCGCCGGATGTGCCGAGTGACGGCAACTTCTGCATGGATGGTCTGATCTCGCCGGATCGCGTGCCCCATCCGGCAATGGCCGAGGTCAAGGTGGCGTATCAGTGCATCAAGGTTGAGCCGGTGGACCTGTGGGCCGGCACGATAGCGGTGACGAATGCGTACGCGTTCCGCGACCTGTCGGATGTGGAGATGGTCTGGGAGGTGCGGGCGGGCGAGATCCTGGGCACTCGGGGCACGAGACACATGGCCCTCGGGCCCGGGGAACGCGAGACGATTAGGCTCCCCTTTGACCCGTCGAAGCTCCTCACGAACCGCGAGGCGTGGCTGAACGTCTCCTTCCGCCTCACGCGGGATGTGCTCTGGGCGGAGGCGGGCCATGTCATCGCGACCGCGCAACTGCAGCTACCGAACGAGCCGCGCACCCGACCCGCGCGAACCGCCGACCTCCCGGCGGTGAATCTCAGCCAGGAGGGTGACGCTATCATTGCCAGCGGCGAGGGGTTCTCGGCGACGTTCAGCCGGAGTCAGGGCATGCTGACGGCGTGCTCCCACGGCGGCGTGGACCTGATCGCGACCGGGCCGGTGCCCAGCTTCTGGCGGGCGCCGACGGACAACGACCGCGGCAACCGGATGCCCGAACGCTGCGGCATCTGGCGGCACGCGGGGCGGGACCGTGTGGTCGAGGAGGTGCTGGTCGGAGAGAGCGCCGGACAACCGCCGCGCATCGTCGTACGGTCCGTGCTGCCGGAGGTGGAGTGCCGGCTCGACACGACGTGCACCGTGTTGGGCAACGGCGAGATCATCGTCGAGACCGCCTTCGAGATCGGGCAGAAGGCGCTCCCCGAGCTACCGCGTTTCGGCGTGCAGTTGGCGCTGCCTGCAGGCTCCGAGCGGCTGGAGTGGTACGGGCGCGGTCCGCACGAGAGCCACTGGGACCGCAAGCTGAGCGCGCACGTTGGCGTGTACGCGGGCACGGTGGACGAGCAGTTCACGGACTACTCCATACCGCAAGAGAATGGGAACAAGACCGACGTCCGCTGGGTCGCGATCGGCGGCCTGATGGTGGTCGGGATGCCTCTGCTCAACTTCAGCGCGCACCACTACACGACCGAGGACCTCGAACAGGCGGCTCACTCTTTCGAGCTGACGCGGCAGGAGTACGTGGTGCTGAACCTGGACCTGCAGCAGACCGGCGTGGGCGGGAACGACAGTTGGGGCGCGCGGCCCGATGAGGACGTGACCCTCTGGCCGCAACCGTACCGGTTCGCCTTCCGCCTGTGCCCCGCGCCGCCAACGACGACGGCCCGGATGGACGCGGCGATGCGAACGTTCGCCCTGTGAGGATCGGCATGACGCGCGCGCCGTTCATGCTGCAGCGACCGCCCCTGCTGCGCCCCGAGGACCTGGCGCGAATCGAGGACGGGATGGTGCGCACGCTCGAAACCGTGGGCGTGCGCGTGCTGGAGGAGACGCTGCGCGAGAGGTTGTCGGCGCTCGGCTTCCGCTCGCGAGGGGAGCGGTTCTTCGTCGAGGTCGCGACGACGCGGGCCTTCCTCGCCGAGGAGCGCGCGCGGCACGGGGATCGCTTCGGGCTTGCGCTCCCGGACGACCCGCCGGACGAGATCACCCTCTACGTCAGCCCCTACCCGCAGCACGTGCATGACCTCGGGACCGACCGCCTGGTGCCGTTCACCGTCGAGCGACTGGTCGAGGCCACGAAGCTCCTCGATGTCCTGGCCGAGCGCGGCGTCACCTCCAGTCCGCCGGGCTGCCCTACGGATGTGCCGCCTCCCCTGCAACCGGTGATTCAGTACTGGGTCGCGGCGGTGCACTCGCGCCAGGGAAGGCACGCCCCCGACCCCAAGGCGGAGCTCACGTTCCCCCATGTCGCGGAGATGGCGGAGGCCCTCGGGCACCCCATCCGCCACCTCCCCGTGTACGTCTTCAGCCCGCTGACGCTCGGCGGCGAATCGCTCCGCTGCGTTCTGCGCTTCCGAGAGCGGCTGGAGGCGATCGGCGTGGGCTCGATGGCCGCGCCCGGCTCGACGGCGCCCATCGACCCAGGCGATGCCTTCGCGCAGGCGGCGGCGGAAGTCATCGGCCCGGTCATCCTGCTGCGCGAGGCGCTGGACCTGCCCGTGCATTGGCACGTGTCCATCCATCCGGTCGATCTGCGCACGATGGCGATGGTGTTTGGGTCGCCGGAGAGCTGCCTCTTCGAGATGGCGAGCCGCGAGCTGAATGCCTACCTCGCCGGGACGCCCTACGCGCCTTGGCCGGACAACATGCACACCAACGCCAAGCTCCCCGGCGCACAGGCTTGTGCCGAGAAGTCGAGCCTGATGACGATGGGAGCGCTGATGGGCGGCCGCCACTTCGGCGCGGCAGGCACGCTGAGCCTCGACGAGGTCTTCAGCGCCGAGCAGCTCCTCTACGACCTGGAGACCCGCGACCACGTCGCGCGACTGGTGCGCGGGCTGGACTTCGGGCAGTGGGCCGCTGACGCGGCGGAGGCGATCAAGGAGGGCGTGGAGGCCGGGAGCTTTGCGGGGCTGCAGCGCACGCTGGAATGCTATCGCGAAGTCTACTGGCACCCGCAGCTCTTCGACCGCGACTTCGTCAACGCGTGGCAGGCGCGCGGTTCCGCAACCATCCGTGAACGCACGCACGCTCGCATTGCGGAGTTGATCGCGGCGCACGAGTACCGCCTCGAGGAGCCTCTGGAGAGGGAGCTGGGGCGGATTGTGGCCAGGGCGCAGACGGAGCTGGCGTGAGTGTCAGGCGGCAGGAATGGTAGGCGTTGACATCGAATCCCACGGGCGAGGCCGCCCGTGCCACCAGAGACCAGGAGGGCCCCATGATGCGAGCCATCACCCTTTCGCTGTCGCTGGTCGTCGCGCTCTCAGGAATCTCTCTCGCGCAGACCCCGCTCGATGTCCCGATGGACCGCAGCCTCGTTACCGTCCTGGTCGTGTTCGGACTCCAGGACAAGGAGCCGATCATCTGGGAGGGCACGTACCGGCTGACCGCCGGGGAGATCGTGGCCACGGATGGCTGGCGATTCGTCGGCGACGATTACGCCACGACGTCGGCGTTCAAGTTCGAGAACCACCGGCGCTACCCGCTCATGTGGCAGCGTCAGAACCGCGACCCGAACACGTTCCCCGCGGAGCCGAACGGCGTCTTCCTGACGCTGGCGAATGTCGGGCCGGATTCCGCGCTGGAGCTGAGCACGACCCAGGGCGACTTCAGCCTGCCGGTGGGGTCACTGCAGTACGGGACGCTGCAGCGCACGAGCGATGGCCGGATCGGCTACGAGCGCGTGCCGACGTATCGGCAAGTTGTGAAGGCGCCGACCGAGGACGGATATCCGGCCGCGGCAGCCGGGCCGGATGGGTCCCTGTATGTGGCCTATGTGGCGTTCACCCACGGCGAGGGCTTCCAGACGCGCCCGCCGGTCACGCAAGCTCCGACCGACTTCGGCGATCTCGCCAGGCCGACCGGCGGTGAACAGCTCATGTTCGCCGAGATGAGCGGCGGGCAGTGGACGGAACCCGTGGCGCTCACCGAGCCTGGCGGCGATCTCTTCAGGCCGGCGGTCGCAGTGGATGGGCAGGGGCGTGTGCGGGTCTTCTGGTCCGCGAACATCGAGGGGAACTGGGACCTGTACGCGCGCGTACGAAGCGACGGGAAGTGGTCCGATGCGCAGCGGGTCACGTCGGCGCCCGGTTCGGACTTCGATGCGGTTACGGCGACGGACTCCCAAGGCCGCGTATGGCTGGCGTGGCAGAGCCTGAGCGCGCGAAGCTCGGACATCTACGCCGCGCGGCATGAGGGCGACGCCATCGGGAAGCCCATCGCGATCGCCGACGGCGACGCCAATGAGTGGAGCCCCGCGATTGCGGCGTCGGCGGACGGGCGAGTCGCGGTCGCCTGGGACACCTATGTACGCGGCGGCTACGACGTGCTGACCAAGGAGTGGCGCGAGGGGAAGTGGGGCAAGGAGCGGCTGATCGCCGGCACGCTGCAGAATGAGTGCCGGGCGAGCGCGGCGTACGACGGCGGCAACCGCCTGTGGCTGGCGTACGAGGTCTCGCCGGAGGGCTGGGGCAAGGACTTCGGGCCGTACGACCAGAGCCCGCAGAAGACGGCCCTCTACCAGTCCCGGCAGCTCGGCGTGAAGGTGCTGGGCGACGGGTCGCTCCACACGCCCGAGGCCGACGTGAACCTGGCACTGCCGATGCCGGACGGCGCGAGGCGCGGGCCGCGCGCGCAACCGCGGTTTCTGGCGGCAACGCCTCGGCTGATCGCGGCGGCGGACGGCCGCGTGTGGGTGTCGGCGCGGATGCGGATGAGCCGCTTCGACAACCCGGTCGGCGGGTGCTGGATGAACTTCCTGAGCACGCTGGAGCCTGAGGGCTGGCGGGCCGCTGTCATCGTGCCGGGCACGGACGGCTTCCTGCACGAACCGAACACGCTCCTCCCGGCGCCGGGCAGCGGGCTGTATCTCGTCTCGACGTCAGACGGCGGCTTCCGCGCCGCTCCGGCGATGGGTCCGCAACAGGCCAAGCGTCGTCAACGTACAGCGGGCTTGCCTCCCGCGACGACCCGCACCTACGCCCAGTACCCCGACTGGTGCTTCAACCAGGAGATCAGCGTGGCCGACACCGGGCCGGTGCCGACGCCGAGCGGCGACCTGAAGCTCGTTGCGTCGCAGCCGGAGCAGCCGGCTGGGCCCTCGGACGGCGCGCGCGAGGAGGCCCAGCAGATCGCCGCCATCCACGCCTACCGCGCACAGGTCCAGGGCAAGCAGAACCGCATCTGGCGCGGGGAGTTCCACCGGCACACGGAGTTCTCGCCCGATGGCCAGGGGGATGGCGCGCTGCTGGACATGTGGCGCTACGGGCTCGACATGGCGAAGCTGGACTGGATCGGCAACGGGGACCATGACAACGGTAACGGGCGCGAGTTCACCTGGTGGATGACACAGAAGACCACGTCGCTGTTCACCATGCCCGACGCCTTCACGCCCCTCTACACGTACGAGCGCAGCGTGAACTACCCGGATGGGCACCGCAATGTCGTGTTCGCGCAGCGCGGGATACGTCCGCTGAATCGGCTGCAGGGCGGCATGGGCAAGGACATGGACGCCGAGGGCCCGGATGCAGAACGCCCCCACACGCCCGATACGCAGATGCTGTACGCGTACCTGACCCAGTTCGGCGGGGTCTGTGCGAGCCATACGAGCGGCACGGACATGGGCACCGACTGGCGGGACAACGACCCGAACGTCGAGCCCGTGGTCGAGATCTACCAGGGCTGCCGCAACAGCTACGAACGCCCCGGCGCGCCCCGCGCCATGAGCGAGAACTACGCCATCGGCGGCTACCGGCCCTTCGGGTTCGTGTCGCGGGCGCTGCTGAAGGGCTACCGGCTGGGGTTCCAGTCCTCCAGCGATCACGTCTCGACCCACATGAGCTACTGCAACGTGTGGGTCGAGGACCCGTCATGCGAAGCGGTCGTGGCGGCCATGAAGAAGCGACACGTCTACGGGGCCACGGACAACATCATCGCCGACGTGCGCTCTGGCGACCACTTCATGGGCGATGAGTTCACCGTCACCCAGCCGCCCACCATCCATGTGAAGCTGATCGGCACCGCGCCCTTCGCCGAAGTGGTCATCTGCAAGGACGACGTATACGTCTACTCCACCCAGCCGAACAGCGAGACGGTCGAGTTCGAGTGGGCCGACAACGACCTGCAGCCCGGCAAGACGAGCTACTACTACATTCGCGGAACACAGGTCGGAGAGACCCAGACGAAGACCGTGAAGTCGCCCACCGGGCAGGATGTGCAGGTGGACATCAACAACGGCGAGATGGTCTGGGTCTCGCCGATGTGGATCAAGTACCAGCCGGGGTAGCGGCGCCCTTGTTGGCCCGAGCCGCTGCGGCCTTGAGGGCGGCCTCAGGTGACTCGCCGACGAGGAAGACCTTTTCCAGCGCCTCCCTCAGCGCAGCAAGCGAGTCCTCGTACGCAAGCGTCGCGGACACGGGGTACGGCTGCGCGAGAGGCGTGGCGGCGCGGACGATGCGAGCTGGCTCGGCGCCCATACCCCGTTCGAGCGCCGCCGAGTTCAGCGCGGGCAGATAGGCGGGCACCGCCAGGCCGGACTCGGCGTATGCGCGGGCGCCCTCCGTGACCCAAGAGCGCGCGAAGGTGTACGCGAGCCTCGGCTCGCGGCACCGCGCAGAGATGGCGACTCCACTCGGGATGCACCCACACCCGCGCCGCTTCCCGGTCAGCGGCGGCGCGACGCCCCACATCACGTCCGTGCACTCCCTCAGCTTCCCGAAGGCATGCGGCGTCACGAGCGCCATCGCGGTGCGCCCCTGGACGAAGGCATCAACGGACTCATCCTGCGTGGGGTCCGGCGGAAGGATGACGCCCGCGGCGCTGAGGGAAGCTATGAACTCCACCGCCCCCACGCAGGCCGGCGCGTCGAAGGTGCACAGCGTACCGTCCGGCGAGACGACCTCTCCCCCATTCTGGCGGAACCAGCCGAGCAGCGAGTAGGGGTAGAGGTTCACGCTGCCGCCGTAGCGCGTCACCTCTCCGTTGGGTGAGCGGACCGTGAGCTTGCGGCACGCCCCCGCGAAGTCGTCCCACGTCCAGCCCTGGCCCGGAAGCCCGATCCCCGCCGCCTCGAAGGCGCTCTTGTCATACACGAGCAAACCGGTCGGCCCCCAGTCACGCGGCAGGGCATACAGCCCCGGCCGCCCAATGGTGTCGCCCACGGAGCGAAACGCTTCGAAGGCGGTCGGCACGAAGTCACGCGCCCCAAGGGTCGCGTCCGCGCTCAGCATCGGCGACAAGTCGGCCAGCAGTCCGCGCCGCGCGAAGTCGCCGAGTCGGCCGTAGTTGAGGATGAACACGTCGGGCGGCTGATCGGCGGCGAACTGCGCCATCAGTTTCTCGTAGTACCTCGCGGGGACGTCCTGAGTGCGGATGCGGATGTCGGGGTGCTGTGTCTCGAAGCGCGCGACCAGTTCCTCAACAACCGCGACCTCGCGCGCCTCGACCGACCAGTACGCGAAGGTCAGCGTCGCCGGGCGGGCAGGAGGCCGGCGGGGCGCTTGCTTCCCGACCATCCGCAAACACCCGGTCGTCAGCGCCATGCCGGCGAGCACCCCCGCGAGCCCGAGTCGGCGGAGCCCCATTCAGAGCACCTGCACAACCTTGAAGCGGTCGTCGCGCGCGGTGAGGTCCAGGGCCTGCTCGGGCGTGAGGTGTGAGAAGCCCACCGTCTCCAGCCTCTCCCGCGCGAGGGCCACGATCGCAGCCATCTCGTCCTCCATCGGCCGCCGCCACATCGCGCCCGGGACCGGGATGTAGCCCATGATGTGGAACGGGATCGCCGGATCGACGGACGCCACGAAGTCCGCCATGCCCGCGATCTCATCCTCGGCGATGTACTCCGGGATGTACACGCAGCTCGCCTTCATCTCGAGGCCCGCTCCGAACGCGGCCCGGAAGTTGTCGTACACCGGTTCGCGCGGATGACCCGTGTACTCCAGGTGCTTCTCGGGGCTGAAGGCCTTCAGCGAGACGTTCGTCCCGTGGAGGTTCTCGGTGATAAGCCGGGACCCGTTCGTGTGGCCCAGGTATGTGCGCACCCGTAGGCCGTCCTTGCAGAAGCGCAGCACCTCCGGCAGCTGTGGGTTCGTGGTCGGCTCGCCGCCCATGAGATGCACCCGGTCGATCTCCAGCGCGCTCAGGCCGGCCCGAATCTCGTTCAGCGAGAGCATCCGGCCCGGCGTCGGGCGGCCCGTGAGCTTGTACGCGCAGCCGAGGCAGCGGAAGTTGCAGCCCGTGTTGTGCACGGTCGCGCGGCGGTACTCGGCGGAGTAGGTGACCTTGTAGAACCCCAAGGTTGGCCTCCCTCAGTCGTCGGGGTTGGTGGACCAGTCAGCCTTCTTGGTGCCCTTCAGCGCCTTCCCATGGCCGTCGTAGAAGAGTGCGTTGAACATGCCGTTGTGCCGATACGCGACGCGCGTCACGGGCTCGGCGAACGTCCCGCCCCCGCCCACGTAGTAGCTCCCCTGCGTCGGGTCCGTCGGGTGCATCGAGTCCGCCACGTGAATCGTCCCGCTCGGATCCTGCACTTCGGCATCGCCGGGGCCGTACCAGAACGAGGGGTAGACCCCCGGGCTGAAGTTGAAGCTGTTCATGCCATAGCTCATGTACAGCCCCGAATAGGGATCCACGCGGCTCTTGTCACTCAGGCAGCGGTATAGCTCTGTGTTCCTCATGTACGGCTGCACCGCTTGCTGCCAGCGGTAGGCGCTCGCGCCCGAGCCGAAGTACATCCGCACGTTCGTGTCGTCGTAGTCGCCCAGGTACATCCTCAGGGCCAAGCCGATCTGCTTCAGGTTCGAGAGGCACGACGTCTGCCGGGCCTTCTCACGAGCGCGGCCGAAGACGGGAAACAGGATGGCAGCCAGAATGGCGATGATGGCGATCACGACCAGGAGCTCGATGAGAGTGAACCCAGCAGCCCGACGTCCGAAAGGCATGGCATGGCTCCTCGCGCCCGGTCTGGTGTTACTATTCTAACGAACGGTAACACCAAACGTCAAGAGCCGAAGGCGCGCTACGCGGTACGGATCCGCAGGGCTATGGGGTCGGCTTGAGCCAGATGACGCGGCCCTGGTGTCGTGCGAGGGGCACGGTGATCGCGCCCCCTGCGGTCCTCAGCGCCTCGTCGTGCAAGACGTCTGTCGCCGAGGCGATCTGCTGAAGGCCCAGGCGCTTGAGGTCCGCACTCACGCGGGCGTCGATTGCGTCACCCGTGTTCATTACCGCCAGGATGGCCCCATCCTTCCCCGCATACGCCGAGACAAGCACCTGCGGCTCCGACTGCGCCGCCGGCTGGCGCCAGTAGGGCTCGAATCTCGCCTCGGTGATGCCGAACGCGTCGAGCGCCTCGTAGAGCTTCGTCCACGTCGCGCCATCGGACCAGATGGGCCAGGGGTTCACGTCATGCAGCAGCAGGTACGGCGCGAGGTTGAGCGTGCCGGGCTGCTCGTTAGGCGGGCGGAACTCCGGGAGGAAGAACTCGACCGGGCCGAAGTTGCGGCCGAGGAACTCCGCGCGGAAGGCGTCCGGCGGCAGCACGTCGAGGTAGTCAGCCACGAGCTTGCCCGGACCGAACTGCTCGCCATCGAGGATCGTGTCGGTGAACGAGAGCATCGGGATGTCCACCTCGGACGACATGTGGACCATGAGCAAAGGGTCGGGCCGCGCGTGCCGGAATAGCGAATAGACGCGCCGGATGATCTCCCGATATGCGCGGATCGGGCGCGTGTGCTGTACCTTGCCCTCGGCGTCCGCCCACGCGCACGGCCCGGCCTTGCAGTCGTACGGGCACCAGCAGTCGATGTAGATGCCGTCGATCTCGTACTTGCGGATCGCCTCGTCGATGCGGTAGAGAATGAAGTCCTGCCAGTCGCGGTTCGCGGGGCAGGTGCCCATCGCGGGGAAGCCCATCGCCGCCACGTCGCTCGGCAGGACGCCGCGCGGCGGATCGCCCGCCCAGCGCGAGCCATAGTACTGCCACTCCGGCGCGCCGCCCGAGCAGTAGTTCAGGTTCACGTACGGGACGACCAGGCAGCCCTTCTCGTGCGAGGCCTTCACGCGTTCGGCGAACTTCGCCGCGTCGATCGGCTCCGGGTAGCCGTACCACCTCATGTTGTCATTCGGCCAGATGATCTCGAAGGTCGGTCGCGGCGCTGGGACCATCCGCCAGCGCCGGGCGTCTTCGGGGCACGGACGAGCGGGGGTCGCCATGAACCCGAAGCCATACTCGACCTTCCCCTTCGGCGCGGTCGGCTGGGCGATCAGCCGCAAGGTCACGTTCACCTGGTCGCCCTCGCGCGTGACCTCGATGGCCGGCTTGTCTTTCGAGGTCACCCAGTTCCGCGGCGTCTCCGCATACCACGCAAGCCCACGGTCCTCGTTGCCCAGCCAGAAGAAGTGCGTCCAGTCCGA
The DNA here is from genome assembly GCA_016869045.1 of Armatimonadota bacterium. Classification (GTDB taxonomy): domain Bacteria; phylum Armatimonadota; class Zipacnadia; order Zipacnadales; family VGFC01; genus VGFC01. The sequence goes on from VGFC01000033.1 coordinate 17,815, forward strand.
CGACCAACCCTCGGGCTTGAGCGCCCCAGCCGGATTGCCGCTCCACTTCATCTGGTCGGCGTGCATCAGCGTGGCCTGTGACGCGGGCATGGACCAGAACAGGCGGAGCTCATCGACCTTCATTCCCTCCCCGGCATCCAGTGTCAGGTCGGTCCATGTGAAGCCGTCGAAGTCGACCTGGTGCCGCGTCGTGAGGCCCATGCCCCCTGCCTCGCTCGTCCCGCTCAGCAGCGCCCGCGTGTCCCTTGCCTCCTCGACCCGCGCCCCCCGGTCGGGGAACGCGACCGTCTGGCCGTTCACCACGGCCTCCAGCGTCACGGGCCGAATCAGCTCTACGTCCAGTGAGGAGGCGCTTCGCAGGAACGTGCCGAACCCGTACTGACGGCCCCAGCACTCGACAGTCGCCTTGCCCCGGTCGGTCTTCAGCGGCGTCCACGGCGCCAGGACCTCGTCCTCCATCCCCAGCCTGTTGCCGCTCCACACCGGAAGGCCGGGCTTGTGGAAGGGGGCGGACTGCTTGGCGATCACCGCTCCGGCAGCATCCAGCAGGCTCGTCCGGACCTCGTAGTCACCCTCGGGCAGGTCGGCGATTGGGAGCTTCGCCCGGCCCATGTCCTTCGGGAAGGCGGCGATCTCGGCTTGCGCGACAGCGGCGCCGCCGGCCTTCGGAAGTAACTCGATTCGCCCCGTGCGCCCAGCCCCAAGCTCGCCCACCAGCCCCGCCGCGTCGCACGCCACGTTCAGCTCCCCCACCTCGGGATCGGCCTTCACGTCGAGCACGATCTGCGGGTGGTACTCGAAGGCCTCGCCCCGCGCAGACCTGGCGATGCTCTCGGAGTCCAGGGGCACCGAGTACAGCTTCACCTCGTCGATGAGCGTGTGCTTCGGTCCCTCCCGCGCCACGTGCCACGGATGATCGCCGAGGCGGAACGGGTCGGCGAGAGTGTCGGGCATCGGCGGGTCATCGACCACCCCCGCCCGCTCGCCATCCACGTAGACCTCCAACCGCTTCGCGCGCCAGGTGCCTGCGAGGTGATGCCAGTCGCCCGGCGTCCACTTGATCCGCGGCCCGGCGGCAGCGCGGTAGGTCTGCGTGTCGGAGCCCATCAGCGTGAGGATTCCGCCCTGGTAGTAGCGGTAGAAGACGAGCCAGCCGGGGCTCAACGCCTCCAGGAAGACGTGGAACTCGTCCTCGTCGCCCGTCCAGTCAAGCGGGCAGACCCACATCTCGACGGTCCCCGAGTTGGCGCGCAGCACGCCCGCGGTCGCATACCAGAGCAGCGCGCCGCCGTCGCCACACACCAGCGCCTGCCCCACCTTCCCTGGGCGGAACTCGACCGTGCCCTCGGTCTTCACGGGCTTCCCGTCGCCGCGGGAGACGGCGTCCAGTGTGCCATCGAAGGAGGCATGGAAGGTGAGCGGTGGATCGGGCGGGGCGGCGACTACCGGAGCGCAGACGAGGGATGCGAGCAGAGCGAGCATTGGAGGTCCCCTCCGGCGACGAAGTGTCAAGACACGGATGACGTCAACGGTTGACCAGGACGTACGTTGGGTTCGGTGTGATCGACAGCTTGCCCTTGGCCGAACGCTCGCGACCCATGATGTCCCACGCGCGAGTGGCGCCGGGGATCGCGAGGTCGGCGGTCGTGCCGGTGCGCGACCAGGCGACGACCAGCTCCCCGCGCGGCGTGCTGAAGTGATGGAGCCACAGGTCCTTCGTAGGGCGTTCCAGGCGCTCGAAGGTCGCGCCATCCAGGAGCCAGGTCATCGTGGCGTAGGCTGCTACCGCGGGGCGCGGCTGTCCGTCGCCCTCCACGAGGCTATCCCACGCCTTGGCGACAGGCGATCCATCGATGAACGCATTGTACAGGAAGAAGCGCTCGACGCCCGCGGCGATCTGGGTCACATACATGCGGACGATCAGCCGCGCGACCGCATCGGCCGGCATGGGTGCATAGTTGTCCGGCGCTCTGGGTCGGTAGGTCAGGCACGAGGCCGGGTTGTAGACGCCGCCCTCCGTATCGAGGATCGGGAGGTCACGGCCCGCCGCGCGCATCTCCTCCCGGAAGCGGGGCGTCGAATCGAGCGTGGACTCGGCCTGCTCATCCATCGGTAGCGCGAGGTTGTAGGAGTGGTAGTAGTGGAAGCTCAACGCGTCCATGAGCTGCAGGCCGCCGCCCGCGATCAGCTCCTGCGCGAACATCAGACCATCCGTCCCTCGCGCGAAGTCGCCGGCCGTGCAGGCGCCCACGACCGTCGCCTCCGCGTTGGCGCGCTTGATGACCGCGTAGCTGTGCCGCAAGGCCTCCAGATGCGCGTCGGCTCGCGTTGGGCCGTCGGGCTTCGCGCGCCACCAGCGCAGGCTCGGCTCGTTCTCGACCTCCCACACGCGGATGTCGTCCTTGTAGTGCTCCACCACGGCGGCGACGTAGGCTTCCCACTGGTCCCAGTAGCCCGGCGCGTTCGGGTCGGCCCAGGACGGCGGGCCCTCGAGCATCCCGAACAGCCGGAAGCCGTCGGCGACGTACGCCTGGATGAGATCGTCATTCCAGACCCACTTGCCCTGCTCGGGCTCGACCGTGGACCAGAGCGTGGGATTGGGCGGCCAGAGGCGGAGCCAGCGGACGCCGATTGCTCGCCCGAGCGCGCGGTGGGCCGGCGAGACCTGGAAGTGCGCCCCGAAGGGCGAAGTGTCCGGGTTCCCAGTGCGTTGAGCTGGCGGCAGGCGGCAGAACGTGCACTCGTTCCGGCGCGTCTCGCCCTCGTGCGTCCAGGCGACCTCGCCGCGATACCACCCGCGCGGCAGGTCGCTGCAGTCCAGCCGCTTCTCATCCCGGCCGGAGCGCGGGCGCCACTCGCCGGCGCGCACCGCCTCGCCCGCGAAGTCCGTCACCCGCCAGGCGATCAGCGCCGGAGGAACCCCTTGGGGCGTCGTGCTGAGGAGGCGCAGAACCGTCGGCTCGCCGTCGTGATACAACGCCAGCGGATGCCGGTCCGCAATGACGGCGGCGCGAGGAAGCGGGACAGGTTCGGTGCTCCCGTCCTGGCGCAGGTCCACGTCATCGAGCCAGACGGGGCCGGGGCCGTCCACCGTGAAGATGACGTAGGCGTGGTCGATCCCCGGCACGAAGCTCGCGATGCCCGAGCCCTCCAGCGTCGTCCACTCCGGGCCGACGTCCGCGTCGGTCCACGTGTACGGCCACTCCGCATGTGCAGCGTGCATGAGCACGGTGCGCAGGCGAACGTGCGTCTCCTGCGCGGCCCTCATCCGGCAGGAGACGTGCAACGGCCGCCCGGGCACGATGGTCACCACGTCGCTGACGATTCCGATGCTCCCGGCATCGCCGCCTGTCACTTTCAGGCACGGGTTGCCGTTGTCCGTCTCGATGGCGAACTGCGCGGCCTTCAGGTTCTGCCAGCCCGTGTCGCCGTGCCAGTTAGCGCGGTCGAGATCGAAGCTGCCGTTGCGCAGGAGGTTGCCGCGCTTCGCCGGAGGCGTGAGGGCCGCCATGTCGGCCTCCGAGAGAGCCTCGAGCGAGACGTCATCGACCCAGACCGAGCCAAGCTCGGAGAGGCGGATCATGAAGAGGGTCTGCGGATCATCCACCGAGGACACGCCGACGTACTCGACGGACTGCCACGTGCTGCCGACGATCCACGTCTGGCCGATGTAGGGGCTCCAGGGCCTGACAGACTGGCGGAGCTGGATGGTGACGGACATGAGGCCGGTGGCCCTCAACGACGCGCGGACGCGGTACACCGTGCCCTTCCTCAGCGCGACGGGCTGCGCGGTGATGAGCTGCAGCGCGCCCATGTCAGCCCAGCCCGTGCGCTCGGGCGTGATGTAGCCCATCCGGTTGATCGTCAGCCTCTGGCAAGCGGCGCCGCTGCGCGGATTGTCCGCCTCCCGCGCGAAGGCGAGGTCTTTCGTGCCCCAGTTCGTGTACGAGTTGTCCTGCCAGCCCTCGGCGATGCCATTGACAGCGAACGCGCCCTCGAAGTCCGTTCGGACGAGCGTCTCGGCGGCGAAGCAGGAGGGGGCGAGAGTCATCAATGCGAGGAAGATGCTGAGCATGGGCCTTCTCCGGGAATGGCTGCCACGCGCGGCAGGAAGTTCGGCGGGCTGGGCGGAAGCGCCTGCGGATGCAAAGCGAGAGAGACGAGGACATCGCCGATGCCCCTGAAGCCCCTCGACCCGCGGAAGTGGGAGGCCGTCGTCTTCAGCGAGCACCCACTGCACGATACGATCTGGAGCATCACCCTCGGGCACGACGGGCATGTGTACGTCGGCCTCTGCCTGGAGGGGCGCGGAGGCGGCGTCGCGCAGCTCTACGTCTACGATACGCGGGAGCGCTGTCTGCGCCATCTGGCGGACATGGGAGAGGTCACGGGCGAGCCGCCGGATAGCGGCCATGCGACCCAGGGGAAGATCCACTTCGCGCTCTGCCATGCCCGCGACGGCAAGCTCTACGGCGCCACCCACTGCACCACGCCCCCGCTCGGGCACCGCATCTGGAGCCCCCTGGCCATGTGGGGCGATCCCGTGACGAGCTTCCCGGGTGCGCACTTGTTCCGCTACGACACGCTCACCGGCGAGGTCGTGGACTTCGGCGTGATCACCCCGAACGACGGCATCCCTTACCTCATGCTCGACGAGACGCGCGGACGGCTCTACGGGGTCACCTACCCGAAGGCGCGCTTCTTCAGCATGAGCCTGCAAGGCCGCGACTTCCGGGACTACGGCCGCATCTCGTCGTGGTATCCCATCTCGATGGTCTTCGACCAGGCTGGGAACCTGTACACCTCCGACGCGAACTCACAGCTCATCAAGTACGATGTCACCGAGGACCGGCTCGTGTTCCTCAACACGAAGCCCTACTCGCAGCCCTGGAACACCGACAGCCGGTACTCGTGGATCACCGACGTGTGCCTCGCGCCGGACGGGTGGGTGTACGGGCTCACGTACTCCAACGACCACCTCCTCCGCTTCGACCCGCGCGAGGCAAGCCCCAAGATCGAGGACCTCGGGCCGGGCCTGCCCAACACGCCGTCCGGCACGCTGCGTTGTCTGGTGCCCGATCGGAAGGGGAGCCTGTACTACCTCGCACAGCCTGCGTCCGGGCAGCGCGTCGGGACAGTCCTGGTACGCTACGACGTCGCGACTCGACGAAGGACAGCGGTTGCGCTGATGGAGCTGGATGGCGAGGCCTACTTCACCTGGCGCGGCGTCTGCGCCCCGGACAACACGCTCTATCTCGCGACCATTGGGCGCGTGCCGGCGTGTCTGCTCATCGGCCGCCCGTAAGTAGCCGACAGGAGAGAACCATGCCGCCGAAGGGAGCTTCGCGCCGCAAGCCGCCCGTACCGGTGCTGACCGCCCCGGAAGCCGTCGAGCACGCGAGCCTCTACCGCACGAAGGCCTTCCCCTTCGTGAGCGAGGGGACGGTGTACTGCTTCGGGCTGCGGGAGTACCTCGTGGAACCCTCGATCCCGCGCGGCGAGTCGGCGATCGGGGCTCTGCTAGCGCTCGCTTCAGGCACGGTCTTTGGGCTAACCACCGGCGAGAGGTCGCACCTCTTCTACTTCCACCCCGGGTTCGGCGTGGCGCACGTCGGCCCGGTGAGCGATGGCCCGGCGGGGGGCGCGGCTCTTCTCCACCTCGGCGGGAACCAGATCCTCGGTGGCTGGTGGGGACCAAAGGGCGGCGGGCTGTTCCGCCACAATGCGACGGTCGAGATCGGGCAGGGCATGGAGCAGTTTCGTGGCGCGAAGGGCGCGATCGAGCCCCTCAAGCTGCCCGAGGTCGGTTACGGCCTCGCCGCATTCGCCGGTCCGACGGACGACGCAGCCGCCTATGGGCTCACGCTGCCGGACGGCGCCCTCATCCGCATCGACGCCGGCTCACATCGGACGAAGGTGGTCGCGCGCGTGGCGAACCCCACGCCCGTGCTGGTGCTCTTGCCGTCAGGAGTGCTGCTGGGCGCCTTCGCAGAGGGTCGCCTATGGCAGTATGCGCCCGACGAAGGGCGGTTGACCGCTCTGGACGCCCACGCCCCCTGCCAAAAGGGCAAGCGCTACGTGGCGGGGGTGCAGGGCCTCATCCTCGCCGACGACGGCCTCGTCTACGGCGGGACCTCAACGGACGGGTTCCTGTTCAGCTTCGACCCCGCCACTCATGCCGTGGTGAACCTGGGCAAGCCGAACCGGCAGTCGAACATCCGGGCGCTGGCGCAGGGCCACGACGGGCGCCTCTACGGACTCGTGGAGGAGCCGCAGGGCCTGGCGCACCTGTTCCGCTTCGAGCCCACGACACGGGGCTTCTGCGACCTGGGGGTGCTCGGGGCGGCCTTCCCCGAGTGCTGGACCGCTCACTCGCTCGGCGCGATCACCGTCGGGCCGAACGGCGAGCTCTTCATCGGCGAGACCGACAGCCTCTCTCACCTCTTCGTCTACTACCCACCCATTCCGCGCCGGAAAGAGCCTACACCACTCCCTCGCGAATGATGTCCTGGATGTCCACGACTCCGACGGCGACGCCGTCCGCGTCCACGACGGGCAGGTTGTCGAACTCGCGGTCCTGCATGATGCGAACGGCTTCGGCGGCGGAGCAGTCGGGCGCGACGGTCGTCGGCCGCAACGTCATCACGCGGCTGATCGGCATCGCCATGACGGCATTCCGATCCGGCTCACGCTGCATCAGGATGCGGAAGTCGCCGTCCGTGAACAGGCCCTTCAGCTTGCGGGAGGTGTCCACGATACTGACGACGCCGCGCACCGGTGCGCGAGTCATGGTGAGCACGGCGTCCAGCACCGTGGCGTCCAGGGAGACCACTGGGTTCGAGTCGCCGGAGTGCATGATGTCACAGACGCGCAGCATCACCCGGCGCCCGAGCGAACCGGCCGGATGGTGTTCGGCGTAGTCGTCGCTGGAGTAGCCGCGCGCTTCCATGGCGGCCATCGCGAGCGCGTCACCCATGGCCAACTGCGCCGCCGTGCTCGCGGTCGGCGCCAGGCCCAGCGGACAGGCCTCCTCGCGGACCGCGGCGTCGAGGGCGACGTCGGCCTGCTGGCCGATGGTCGAGGTCGTGTTGCCCACAATCGCGATGATCGGTGTGCGGCGGCGCTTCAGAGCCGGTATCAGCCGCATGACCTCCTCGGTCTCGCCGCTGTTGGATAGCAGCAGCGCGACGTCGTCCCCCGTGATGATCCCGAGGTCGCCGTGGACGGCCTCCACGGCGTGCATGAAGACCGCCGGCGTGCCCGTGCTCGCGAGCGTGCCGCCGATCTTCCGCCCGACCGCGCCGGACTTGCCCACACCGGTGACGACCACGTGCCCCTTCAGCTCCACGAGCAGCCGCACGGCGGCGACGAAGTCGTTCCCCAGGCGATCAGCGAGGCCGGAGATTGCGCAGCTCTCGATGTCGAACGTGCGGCGGGCGCTCTCCAACACGGCGGCTTCGCTCAGGTCCGGCACGCGGATCTCACCTCCAGCAGTGTGCGCAGGAGTGGTGCGACCTCATCGAGGGGCAGCATGTTCGGACCATCGCAGAGGGCGGCGTCCGGGTTCGGGTGGACTTCCGCGAAGACGGCGTCCACGCCCGCCGCGACGGCTGCTCGCGCCAGCGGAGCGACGAACTGCCTCTCCCCTGCGGACTTCCCTCCCCCGCCGCCCGGCAGTTGCACGCTGTGGGTCGCATCGAAGACGACCGGGTACCCGAAGCCGCGCATGATGACCAGGCCGCGCATGTCCACCACCAGGTTGTGGTACCCGAACGTGCTGCCGCGCTCGCAGAGCGTGATCGACTCGTTCCCGGTTGAGCGCACCTTCTCGATGCAGTGCCGCATGTCATCGGGCGCGAGGAACTGCCCCTTCTTGATGTTGACAGGCAAGCCCGTGTCCCCTACCGCGACGAGCAGGTCGGTCTGCCGCGAGAGGAAGGCGGGGACCTGCAGCATGTCGAGCACTTCGGCGGCGGGCCTCACCTGCCCCACCTCGTGGATGTCGGAGAGCACGGGCACACCGACGGAGGCCTTGATCGCGGCGAGGGTCTCCAGGCCCTGCTCCAACCCCGGCCCTCGGTAGGAGGTCACCGACGTCCGGTTCGCCTTGTCAAACGAGGCCTTGAAGACGAACGGGACGCCCAGCACCCCGCAGATCTCGCGAAGTCGGGCGGCCACTTCGCGCGCGATGGAGGGGGCCTCAAGCACGCACGGCCCGGCGATGAGCGCGAGCCTCTCGCCGCCGATGGGTTGGCCGCCGACCTGAACGACCTTCACTTGCTCGCTCACAACTGCGCCTCCACCAGGCGTCTAACGGTCTCAAGGTCCTCCGGCGTATCGACGCCGACCGGCGAGTAGTCTACCTCCACGACGCGGATCGGGCAGCCGTTCTCCAGCACGCGAAGCTGCTCGAGGCTCTCCGTCGCCTCCAGCACCCCGCGCGGGAGGTCCGCGTACCACAACAGCGTCTCGCGGCGGTAGACGTACAGCCCGATGTGTTTGAGCGGCCGACAGCCGGAGACCGGGTGCACGAGGTCGCCCGCGAGCGCCGCCTCCTGCGCGGGATCGTCCAGGCGGAAGTACGGAATCTGCCGGCGCGAGAAGTAGAGCGCGTCCCCCCGTGCGTCGCACACCACCTTCACCACGCTCGCCGCGGCCCATTCGTGCGCCGTGGCCCGCGTCGCCAACGTGGCCATGCAAACGCTCGCGTCGTCTAGCAGCGGCTGCACGGCCCGGTCGATGATCCGGGGATCGATCAGCGGCTCATCGCCCTGGATGTTGACGGCGACATCGCAGTCGAGCCTCTGCGCCACCTCGGCCAGGCGGTCGGTGCCGGACTTATGCTCGGGCGAGGTCATCTCGACGCGCGCCCCGAAGCCGGCCGCTGCTTCAGCAATCCGCTCATCGTCGGTGGCGATGATGACCTCACTGAGGGTCGCCGCCCGCGCCGCGCGTTCGTAGACGTGCCGTAGCATCGGCTTGCCGCAGATGTCCGCCAGCACCTTCCCGGGCAGGCGGGTCGCTGCGTAGCGAGCAGGGATCATGCCGACAACCATCATGCCACAGGGCCCTCCTAGGCCTCCGCCCGCTGCGGCCAGCGGCGAGCCAACGCGCGCGCATAGACATAAGCGACGGGCGAGACGACCGCATTGTACAGCATCAGCCGGGCAACCTCCCCCAGCCACGGTAGGAAGTGAGAGGGCGGGCTCACAACCAGGTGGATGAGGGAGGCCAGCAGCGTCGCCAGGATCGCCACCACCGGCGCCACAAGGATGTGGTCGGCGAAGACGCGTCCCCGGACTTGCCCCGCCAGGAAACCGACCGCCATCAGCCCGATCAGCGCCGCCGCGAAGCTGCCCTCACCCGCCGCGCCCAGTAAGAACCCACCGAGCAGGCCCGCCGCGTAGCCGGCCAGGCGGCCGCGCGTGATCCCGATACACGCCACGATCACGAGCACCACATCCGGCCCCACGTTCCCGATGCGCAGCGCCTGGGGCCAGGCCCTCTCGAGGGCGGCTCCCAGGACCAGGGCCGCGATGTGGGCGATCACGAACAGCAAGCGAGTTGCCCCCGGAGGCTGGTGCCCACGTCACGGCGACGCGGGCCGCATGATGGTCACGTAGTTGAGGTCACCGAAGTCCACGTGCGGCCTCACGAGCGCAGTCTTGGGCTCGGCCGGGCCCGCGCCGCCAATGACCTCCTGGACCTCGCCGATCAGGATGCCCGGCGGGTAGATCTCACCGATGGGCGAAGTATAGACCTTCTCCCCGACCGCGATAGGGGCATCGCGTTCCAGGTGGACGAGCCTGAGCAGGTCGGGGTCGCGACTTGCCGGGTCCGGCCCCATGACGGCCCCCTTGGCATTGGAGGGCTTCACGACCGCCGCCGCCCCGCTGTCGGGGTCCAGGAGCAGCGTCGCCTTGGCCCGGCTGCCCTGCGCGCTCTCAACGCGCCCCACGAGGCACCCCGCCCACAGGACGATGTCTCGCTTCCTCGCTTCCCGGCCATCGATGGTCACCAGGTCGATCGTCTGCCGGATGAAGCGCCCCGGTGACCGGCCGACCACCCGGGCGCGGAGCTCGGTGGGCGACGTCTTCGGCTCCAGCCCGAACGCCTTGACGATCTCAAGCTGCTCCAAGTAGAGGAGCTGGCGCTGGATCAGCTTGGCCTCCAGTTCCGCATTCGCCTCCCGGAGTTGCTCGTTCTCCCTAGCCAGCCTCCCGGCGCGCGTAACGCCGCCGACCGTGTAGGCGACCTGCCGCCAGATGGCGGTGAGGCTCTCCTGAAGCGGCACCAGAACGGCGCGCGCAGCGCGTTCCGGCCGGCTGCCCTCCTTGCTCGGAGCCGCGCGCTGGTGCGAGACCAGCAGCGCCAGCGCCACGACCGTCAGCGCGGCAAAGGTCTGCCACTCGCCGTGATGGTAGATGGGTCTCCGCCGCATCGGTGCGTGTCCTCCGCTACAGAGCCGCAGCCACAGGTGTCAGGCTTCGTGGTGGGCGCCCATCTCCTCGATGTACTTCGCGGCCCCCATCACGACACAGGTCATCGGGTCCTCCGCGACGTAGACCGGGATGCCGGTCTCCGAGGCGATAAGCTGGTCGAGACCGCGCAGCAGCGCGCCGCCACCGGCCAGGACGATCCCCCGGTTCATCACGTCCGCCGCCAACTCGGGCGGCGTCGCATCCAGCGTCTCCTTCACGAGTTCCACGATCGCGGTCACGGGCTCGCGGATGTACTCCCGGACCGCGCCCCCGGTCAACGTGATCGCCTTGGGCAGGCCCGCGACGCGGTCCTTGCCCCGTATGTTGATCGCCATCTCGTCATGCGTCGGGTAGGCGGAGCCGATCTCGGTCTTGATCCGCTCGGCGGTTGTCTCGCCGATGAACAGGTTGTGCTCGTGACGAACGGCGAGCTGGATCGCTTCGTCGATCTCGTCACCGGCGATCCGCATCGAGCGCTGCGTGCAAATGCCACCCAGCGAGATCACCGCGACCTCCGTCGTGCCGCCGCCGATGTCCACGATCATGCTGCCGACGGCCTCCGCCACGGGCAACCCGGCCCCGATCGCCGCGGCCATCGGCTCATCGATGATGAGCGTATCCCACGCACCGGCCATGCGCGACGCGTCCTCGACCGCCCGCCGCTCCACCTCGGTGATTCCCGACGGCACCCCGATGACGACGTACGGGTGCTCCCACGGTCGGCGTTGGTGGGCCTTCTGGATGAAGTGGTGGAGCATCGCCTCCGTGACCTCGAAGTCGGCGATGACGCCGTCCTTCAGAGGCCGCACGGCCGAGATGGTGCCCGGCGTCCGCCCGACCATGCGCTTCGCATCCGCGCCCACCGCCAGGACCTCGCCCGTCTCGCGGTCGATCGCCACGACCGACGGCTCCCAGAGCAGCACGCCGCGGCCGTCCACGTGCACCAGGGTGTTCGCGGTGCCGAGATCGATCCCCAGATTGCGACCCAACCGGGCGAACAGCCGCGACCACAGCGGACGCGCCCGGCGGCCAAGCCTACGCTTCCCTAGCACTGGAAGGCTCCGTTCCCTGCGGTGATGAGCTCACTCGCCGCCGCCAGCAGCTGGTGTGTGCGGCTCAACGGCAGCCCAACCACGGCGAAGTAGCACCCGCAGATCCGCTCGACGAGCAGCGCGCCTCGCCCCTGGATCCCGTAGGCCCCCGCCTTGTCGAATGGCTCTCCCGTCTCGACGTAGGCCGCTACCTCCTCGGACGACAGCGAGCGGAACCAGACCTCAGTCGAGACGACCTCCGAGCGCAGCACCCGTCCGGCGAAGGCGGCGGCGATTCCGCTATGCACCCAGTGGCTGCGGCCGCTCAGTCGCCCCACCATCCGACAGGCGTCGGCGGCGTCCGTCGGCTTCCCCAAGACCTCATCCCCGATCGCGACGACCGTGTCCGCCCCCAGAACCAGAGCTTCGGGCGCCGCGTCGGACACGCTTTCCGCCTTCAGCTCCGCACTGCGCCGGGCGTAGTCCGCCGGGCACTCGCCCGCCGCCGGCGGCTGCTCCGCGCCCTCGGCGGGCCGGACCTCAAACGCATAGCCCGCCTGCTCGAGCAGAGCCTTCCGCCGCGGCGAGGCGGAGGCCAGGATCAACCGCGGTTGGCCTCCCATCGTCGCTCCTACAGCCTCCCCGAGCGGATGATCGAGGCCAGCAGCCACATCCCCAGCGTGAAACCGACGACAAGCAGGATGTACGCCGGATGCCAGATCGGTTGCTGGGCGCCAACATTGACCTGCAGCCAGAGCGCGGGCGCCAAGATCATCGCCGCCACGAGGATGCTTGCCGCCAGGCGGTTGAACATCGTGTCGAGCCGATGCATGGGCCGGTCGAGGTCCTCGTACTCCAGCTTCACCTTGAGCCCCCCCGCATCGGTCTTGCGCATCAGCGCCAGGAGTTGGCGCGGAAGCTGCAGCGCATGGTGATGCATGCTGCGGCCGAGGCGGAACAACTCCATGGCCGCACGGCGAGGCCGGGCGAACTGTGCCATCGTGTCGCGCACGACGGTTCGCGCGACCTCCCGGAAGTCGAACCGTGGATCGAGGGTCCGGCACTCCGCCTCCGTCAACACGAGAGCCCGCACGATCTGCGCGAAGATCGGCGGCATCACCACATGGTGATGGAAGAGCAGGCGCAGCAACTCCTCCAGCACCTCACCGATCCGCAGGTCGGCCGTGCTGACCGCGTGAAAGCCGACCGTGTGGCGGTTGATGTCCGCGCGCAACGCGATATGGTCTGTCCTGTCGGTCGAGACCCCCATCGCCAGGATCTGGTCCGCCACATCCTCCGCGTTGCCGTCGATCAGGGCAAACAGCAGGTAGACGAGATCGTCGCGCAGGTGCGGCGGCACGAACACGATGTTCCCACAGTCCAGGAAATACAGGCGCCCGTCGCGACCGACGAGGACGTTCCCGCCGTGCGGATCGGCGTGGAAGCATCCATCGCGCAAGATCTGCTTGAGCACGATGCCCGCCAGATTCCGGGCGAGCGTCTTCCGGTCCAGCCCCGCGCTCTCGAGGGCCTCGGTCTCGGACGGCTTCCAGCCCTCGATGAACTCCAGCGTCAGGACGCGGCCCGTCGAGAGCGCATCGTACACGCGCGGCACGCTCGCACGCGGGTCGTCGGCCAGGAGCGACCCGACCAGCTTCGTGTTCTGCGCCTCGCGATCGAACTCCAGCTCGCCGCGCAGGTTCCGCGCGAACTCCCCCACGAGTTCGGTGATCCGGTAGATCGCGAGCCGCTGCACGTTGCTCTCGATCGCCCGGGCGACCCGCATCAACAGCGGCAAGTCCGCCCCAATCTGCCGGCGGATGCCCGGCCGCTGCACCTTCACCGCCACTCGCTCTCCGCTCGGCAGCGTCGCGGCGTGCACTTGGGCGATAGAGGCGGAGGCAATCGGCTCTTCGTCGAAGGAGGCGAAGCACTCGCCCATCGGTTGCCCCAGGTCCGCCTCGATTACTTCGCGCGCCTTCTCGAAAGGGACCGGCGTGACGTGGTCCTTCAGGACGCGAAGCTGCTCGATCCAGTCGCCCGGCAGCACGTCCGACCGCGTCGAGGCCGCCTGCCCCAGCTTCACCGCCGTCGGGCCCAGGTCCTCAAGCATCCGCCTCAACGCGACCGGACCCGGTAGGCCCATCTCCTTGCCGCGTCGCAGCCGACCCGGGACCCAGTCGCCCAGGCCGCTGCCATGCAGCGTTGAGGCGAAGCCGTAGCGCGCCGCCACGACGCCGATCTCGATGGCGCGGGAGACTCCTCGTGGAGTCGCTCGCGACTCCTCCGCGCCCGGCTTCGTGTCAGGTGACAAGGTCCACCTCACTCCCACACTCGCCGCAGCGGCCGTCGCTCAGCCGCGGCGGCGAGGCCGAGAAGCCGTCGCGCTCCACCACGACCGCGCCGCACGACGGGCAGCGCGTATCGCTCGCGTTCGGCAACCGCGCGTTGCCTACATAGACGTACTTGAGCTTCTCGCTCGCGATCCGGTAGGCCTGTTCGAGCGACGCGAGCGGCGTGGGCGGCTTCGTCATCTTGTGCGCCGGATGGTAGCGCGAGAAGTGCACCGGAATGCGATCGCTGAGGCCCGCCACCCAGTCAACCAGCGCACCGACCTGCTCCGCCGAGTCGTTCTCACCGGGGATCAGCAGGTTGGTCACCTCGACGTGGCAGCGCCCCAAAGCGCGCTCGACCGTGCGTCGCGGCACGCTGCCAGGCCCATGGCACAGGCGGCGGTAGAAGTCGTCCGCCATCGCTTTGATGTCAACGTTCATGGCGTCGATGTACGGCAGCAGCTCCTCCAGCGGCCCCTCCTCGATCTCCCCGTTCGTGACCAGCACGTTCTTCAGGCCCCGTTCCCGCACGAGCCTCGACGTGTCGAGCACGTACTCGAACCAGATCAGTGGCTCGTTGTACGTGTAGGAGATGCCGATGTTCCCCCGGCGCTCCTCGCGCACGGCAAGGTCCGCCGCCTCCTGGGGGGAGAGATGCGAGCCGGGGACCTCCCCCGTCGAGATGTGCCAGTTCTGGCAGAAGTCGCAGCTCAGGTTGCAGCCCCACGACCCCAGCGAGAGAATCGCCGAGCCGGGGTGGAAGTGATAGAGCGGCTTCTTCTCGATGGGATCCAGGTTGGCGGCCGTCACTACACCATAGGTCAGCGCCCGCAGGCGCCCGCCCCGGTTGCCACGCACGCCACAGAGCCCCTGCTTGCCCTCGGCAATCAGGCAGTGGTGCGGGCAGAGCGCGCACCGCACGCGCTCCCCCTCCACTGACCAGTAGGCTGCCTCCCGCAACTCACCCATCGGCCCCGTCGTGTAGGGGCGCGATTCATCGCGCCCGAGTGTAGGGGCGCCATTCATGGCGCCCGCCCCTCTGCCGCGCGCCCTCACGTCACGCACGCGCAGAATGCGGGCTCTCCTTGGACTTGCTCCACCAGAGCCGTCGCCCGCGATACCGCTTCCTCGCTCCCCTTCACCATCAGCCACACGGCGCCCTCGGCCCCACCGACGCCGCCCGCGCCGATCTGCACCGCCTCGGCGTCCGTC
>VGFC01000034.1 GCA_016869045.1 Armatimonadota bacterium
GGTTTCGGAGGGCTCGCCGCTCTGCCACCGGGGGCAGGTGACGTACTTCAGCTCGAGCCACTCCATGGCCACGGGGCCGCCTTGCCAGGGGTGGTCTTTGGCGGCGAGGCGGGCGGCCTGGGCGCGGGCGCCGAAGGCGAGGTCGTGGAGGCGCGGGTCGAAGGGCGCGAGCAGCAGGCAGACGTACTCGTGGCCCGGGTCGGCGGGCTTGCCGTCGGTGCGGAACCAGGAGGGGTTCTGCGCGTCACCGTTCCAGCAGACCTGCGTCTGGGTGCGTACGAAGCGGTCGATGTCGGCGCGGTCGAAGACCAGACCATGCTCAAAGAGGAGGATCGCACCGGAGACGGAGAGGCTGTAGTAGCCGCTGCGATGTTCGGCGCCGATCCAGTGCTTCCACTGGGCGGGGTCCTCGGGGTTGATGTCCCACGCGCCGGCGGGGTTCCAGTAGTTCCAGGCGTAGCGGTCGTCGATAAGGGAGAGCGTACGCTTGAAGCGCGTGCCGAGCCTGATGGCCTTGGCAGCATACTCGTCCTTGCCCGTTGCAGCGTGGAGACTCAGCAGCGCGCGGATGTACTTGGCATGCTTGTTGTTCGGTTGCGTGAGATGGCCCTTGGTTGGCTTGAGGCCAGCTTCGGTGATGTAGACCGCGCCGGTCTCGCCCAGGTCCTTGTAGTTTCCTCGCGCGTCCCACTTGTCCACGAGTTCCTGCGCCAGTGCCACGTACTCATCGGCCTTCGACCCGTGGGCCTCGCGGAGCGTGTCATCCGCCCGGACAGCCCGCGCGAAGTCCGCCATGAGGCCGGCGACCACGAAGTCGGTGAGCTGGCAATCGACCTTCCGGTCGGGTTGCGCGGGGTCGCGGAACAGCTCCAGGGGCAAGCCGAACCAGCCGCGCAGCCCATCCGGGCCGGTCGTCAGGCAGGCGCACAGCGTGTCCATGCGCTCAACGAACATGCCGAGGTACTTCCCATCGCCGGTGAGTTCGTGCGCCACGAGCGCCATGCGGATGTACAGCGACCCTTGCCACGTGATGTCCTCGGGCTGGGAGGCGAACTTCTGCATCTGCTCGAGCGTGCAGTAGCGCGCCGAGGACTCGACATGCTTCAGGTACGCCTCGAGGATGGCCTTGTCCGTCTCATCCTCGACGACGACCGCGCCTCGCGACGCTGATGGCGTGCAACCGACAAGCCAGAACGTCAGGCAGGCTGTCAGCATCCCAGTGCCCCCCTTGATGCAGTCCATGGCGAGACCTCCTGCAATCTTGGCCCGCCGAGGCGGCTCGTGTCAACAGCCGTTTACACGTTCGCCGCATCCATTTTGCGGGGAACGGTTGCGGGCAGGCGGTAAGACGCACTCCAGAAGCGCACAGACGGACGGACCGAACGACAGCAGGAGGATGGTCTGAGATGACGCTCGCAATCGCAATCGGGGTCGTGCCCCTGTTGTTCATCGGTCTGACCGGGCTGTGCGCGTGTATCTCAGGGTGCTGCTGCGCGGATCGCGCGGCGCTCCTGAGCATGGACGGACCGGCCAAGGCGGAATTCGCCTCCAGCGTGCCCAGCGTCAAGGTCTCCTGACTGCCGGATCTGGCCCGCCTGGCCGAAACCACAAAGGGACCGCGGTACCCCCCCAGGCTGCGGTCCCTTTTGCTGTTCTCCCCCCGGAAGGTGCCGCGCCGTAGCCGCCCGAAGTGGGCGGCATGAGCGATTACCCCTTCCTCTTCGGATCGCAGTACTACCGCGCGCCGACGCCGGAGCCCGAGTGCTGGGAGGATGACTTCCGGTACATGCGCGACCTCGGGTTCAACGCGGTCAAGCTCTTCGTGCAGTGGCGCTGGTCGCATCGCGGCGAGGGTCGGTTCTACTTCGACGACCTGGATGCGCTGATGGACCTCGCGCACGAGCATGGGCTCGGCGTGACGCTGAACACGCTGCTGGACATGTCCCCCCTGTGGTTGTTCGAGAAGCACCCGGATGCCAAGCAGATCAACGCCTCCGGGCAGGTCATCGAGCCGTACACCGTTTCGCACCGGTCCATCGGCGGCCATCCGGGGCCGTGCTACAGCCATCCGGGCGCGTTGCAGGAGCGGCAGCGGTTCATGGCGGAGGTGTTCGACCACTTCCGCAGCCACCCTGCGCTGTCCGCGTGGGACGTGTGGAACGAGCCCGAGCAGTCCTTCCAGCAGCGGGTCCCCGACCTCAAGACGCTCACCTGCTACTGCCCTCACTGTCGGGCGGGGTTCGTGCGTTGGCTGCAGGCGAAGTACGAGGACTTGGAGCGGCTGAACGCCGTCTGGGGTCGGTGCTACGAGACGTGGCAGCAGGCCGAGCTGCCCTACACCGGCGGGGGGCTTACTGACTTCGTGGACTGGCGGGAGTTCCACCTCGATGTGATGACTGCCGAAGCGAAGTGGCGACTGGACCTCGCCCGCGAGCGCGACCCGAATCACGCCGCGTACCTGCACGTCGTGCCGAACGTGATGACCTGCTTCAGCTCTGTGACGTGCGTAGACGACTTCGCGCTCGCGCCACACTGCGACCTGTTCGCCGCGAGCCTGAACGCCAGCCCGGTCTCGATCAGCCAGGTCGTCTCGGCGGCGCGCGGCAAGGTGTGCTACAACGTCGAGAGCCACGTGAACTTCGGCAGCATCGCCATGCACCAGCGGCGCCTGGGGTTGAGCGATCTGCTGGCCGACTGGCTGCCGCAGATCGGGCTGGGCATCAAGGGCTTCCTCTTCTGGCAGTTCCGCCCGGAGGTCCTGGGCGCCGAGGCCCCGGCATGGGGCGTGGTGAAGCCGGACGGCAGCCCTCGCCCGGTCACGCACGCGGTCCGGGAGTTCGGGCGAGTTCTGAAGCCCTACATGCCCTCGCTCACGCGCGCAGTCCCGGCCCCGGCGGAGGTCGGCGTGTGGAAGAGCCGCAAGAACGAGATCTTCCACTTCGCCGCGCACAACTCCCTGCAGCCGCTCATCGAGAGCATCGAGGGCTACCAGAACGCGTTGTACTGGAACAGCTACCGGTACCGAATCCTCTCCGACGACATGCTCGCGGCGAGCGAGTTGCAGGGGCTGCGCGTGCTCATCATGCCCTCATGCTACTACCTCACTCAGCCTGAGGCCGACGCGCTTGATACCTGGGTATGCGAGGGCGGCACGCTCCTCTGCGAGGCGCACCTCGGGGGCTACAACGGCACAACCGGCCGCCACAGCCGGCGCATGCCCGGCTGCGGACTCGCCGAGCGCTGGGGCCTGCATGAGGTGGACAGCACTTCCTCCTACCACCTCCGCCTCGCCGAGCGACAGGACTTCGAGGGCTCCGTCCCCGACGATGTGCAGAAGGCCCTTCGCGAGGCGGAGTTGCAGGGCGGCCGCTTCTTCCCGATACGGCTGCGCGATGGCACGTACGTATGGGGCGCGAATCGCTACGCCGCACTGGGTGGCGAGGGGATCGCGACCGAGGGGTCGTTCGATGGCACGGAGGCGTGCATCGTCTCGAAGAGCGTCGGGGCGGGGCGCGTCATCTACTGCGGCACAAACCTGGGCGAAGGCGCACTCCGCGGAAGCGACTACCTCGCGGCCTTCCTCCGCCGCCTGCTGAGCGAAGCGAACGTCCCTCCGACGCTCGACGCCGCACCGGACCAGCCGGGCACCGTGCACATCGACGCGTTGCTCGACGGCGACGAACCCGCCTTCCTCGTCGCCCTCAACCGTGCGCCCGAGCCGCGGAGGGTCCGCCTGAGCCTCGCCGGCGAGTGGCGGGGGCTCTACACGGGGGTGCAATGGAGCCTGGAGGATGACGCTGCGGTCGACGTGCCCGCCCACTTCGCCGACATCCTCGTCAGAGGCCAACCTGGGACCGCCGACGAACCCACAGTGAGCCAATCCGGAAAGTAGGAGGACAGGCATTCCTGCCTGTCCGGCATCCCGAGCTTGTCTCGATGGAGAGTGACCCATGGGCCCCAACCCAGTGAAGCAGAAGCTGCGCGAGGGGAAGTCGGCCTTCGGACCATTCATGATGATCCCCGACCCGAACGCCGCCGAGATCGTCGCCGGCGCGGGGTTCGACTTCCTCCTCTTCGACATGGAGCATGGCTCGGCGACGCTGGAGAGTGTGGAGAACTGCCTCCGCGCCTGCGAGCTGCGCGGTGCGGCGGGCCTCGTGCGCACGCCGGACGGCAGCCCTGCGACCGTGTCGAAGGTGCTGGACGCCGGAGCCAAGGGCATCCTCGTCCCGCACGTGAAGTCGGCGCAGCAGGCGGCGGACGCCGTCGCCGCGATGACTTTCGGCCCGCCAGGGGCCAGGGGAATCAACGCGGTCTCGCGCGCGGCGAACTACGGGAGCTGCGACTACATCGAGTTCTTCCGCGAGTCTGACTGCGAGACGCTCATCATGATCCAGATCGAGGACCGCGAGGCGGTTGATGAGCTGGAAGCCATCGCGCAGGTTCCGGGCCTCGACGTGATCTTCTGCGGCCCGTATGACCTCTCGCGATCCCTCGGGCAGATCGGCAATCCCGCGCACCCCGACGTGAAGAGCGTGGTCGAGCGCATCGTCGCGACCGGCGCCGCGAAGGATGACTGCGTGCCGGGGCTGTACGTCGGCTCGCCCGAGGCAGCTATCGAGTGGCAGCAGAAGGGCGCGCGGCTGTTCGCGTTCGGCGGCGATACCGGCTTCCTCTCGAAGGGCGCGCAGGACGCCTTCGCAGCAATCAAGGACTTGCGGTAGACAGGGCAGCGAAGGAGGCACGGAATGCCTGACGTCTTCGGCTTCGGCATCATCGGCTGCGGGCTGGTCTCCGATTTCCACGGCAGGGGGATCGGCGACCTGGAGAACGCCCGCGTCATCTGCGCGACCGACATGAACGCGGAGCGCGCGCAGGCGTTCGTCGGGAAGTATGGGGGAGAGGCTCTGGCGACTTCGGAGGAGGTCTGCTCCCACGCGGATGTCCACATTGTCAGCGTGCTGACTCCGAACGCGCATCATGCCGAGCACGTCATCCGCGCGGCGGAGCATGGGAAGCACGTCATCGTCGAGAAGCCGCCGGAGATGACGCTGGAGAAGACCGACCGCATGACCGCGGCCTGCCGGGCGGCGGGTGTTCGCCTCGCGGTCAGCCTGCAGGTGCGCTTCCGCACCGCGATCCGCGCGATGAAGGCGGCGGTCGAGGCCGGGCGCTTCGGCCGACTGCTCGCCGCGGATGCCTACATGAAGTGGCACCGGCCGACTGCGTACTACCTCTCCGACGCCTGGCGCAGCCGGCGCGATGAGGGCGCGGGTGTCACCATCCAGCACGCCTTCCACTACCTCGATCTGCTGCTGCACCTCGCCGGTCCGGTCTCGCACGTGCAGGCCTGGATGACCAACCTCATCCACCCTGAGGTGGACCTCGAGGACACCTGTACCGCGAAGCTGGACTTCGCCTGCGGCGCCCAGGGCTTCCTCCGCGCGACGACGGCCATGTACCCGGGCACCGACATCCGCATCGAGCTGAACGGCGAGAACGGGACCGCGGTGATGGTGGGGGAGAGGATGGTGCAGTGGCAGTTCCGCGACGAGCGCCCCGAGGATGAGGGGATACGGGAGATTGGCTCGGAGGCCGCCCAGACAGCGGCGACCGGCGCCGCGGCCTTCGGCTACGCCGAGCACAAGCTGCTCATCGCCGACATGCTCGGCGCGATCCGCGAGGGCCGCGATCCCTACGTAACGGTCGAGAGCGGCCGCCAGACCCTGGCGACCGCCCTTGCGACGTACGAATCGGCAGACGCCGGCGTGCCCGTAGCTGTGCCGTGAGAACCCGGCCCCTGCCTTCTTCGCCGTTCTTCGAATCTTCGAATCTTCCCCTTTCGTTGCCTTACTTCGTTGCCACGACCTGCGCCTCGGCCTTCGGCAGCTCCACGCTCGCGATTCTCCCTAGCGGACTCCCGTTCGCGTTCTTGAGGTCCAGGACGAGCTGCGTCGCGTTCTTGGGCCGCTCGAACTGCTCCTTGATCGCCAGCGGCGCGACCGGCGACGCAGGGAAGGTGAGAATCTCGTCCTTCGTCTTGCCCTGCTCGTCCGCCGAGGAGAGGATCGCCTTGCCCTCGGCGAAGACGCCGAAGGTCCCGGTCAGCGCAAGCTTCCCATCGGCCTCGGCCAGCTTCAGCGGCTCGTTGACTGAGGCGACCTTGCCGACCTCGACCATCGGGCCGGGCATCGCGGCGGCGAACCAGTCGCGCGTCACGGTCCGGTTCTCGCCCGGCTTCAGCTTGAACAGCTCGGAGAGGACCTCGACTTCCATGTATGACAGCGTGCCGCTCGTGTAGACCTCGACGGTCGAGCCCTGGTCCGGGAACTCGTTCAGCTTCGCAACGTCGAACCGCTTGATGTACGCCATGTTGTGGATCTCGTCCACGTGCCCGATCCACCCCCCGAATGAGTCCGCGCCGATCTTGCCCGTCTGCCCTCCGTAGCTCACGCGCATGACGTTGAGGTCCTTGATGACCTCCCACTGACTGTCACCCGCCGGGTCGTCGATGAGCTTGACGTACCCGCCCTTCATCTTGCTGTTCGGGTTCAGCGGGAAGTAGATGCGCGACTCCTTGTCCGCCGCCGAGTTCGAGGACAATGAGCCCGGCACCTGAGTCACATCCCACACGCTCCAGCGGATGTCGTGGTCCGAGACGTTGCTGAAGGTCTCCGCAACCTCGACCCGCGTGCCGCCCGAGAACAGGCGAATGCGGCGCGTGATCTGCAGGCCCGTCACACTCGGGTCGGGCGGGCTGGTGAGCTTGATCTCACCCACCTGGCCGTTCGACTTCACGATCTCGGCCGTCCACTTCCCGCCGTCGAGCTGCGAGCCGACGGGGTCGCCGGGCCCGCCCCACTCGCTCTGCGGCGCCGGCCAGACCTTGTACCCGCCGAAGTTGTGCCACACGCGCTCGGACTCCGTGCTCGGCGGCGGGTACGTGCGGCCATACTCCTCGGGGTTGGTCCACAGGAACGGATGGCCGTTCAGCTTGTACTCCATCACCCGGCCGCCGATGTCCGGCACCGCGATCAGGACCACCAGCCCGTTGCTCATCCGCAGGCCCTGCCAGCCGCGGTACTCGGCCTGCGTGACCTCGACGCTCTCGGTCGCCAGCGACACGGACGGGTTCGGCGGCGCCTGCGACTGCGCGGGATGCGCGCGGTCCACATCGCCCCCGCAACCGGCGAGTAGGATGACGGCTAGCACGCACAGGCAAGCCAGTATTCGCATGGGGATACCCTCGTGACGGCATCGGGGCTGAAGCCCCTCCCACACCTCACAGAACATTCGTGGTCGGCGGCTGGCTTCCTGCACCTCCGGGAATTGCGGGACATGACCCAATTCGCGTCGTTTGCGAACTGGGATCGTGTCCCGCAATTCCCATTCGCCTCGTTTGCGAATCGGGATGGTGTCCCTCAGTTCCCCATATGCCTCGTCAGCAGGTCGAACGTCCGCTTCGCGCTCTCGTCGATCTCCGCCACCGTCTTCCCGCCGAGGCATTCGACGAGACACGGCCCGGTGAAGCCGTTCTCAAACAGCGTACCGAAGACCGCATCGAAGTCCACCTCGCCCGTCCCCGGCTCGATGGCGACGTCCCCGTGCCGCCCACCCACATTGTCTTTGATGCACATCGCGACCGCGCGGTTCCCCAGCCGCTTCACGTCCTCGGCGGCCGACTCGCCGGTGTAGTAGTGCACGTTCCCTGGGTCGTAGTAGATGCCGAAGTTCGGGTGGCTGATCTCGTCGTGGATCGCCGCCAGCTCGCGGGAGGTGGCGCTGATCCCCCCGTGAGGCTTGAGGGTCAGCATAACGCCCTGTTCGGAGGCGTAGTCGGCCGTCGCGCGGATGATGTCGATGTAGGACTGGCGATGGTCCTCGTTGTCGGTGCCGCAGGTGAGGACGAACCGGCAACCCGCCTCCGCCGCGACGTCGATGATCCGGCGGAAGTGCGCGGCAGCCTCGTCGAGGGGCTGACCCAGCAGCATCCCTGCGAGGAGCGTCGAGGGCGCCAGCCCGGCCGCCTCTACCTCGGCCTTCACCTCCGCGGCACGCCCCGGAGGGGAGCCCTCGTCGAGCGTCGCCTCGCCCTTCTGCCGCATGAACCCCGCCAGCGCGTACCCCGCGGCCTTGGTGGCCGCCAGGAAGTCCGACAGCTCGAACTGGTTCCACGGCCGGTTGAAGCAACCGAGTTCACAGCGTAGCATGGACAAACTCCTGTCCAAGGGGATCGGAGGCGAGGCGGCCGTCAGAACGGCATTTGCGAGACGGACTGGCTGACGAGCGCAAACGCGATCGCGAGCATGCCCACGAGGCCGGTGCCGCAGGAGAAGCCGGCGGCCAGGACAGGCGTGTAGCGGCGCCACTCGTTCTGGCCGAAGCGCTTGGCGAAGTAGTAGCGGCCGAGCAGGGCGCCGCCGAGTTGCGGAATCACGACATGAGGGAAGGTGCCGATTCCGCGGATGAACCCATAGATCAGCATGACCGGCCAGCCGACCCGCGTGAGGATTCCGTAGGCTCCCAGGCCGAAGCCCAGACCCCCGGCGATCACGAGCGGCTTGATCGCGCGCTGGAACATCTCCGTGCTCCCGCCCTCGGTCGTTGCCGAGTACCACAGCCACTGCTGCAGGGCCTGGAAGTCCCAGAACTTCTGCGTGTACGGGTAGGCGACCGAAGGGATCGGGTTCAGCCGCCAGACGAAGCTCCAGAAGATGAAGCTGCAGGCCATCATGATGGGGAACATGAGGGCCTCGGCCTTCACCACGCTGGTGAGCTTCGTGCCGGTCAACTCCACCTCGCGGAACTTCTGCGCGGTCGCGCCGTAGTTCCCGAGCGGGATGGGCGCGAACCAGATGTCCACGCCCTTGTAGCCGCTGAAGATGAACGTCGCCTCCCGGATCATCGGGAAGCCGACGAACTGCCCCGTGAGGCCGATCATCCGCGCATTGATGTACGATTCCAGCGGCGTCCACAGGTAACCGTAGAGGATGACGAACCAGATCGGGAAGCGTGGCACGAGGTGCCGGCAGAGCACAACATAGCCCGTCGTGCAGATGAAGAACAGCAGCAGCGGCCAGTAGGCCTTGACGTCGCCGCGCCCGGCGGGCGGGGTGCCGAAGCCGATGCCCCGGCGACCGATTCGCAGGGCGTCTAGCCACGACCGGCCGATCTTGTAGAAGCCGATGAACGCGACCGCGAACGCCGTGCCGATTCCGAACGAGAGCCACACGTCGATGGACGCGGCCCACGCCGTGCGCGTCGTCTCCATGCCCGGCAGCCATGTCGGCAGCAGCCCCGTCCTCTGCAGCACGGGGTTGACGATCATCGTCACACCTGCCGCGCACGCGCTGCCCACCACCATCCAGAACGGCAGCACGAACCCCACGAAGACCGTCCCCAGGTCCGTGCTGATCCCCGTCGGCGCGCCGGGCAGGAAGCGCTCGGTGCCTTGCGTGAAGTCGATCCACGGGATCGGCAGGATCGCCACCGGCTTGACCAGCAGGACATTGGAGATCGTCGGCACACCCACGTAGATCAGCCCGAAGCCCAGACCGACCATCGTGCCGATGGAGAACACGCGCCAGCGCCACGTCTCCGACTTGCTGGAGGCCTCCGCGAGGGCCGTCGCACCCTGCGCGGCGATCGGCGCCAGGGGGAAGGGGAGCTTCTCGCCGTCCGAGGTGAGCCGAAAGAGCGTGTACCCGAAAGAGAGCCAGGCCGCGCGGCTCAGGAGCTGCAGCCCGACCATCAGCATGATCGCGGGAATCCAGTCCGCGTGCCAGAAGGTGCGCTCCACGATCGCCTGGGAGGTCGGCGGGGGCGCGACCCAGCTCGGCACCTGGTCCCCGAGGCCGCCGGGCGCCGCCGAGCGCAGGAACTGGTTCCAGATCAGCCCCGCGAACGCGCCGCCGGACAGCGCGACCACGCCGATCATCGACGTGAGGCCGCCGGCGATGTAGTACAGGATGTAGATCTCCTGCTTGCTCAGGACCTGAAACGACCGCCGCGCCAGTTCCGTGAAGAGGATGATCGTGGTCCACTCGGCCGCCGGCCCCATCGACTGCCCGGCCACGAGCCCGAGGTAGATCGACCCGGGCATCATGATGAGGCCAATGAACGCCGCTCCGAAAACCGTGCGCCAACCGAACCCATCGACATACGCGTCGGGGGTCTCGATCAGGTCGCGGAATTCCTGGAGTTCCCGGTCCTCAGCTAGGCCCATCTCAACCTACTGATCTTCGCGGAAGTACGGAAGTAGTGGGGCGGGCATTCTTGCCCGCCACGGCCCCCTGGCGGGCAAGAATGCCCGCCCCACTGCTCGCGTGTTTGTAAGGGACTCAGTACGTCGGCTGGTCGTTGCGTGCTCCGGCGGACGCTGTTCGTCGCGCTCCCCTCGCCGACCTCCCCTAGCCCCCCTTGCCCACGTCGTACACGTGCACCGCCAGCGGCTCAAAGTGGTCCGTTAGTTCCCGCCCCTGCGCCGAGGCCTTGCGTCCCTCGAACATCACGTCCACCTCCGGCAGCAGCGCATGCCCGACATCGAAGGCCGCCTCATACGGCTCGCGCGCAGCATTCACGGCGATCAGGTACAGTCGGCCGTCACACCGCTTGAGCTTCGTGTGGATGCTGGAATCCGGGGACATGACCCAATTCGCGCCGTTGCGAATTGGGATCGTGTCCCCGGATTCCGGAACCGGTCCGAGGTCCTCCGGCGACAGCAGCACGGGCGACAACGCCTTGACCTCTTCCCCGATTCGCTTCATCCACCCCCACATCTCCTCGTACTGCGGCAGCACCCGCATGTTGTAGTAGCACCAGTAGATGAGGCCCTTCGCGCCGTGGGCCAGCGCGAGGTAGGCCATGCATCGGCCCTCCTCGTAGGTTGGCGCGCGGCCGGTGCGCAGGTCCTGTTCGGTGGGGATGCGGGCCCGGTCGGACCCCGGCGGATGATGCTGATACCACGCGAAGGCCTGCGGCACGAGCCACGTCGGCATCCGCCCGCCCGTGGCCGTGTTCGCCCACTCCATCCAGTCGCTCACGCGCGTCACGGGCGACTGCGGAACGGGGTAGGGATCGACGCCCATCACGTCGGTCGTGTCCAGGAAGTACTTCAGCTCCGGCATCGTACACAGCACGATGTAGCAGGGGTGGTTCGGGTCGGCATCGCGGATGCGCTCGTAGTACTCCCGCATCTTGGGCGCCATGGACTTCGGCCGCTCGTCGTTCAGGTACCACGCCAGCAGCGCCGGGTGGTCGCGGTACGCCGCCACCACGGCGTCCGCAATGGCCTCGTTCCCCTTGACGCCCTCCCAGCCGCTCTCCGCGTAGTAGGTCGCTCCGGGGTAGACATCGTTCAGGCAGTAGATGAGCTTCAGGCCCTTCTCGTGGAGCATGTCCAGGTACGCCAGCATGTCGGCTTTGGGCTTGCCGTTCGTCCCGTAGTCCAGGATGCAGTTGAACGGGCTGTCGGCGATCTCCGCGGCCTGCGAGACGCTCCCGCCGCCATACCAGCCGAGCGGGAAGAAGGGCTTCCCATCCACGATCGTGTTGTTGTGCTCGTCGATGTACACGGACGTCTTGCTCACTTCGTCGGGAGTGAACTTCCTGAGAGCCCACGTGCGCTCCCCAAGCGCCTGCGCGTCCCGCCCCGTGACCTTCGCCGTCACGCTGACCGCTCCGGCCGGCAGGTCCCGCGTGCGCACCGCCAGCCGCGCGCTGCTCTGCGTGAAGCCCGTCCGTCCGGCAACCTGCTCGCCCTGCCCGCGGCAGGTCAGTTCCAGCCGCAGGTCGGCGGGCGTCAGGTCGTACTCCTCGGGCTGCAGCGTGACGTCCACCTCGACGCGGTTCACGCGCGGGAAGATGAGCCCCCGGTAGTTCGGATACGCGAGGTCGAATGTGGCGAGCGGCGGCCTCTCACCCGGGAGCAACTGGATGGCCGAGACCGTCACCGTGTAGGTGTGCTTGGGCTGACTGGCATACAGGACGATCTGCTGGATGTGCTCCAGCTTCGCCTCGGCCGCGGCGTCGTCAAGCGACATCACGATCCGGTTCGCGCGACCCGGCTCCACGTCGTGATGCAGCGCGTAGCCGTTCTGCCCGGCCGTATCACGCAGCTCGATGGCCAGGTCACCCGTCTGCTCGCCGTCGATGCGCACCTCCAGCGCCAGGTCGGCGTAATGGGACCAATCGGTCGCCGCGAAGCCCTTGCCGTCCTCGTAGCTGAGGTAGACGGCCGGCCACTGGTTCGCTCCCTCCTCCCACCTGGGGAAGGTGAAGCGCAGCGCGGGCTTGCCGTCCACCTCCGTCCGCTCGCACGGCAGCCCCGTCCACCGCGCGACCGCCTCCTCGGTTGAGAAGTCGCACAGCGTCAGGGGTCCCTGCGCGCGCGGCAGCACGACGGCCAGGCAGTTGGCGTGCGCCAGCAGGGCCGCGGCACAACAGGCGAGCACGGTGGGTCTCATGCGAGCAGCCTCCCCGGCGTCGAAGTGCGCACGACGCCGAGGAGTTCACGAGGAGGGAACCAGGGACCTTGGTCGGCCGGGGCGGCCCGTCAGGTCTCGCGGGTGGGTGGTTGCTCTCCAGCCAGGACCTTCTGCAGTCGCGCGATGTGCTGTGCGGGGATCGGGTCGTCCGGGAAGCGCTTCTTCAGGTCCTGCCAGGCTGCCAGCGCGAGGTCGGGATGCCCGGACTTCTCCAGCGCGTGGCAGTACTGATGGTTCTGCGGCGGGGGTGCGCCCAGCTCGATCGCGCGGCCGAGGAAGCGCGCGCCGATCGCGTACTCCTTCAGCAGCGTGTACTGGTAGCCCGTGTCGAACCACATCTGCCAGTCGTTGGGGTTGGCGGCCAGGCCCTGGCGCAGCACGGAGAAGGCGCGGTCATTCAGGCCGAGGCTCCACAGCAGCCAGGCGGTGGTGCCGTATTGCTCCACAAAGTGCGGGTCCAGGAAGATGATCGCCTCGTTGCACCGGATGCACTGCGGGTAGTTGCCATCGTGCCAGTAGCCGTCCGACTCGACCACCAGCGGGGCTGTCACCTCGATGAACAGCTCGTGCAGCGACTCGGCGGCCTCCAGCTTCTCCTTCGCCGGGGCCGGGGGCGCCGAGGGCCACGGCCATGTCTTCATCGCCTCGTCGATCATCCCGCCGATGAGTTCGCTCTGGTCCGCTCGCAGTGCATTGAGTGCGGTGCGGGCCGGGTCGGTGGCAAGGTCCGCCAGCGCCTGCACCGCGTAGTAGCGGATCCACTCGGCCGCCGAGGCGAGAGCCGCCCTCGCCGTCGGCACACCCGCCGAATCGCCCAACGCGCACAGCGCGATCCCCGCCTGGTAGCGCACAGCGAGGGAGGGGTCCCCGAGCAGCGGCCGGATTCCCGCCGCGGCCTTCCGGTCGCCGATCTGGCCGATCAGAAACACGCACCGCGCCCGCACCGCATCGTCCTGAGCGCTCAGACCCGGAAGCAGCTGCGGCACGAGTTCGTAGTGCCCCGCATAGGCGCGGGGGACGGACTGGGCGGTCGCGGCCGTAGCCGCCGCACACAGCAGTACACCAGCGAGCAGACGCTTCATCGCGAATCTCCACAGGAGTCGGGCAGTCTCCGGCGCCTCCCTCTGGGCTAGACGCTGCAGACCGGGCACACGCCTCGGTGCGCGAACCGATCTGCCGGGCCCGGGCCTACGGCGTCCAGGAGCCCCCGGACTGGCCCGCCGTCGCCAGCAGCGCGACCCAGATAATGCCGCCAATGACACACAAGGCCACCGCAATGATCCCCAGCACCATCCCCGCGGTCGCATTCCCTCCCGCTCCGTCGCGCCGTGCGGAAGCGCCCAGCCAGATGGCGATCGGGCCGAGCACGATGCTGCAGCAGAACAGCGACAGGATGCCGATGACGAGCGCCCATGTGGCGCGCTGCTGCACCTCGGGGCTGGGCCCGACCGCGTACGCGGCTCCCGCGTACGGCGACGGCGGGGGCGGCGGTGCGATCGGCGGCGCGCCGATCGGTGGCGGAACGCCGACCGGCGGCGGACCGGCCGGACCGATGCTGGGTGCCGCGATCACCGGTCCCGGGCGGGCGGTCTGGGCCGAGCCGCACTTCCAGCAGGTCAGCTCGGTTGGGTAGAGCAGCTCCCCGCACTTGATGCACGGCCGGCGCTGCGAGGACGGCGTCGGCGGCGCGGGTGCGGGCGCGGGGGCCGGCGGGGGCGCTGCCGCGGGCAGGGGCTTCAGGCAGCGACTGCACATCGTGGCAATCCCGCTCGGATCGTACTCCGCCCCGCAGTTCGGACAGGCAGCCTTGGCCATCTTGATCCCCTCGCTTCGTCTCAGATCCTCCTGCCTCGCCTCTCCGCCTCTCCGCAACTCCCCCACTCCACAGTTCCGCTAGATCCGCCGATGGTAAGCATACCATTCGACCGCCAAGATGAGAAGCGCAATGAGTGCGAGGTGCCGCCAGATCTCGCGGTTCGAGGTCATCACCGCCGAACCGCCGCCTACACGCCGGTTGCCGATGTTGATCTCGCTGCGCGGCTTGAGGTTGCTCTCGGCTCCGCTCAGCAGGTTGGCCACGAACACGAACTGGCCCTCCGGGTACGTCGCGCGGTACACGCCGGCAGCCTCCGTGGCGTCGAACGCCGTCGAGCCCGCGCCCGGGTTCAGCTTGTGGACCGACCCGTCCGGCCCGCGCACCGTCGCCGCTTCACCCGATTGCACCGCCGTCAGCGCGATCGGCTCTCCCGTCCGCACGCTGCGGTTGGCGATCGTCTCGCTCCCCGTCGCCAGCCACTCCAGGCAGTTCTGGATCAGGATCGGGAAGGCCGCGCGCAGGGGGAGGTTGGAGCGCTCCAGCTCGAAGCCGATGTAGACCGCCCTCACCTTCCCTTGCTGCCCCGCGACGACCAGCGGCGTCGTGTCACCCTCCACGAGCACCTGCCCCCACGGGCGCGCCGTCACCGACAAGGCCTCGGCGATCGCCACTTGCTCGAAGTTCACGTACCGCAGCACCGGGTGCTTCTCAACCCAGCGCACGACCGTCGGCGTCTGCACCTTCGCCGCAACCGCCACCGGCCCATTGCGGGCGCTCGTGTTCACCAACAGCGAGCCCCCGTCCGGCGCCCTGTCCGGCGCCCACCCGTTGAACACGCGCACATCGGCCGGCGTGTCGGGTCGGAAGTCTGCGCTCGACACGCGGCTCAGGCGCGCGCGCGGATCGACCGTCAGCGCGCGCTCCAGGAACAGGCTCTCCTCGCCGACCAGCAGCACCGTCAACTCCCCGCGCGGAACGAGGTACGCATAGCCCGAGTTGTCCACCGCGAGGTCGTCCTGCAGGTCGAGGTGTGCCCGCACGACGCCCGCCTCGTAGGGGAAGTTGGCGAACACTTCCCCACGCGTCGCCTCCGCCGCCAGCTCCACCGGCCTCGCGTCGATCAGCGAGTCGTTGTGGTAGACCTCCAGCACGAAGGACGCAGGCTTCGAGGCGAAGCTGGTGATCTGTGCAAACACCTGCAGCGCGCCGCGCGCCGAGTAGTCCCGTCGCGCATCCATCGCCGTGACGCCGACGTTGAAGCACTCCTTCCCGACCTGCACGAACCGCACGCGCTCGTCGCCGAGAGCCACGTCGTCCAGTGGCGCAAACGCGCCATCGGAAATGAGCACGATCTCCGCCTCCGGCCGCTTCCTCGCCAGCGAGACGGCCAGCGCGAGCGCATCCCGCAGGGCGGTCTCCGTGTCGGTCGCGCGCACCTTCGCAATCGCGCTGGACAACACACGCCGGTTCGTGGTGAAGCCCGCCCGCACCCGTGTCCGTTGGCCCGCCTCGATCACGCACGCCTCGTCGCCCTTGCTCAGGTCTGCAATGATCTTGCCCGCCGCCTGCTTCGCCGCCTCGATTCGGCTCGGCCGCACATCTGTCGCCTGCATGCTGGCCGAGGCGTCGATCACGATCGCGACGCTCTCCCCTCGCAACGCGTGGATGCGCAGGAACGGCCGCGCGATCATGAACGCCAGCACAGCCAACAGGGCAATCTGCAGGAACAGCACGAGGCTCCTGCGCAGCCGCTGGAAGGGCGTGTTCGCCTGCAGGTCGGCCGTCGAGGTCTCCCACAGCAGCGTCGAGGGCACGCGCCGGTTCTTCCGCCGCAGCCGCAGGAAGTACAGCAGCACCACGGGCGGAATCGCCAGAAGGTAGAGAAGCGCCGGCGTGTTGAGGAAGTTCATCTGCCGTTGACGTCCACCTGGGAGCGCGGGCTTCCAGCCGGCATCCCGTTAGCCTCCGTCGTGGTCCCGTCCATCACGCCACCACCCCACTCCGCCGCAGAAGCTGCAAGACGAACTGCTCGATCGAGTCCGTGGTCAGCAGCCGCGCATAGCCGGCGCCTCGACGAACGCAGAACCGTCGCAGCTCGTCGCAGTAGGCCTCGACACGCGCCCGGTACGCGTTCAGCAGCGCACCCGTCACCGTGATCTCGCGGGTATCGCCCGTCTCCGCGTCCACGAGGCGCAGGTCGCCCGCGAGGTCCGGTTTGACCTCCTCCGGTGTCAGCACCTGGATCGCGTTCACGTCGAAGTGACACGACACCAGCGCCTGGATCGCCGACTGATACCCCTGCCGATCCAGGAAGTCCGAGATCACCACCACGACCCCCCGATTGCGCGTGCGTACGGCGAAGTTCCGCAAGGCCTCCGCGAGGTCCGTCCCGTGGGCTTGGGGGACATGACCCAATTCAGCCTCACCGAATTGGGATCGTGTCCCCCAAGCCCCCTGCCCCGCCTCGCTCAGGAAGCGGAACAGCCGCCCCGCGTGACGCCTCCCGCGCACGAGGCGGAACCGATCCAGCAGCCGGTCCGAGAATGTTCCCGCCGCCACGCGGTCCAGCGATGAGAGGCCGATGTAGCCCAGCGCCGCCGCCAGCTTCCGGCCTGCGTCGAGCTTCGTCTCCGGCTCCCCAAAGCGCATCGACTCGCTCACATCCAGCAGCAGGTACAGGTGCAGGTCCTCTTCCTCGTGGAACATCTTCAGGAAGAGGCGCTCCAACCGCGCGTACACGTTCCAGTCCACGTGCCGGAAGTCGTCGCCGGGGGCGTAGGTGCGGAAGTCGGCGAACTCGACGCTGCTGCCGTGGCGCGGGCTGCGCTTCTCGCCCTTCAACTGGCCGGGGAAGATCCGCCGCGCAACCATCGTCAGGCGCTCGAGGCTGCGCAGGAAGTCCGGATCGAGACCAACCGAGGCGGGGGGCATGCTGTTCAGTTCCGCACTTGCAGGCCGAATCCTGCGGAGGAGTGGGGACTGACGCCGGAACTCGCGTCGCTGGCGAGTTCCGGTGTCTGTCCCAGAAGCTACTGCGCTTCGCGGAAACACGGGAACAGTGGGGCGGGCATTCCTGCCCGCCACAGCCTCTGGCGGGCAAGAATGCCCGCCCCACTGTTCCCGTATCTGTCCGAGACTCAGTAGCACCCCTGCAAGGGAACTGCCGCCCCATCACGAACTGCTCCACCCGCCGAGTTGTGCACGCTCAAGGAGATGACGATGCTCCCCACACCGGGTGAGATGGAAGCTGCGAGGGAGTGGGCCTGCCGCGCTGCGGAGCAGCCGCGCAGGTGGGCTGGGGTAGAGGGCCTCTCGGTCTGCGCCGAGACGGTGGTCTACGACGACTTCCCGGCGGTCGAGTGGACGCTCTACCTTGCGAACGAGGGCCGCGAGGACACGTCGATCCTCGAGGACATCCAGGCCTTGGACGCGCTGCTCCCGCTCACCGCGCAGGACCCGTGCGTCGTCCACTATGCGAACGGCGCGCTCTGCTCTGTGCATGACTTCGCGCCGAAGCAACGCACGCTGACGCCGAACGGCACGCTGCGGCTGCGCCCCGGCGGCGGGCGCTCCTCCAGCGAGGTGCTCCCCTTCTTCAACGTGGATCTCGGGGGGCGCGGGTTCGTGCTCGCGATCGGCTGGACGGGCGAGTGGGCCGCCGAGTTCACCCGCGATGCGCAGGGGCGACTGTGCGTGCGCGTCGGCGTGGACCATGCGCATCTGACGCTGCATCCGGGCGAGGAGATACGCACACCGAGCGTACTGCTCGTCTCCTGGGAAGGCGACCGGTGGCGTGGTCAGAACCTCCTGCGCCGGCTGATCCTGAAGCACCATCGGCCCGCACCCCATGGCAAACCGCTCGTGCCGCCGCTGTGCAACGGTAACTGGGGCGGCACACCGGCAGAGGTTCACCTGGACAACATCCGCAAGATCATCGAGCACAAGCTGCCCTTCGAGGTCTACTGGATCGACGCCGAGTGGTTCGGCAAGCCCGGCCACTGGATGGAGAACGCGGGCAACTGGGAGCCGCGCGAGGACCTCTACCCCGACGGCTTCCGCCCGATCAGCGACCTGCTCCACGCCTCGGGGATGAGGTTCCTGCTCTGGTTCGAGCCTGAGCGCGTGGCCCCCGGCACTCCTATTGCGGAGGAGCACCCCGAGTGGCTCCTGGAGGTCCCGCCGGACCAGGCCGTCACCTGGGCCGACTACGGCGGCCACATGTCCCCCGAGGAGTGGGTGTACTGGGAGAGCAAGCGGAATCAGCTCAACGCGGGCGACCGGCTGTTCAACCTGGGCGATCCTGACGCCCGCCGCTGGCTGACCGACTTCCTCTCGCAGAAGATCGACGAGTTCGGCATCGACTGCCTCCGCTGGGACTCGAACATCGCGCAGCTCGAGTACTGGCGCCACGCCGATCCGCCGGATCGCCTGGGCATCACCGAGATCCGCTACATCGAGGGGCAGTGCGCCCTGTGGGACGAACTGCTGACCCGGCACCCGGGCCTCACCATCGACAACTGTGCCAGCGGCGGGCGCCGAATCGACCTCGAATCGATCCGCCGCTCGACGCCCCTCTGGCGCACCGACTACGCGGTCGGCCATCGCGACCCGACGCCCACGCAGTGCCACACGCTCGGGCTGCTTCCCTGGGTGCCGCTCAACGGGACGGGCGGCGGCTACCTCCGGGACATGGACCGCTACGGCCTGCGGAGCGTCATGTGTGCTTCTCTGGCCGCCGGGCTCCACGGGCACGGTGATGCGCAACAGCCGCTCATCCCCGAGGACTACCCGTTCGCCCACGCGCGGGCGCTGCTGGAGGAGTACCTGCAGATCAGGGAGTACTTCCTCGGCGACTTCTACCCGCTCACCGAGTACAGCCTCGCCGAGGATGCGTGGATGGCGTACCAACTCGACCGGCCCGAGGCAGGCGACGGTCTCGTCGTGGTCCTGAAGCGCCCACGGAGCCCGTTCACGAGGGCCGTGTTGCAGCTACAGGGCCTGCAGTCTGAGGTCGAATACGAGGTCACCAACCTCGACGCCAATGAGACGCTCATGCGCCGCGGGCAGGACCTCCGCGAGGAGGGCCTGCCCGTCGAGTTGACCCACAACCCCGACTCTGCGCTCCTGCGCTATCGACGAGCCGAGGCAGCGCTTCGATGACCCGACGCCTGTGTTGGATGCCCCTCACGTTCGCGCTCGCCGTTCCCGCCTTCGCCGCCGAGCCTCCCGTACAGTTCGGCCCGGCGGTCTACTGGTTCGGCGGCTATCCCGCCCCTCGCATCGCGATGGCGGGCGACGTGGACGCCGACGGCCTGGCGGACTTCGTGGGCCTGTACCCGCCCGATGGCGGCATCCTGGACTTCGTCCAGACCTCCGCTCTGGGCAAGCCTTGCGACAACATCCAGGCCCGCCGCCCCTTCGGCGCCGATGCCCTGGCCGTGGCCTGCGGGCGCTTCAGCGGCGAGCCCGGCGTGCAGGTGGTGGCGATCCTCCCCGACGGACGCGTGCAGGCGACCTGGGGCTTCAACAGTCAGTCGCACCTCTACGAGCGCGACGAGATCGCGGCCACGCTCGCGCCGAGCTCGTTGCCCCCTGCCCCTCTGCAGGCGCTGGCGGGTGATGTGAATGCCGACGGTCGGCCCGATCTGCTCGTCGCCGGCGCCGACGGGACGCTCCTGTTCCTCCGCAATACCTGGTCGCGAGGCGAGGGGAAGCGCTTCGCGCCGATCCCGGTCAAGGGAAGCCTCGGCCGCCACTCCCGCGTCTCCCTGGGCGATCTTGACGGCTCCGGCCGCTCCTGCGTCGTCTGCCTCGCCGAGGACGGCGGAGTTCGGCGCGCCGGCATCCTGCCGGAGCCCGATGGTTCCGCGCGGTTGGGCGCCCCGACGCTCCTCGCGTGGGATGCTCCCGGCAACGGCCTCGTGGTCGGCCGATTCTGCGGAACCCGGCGCGCCGACGTCCTGATCGGCCGGCGCCTCCTTCCCGGCGGCGACCCGCGCGAAGGTGTCTACGTGGCCGACCTGCCGGGATTGGCCGTTGCGCAGAGTGATGCGCTCTGGGTGGCGGGTGACTTCACGGGAGACGGTCTGGACGACCTCCTCCGGCTGCGTCGCTCGGGTGAGCGGTTCGTGGGCGATGACGTGCTTCTGCATGTCGCCTATCGCGCCGACGCCGCGCCGGCCGTCGCGGACACGGACGACGACGGTCTCCGCGATGCGTGGGAGACGGGCGCCGTGAAGCCCGGCGGCCTCGACCTCCCGGCCCTCGGTTGCTCGCCGACCCATCGTGACGTAGTCTGCGAGCTGCAGCCGATGGAGGGGGTAGGAGAGGAGGCCATGCACGCGGAGATGGACCGCGCCATCGCCTACTTCGCCTCGCTGCCCATCTCCAACCCGGACGGCGTCGATGGCGTGGCCCTGCACATCATCTACCGCGAGATGATCCCGAAGGACCGCGAAGGCGAGTCGTGGCAGAAGCTCGCGGGGGAGAACCACGCGGCCGCGCACCAGGGTGTGACCCACTGGATGCTTGTGGGCACGGGCGGCGGCGGCCAGAGCGGCCAGATGGCGGACGCCGGCTCGTGCGGCCAGCACGCGCTCTACGCCACCTTCATCCACGAGTTCGGCCACCAACTGGGGCTGGACCACTCCGGCTTCTGGGACGCAGGATGGTCGCCCGCATACCCCAGCCTGCTGAACTACTCCTACAACTACCAACTCAACGGGCGGGGCGACCAGATCGGCTACTCGCGGGGGACGCTCGCCTCGCTGGTCCTTGACGAGGCCCACCTGAACGAGTACCTGCCGTTCCCCCGCGACGATGTCGCCTTCCTCGGCGGGCCGCCCTACCGCTTCAAGATCAGGCCCGCCTTCGATGGCAAGGGCACGTTCGTGGACTGGAACTGGAACGGCGTCTTCGGGGAGGAGAACATCGCCGCCGACATCAACTACGGCTACAGCACGAGCGCGGGACATCGGCACAAGCTGGGCAAGGCCCGGACCGCAACCGCTCTGGTTGCGCATGGCGCCGGCGACGCCGCGCGACTGCTCCTGTTCGCCGGTGACCTGAAGCGCGATGCGGAACAGAAGGCGCTGCCCGTCGATGGTCAACCGCCAACCCCGGCCGTCATGCCGCCGCTGCGTCTCTACCTGCGCGTGTGGCTGGGTGATGACCCCGGCGCCGATGGCGACCGCTGGTCCGAGGAGACGCTCCTGGAACCCGACGGCGTGACGGGCGACCCCTCGGCGACGTACGTGCCGGACGCCACCTGGGTGGCGTACCCGATGGCGGATGCGGTGCACGTGCGCCGCATCACGCTGGACGCCGATGGCCGCCCGACCATCGGCCCTGCGCAGACCGTGCCCGACAGTGCCGGCGCCAGGCCCACCCTCGTGCCCTACCGCGGAGCCGCCGCCCTGCTGTTGTGGCGTGGGCCGGATGCTGCGGTGGGCTACCGCGACGCAACCCCGGCCGGGGAGCAGCTCGACCTCGGCCCGGAGCAGGCCTTGCCGCTGAAGAGCCTCGTGCCCGTCGGCGCCGCCGAGGCCCCGGACGGCTCATCCCTGTGGGTGGGCCTTACGGAGAACCAGGACGAGGGTCGCCCCACGCGCTGGCAGGTCCGGCGGCTGACGCGCGGCGCGGACGGCGCCTTCGCCGAGGCGAGCCGCGAGTGGATCGGCGGCGAAGGCGCTCCTCACCGCGGGGAGGAACGAGTCCTGCTGCTCTGTGAGCCGAGCCGTGACTTCGCGGACGGCCAGCTCTACTTCCTGCAGTGCGGCATGTTTGGCGGCTCGCCGCCGAACAGCTGCCACTACCTCGGGATGCGCGTGGTGAACCAGGACGTGCACGGCGGCTGGCTCGTGCGCCGGTACTACGACGAATGGTCCACCAGCAGTTCGGGCCCCGGCGCGTGCTTCTTCCGCGCCAACCTCGCCTACGCCATGCGCTGGGCCGCCACGCCCGACAGCGACGGGAGCAGCGACCTGCACGTCGCCTTCTTCGGCCGCGGGATCGACCGGGGTAAGATGGGCGACTTCGACGACATCGCCTTCATCCGCGATCTTGGCCTCACCCACTCGATCCCCTGCGTGGGACGGTGACGCGGGAGGGGCCGCATGGCGGTGCGCCGAGAGCGCTCGGCGCACCGCCATCCGGCCCGAGTCCACACAAGGAGGATGCAACCATGACACTGCTCAGCCTGCTCGCGATGATCGCTCAGGGCCCGCGGCCGGGCCACGACCTCGCCCTACCGCTGCTGGCTGGCCGCCCGACCATCGACGGACGCCTCGCCGAAGACGAGTGGCGCGGCGCCGTATCGCTGTTCGGCTTCCGCGCCCTTAGCGCGGGGCAGCTCCTTATGCCTCAGCCCCAGGTCCTCCTCGGCCGCGATGCCGAGGCCCTCTACCTCGCGGTGCGCCTCCCCAAGCCCGCGGGCGCGGCCCTCAGGCAAGCAGCCACGGACCACGACGGGAAGCTGTGGGACGATGACGCCCTCGAGTTGTTCGTCGACCCCCACCTCGGCGACGGGCGGTACTTCCAGTTCATTGTGAACGCGGCGGGCGTGACTTGGGAATCGGTCGGCCAGGACGCGAGCTTCTCCGCCGCGTGGGAAGCCCGTACGAGCATCGCGGACGACGCCTGGACCGCCGAGGTCCGGGTGCCGTTCGCCTCGCTCGGAGTCCCCGCGCCTGCCGAGGGGGCGGTCTGGGGTCTCAACGTGGGTTGGGATCGCCAGACGCCCTCCCCCGCAATCCTCTCCTGGTCGCCGGTCACTAGGGGCTTCCATCAACCCGAGGCCTTCCGCCGGGTCGCCTTCATCCAGGGCGCCGCGCCCTTCGCCGTCACCGAGGTCAGCGACCCCCAGGCCGGGTGGCTGGAAGTCAAGGTGCAGTGCGAGGCGCCGCAAGGCCAAAGCGTCACGGCCACGCTGACCGTCGCGCAGCTGGAGGGCGCGAAGAACGTGCAGACGGGGACCGCATCCCTCGATCCCGGCGAGCGCCGCCCCGTCGGCCTGCGGATCGACCTGCCAATGAAGGACGGCGCCCCGCTTGCCGGCGACTACGAAGCGCGGTTCGCCGTCATCGCCGGGCCCGTGACCTGCACCGCCGTGAGTGTGCCCTTCACGATCCTCCCGAAGCTACAGATCGCTCTCAGGAAGTGCTTCCTGGAGGACAGCAAGGTCATCGTCCAGGTCTCCGCGCCAGGCGTCCAGCTCCCCGAGGGGCAGTTGCGTGTGCAGATGCTGAGGGGTGCAGGGGAGGTGGCGAAGGAGGAGACGGCGGCTCTCCCGGCGGCGGGCAAGTCGGTGGAGGTCACCTTCCCAACCGCCGGCCTGGCGACCGGCCACCACGAGGTGCGGGTGGTAGCGACCGACGCGACGGGCGCCGAGGTTGGTCGGGCGAGCGCACCCTTCGAGCTACCTGCGAGACCCGCGTGGCTGGGCTCCAAAGAGGGCCTCAGTGACAAGGTCCTGCCTCCCTGGACGCCGGTCAAGGCCGAGGGGCACACCGTGAGCGTCTGGGGCCGGACATATGAGTTCGACGGGATGCCGCTGCCGAGTGCGGTGACCACCGCCGGCGCCTCCGTGCTCGCGGGGCCGATCCGCTTCGTGGCGCAGGCCGACGGGCAGCCTCAGCAGTGGGGCGCCCTGAAGGCGTCCGTCACGGAACGCAAGCCGAATGCCGCCACGGTGCGCACCGAGGCCGTCTCACAGGGCCTCCGCCTCGCGGGCAGCGTGCGCACCGAGTACGACGGCGTGCTCCGCTCGGACTTCGCCATCGAGCCCCTCGGCGCGACGAGCCTCGATTCGCTCGTGCTCGAGATCCCCGTCAAGGCCGAGCACGCGAAGTACCTCTACCACTTCCCCGGCCGCTGGGGCAGCGCGTACAACGCGGGCGCACTGCCGAAAGAGGGCTTCGAGAGCGGCTTCCGCCCGTACATCTGGCTGGGCGACGACGACCGGGGCCTCGCGTGGTTCTCGGAGTCGGACCAGGGCTTCACGCCGCCCCAAGCCAAGGACGTGGTGAGCATCCGCCGCGAAGGCGACCAGGTGGTCCTGCGGGTGAGGATCGTCGGCGCGCCGGTGAAGCTGACTGAGCCCCTGCGGTTCACCTTCGGGATGCAGGCGACGCCGGTGAAGCCCCTGAAGCCGGACGTCTGGGACTACCGCATCTGCCACCATGGGAACTACGGCATGGAGGACAAGGTGGCATCGTTCAGCGCCCCCACCGTCTACCCGGCGGAGGGGAGCATCGACCTGGAGCAGGGCACCTTCGAGGCCTGGGTCAGGCCGCAGTTCGATCCGAACCCAAACGTGGCGCCCGATGACCCAGGGCGCGGGAAGTTCAACCGGAGCCTCTTCGACGTGGTCATGCCCGGTGACAGCCAGATCGGCTTCTACTGGAACATCGACGACCGCAGCATGAGGGCGTACTACAAGCAGGGAACCACCTATCCGCTGGTCCTCACGAGCTCCTCCCAGTGGCAGAAGGGCGAGTGGCACCATGTCGCACTGACCTGGGGCGACGAGACGGCGATCTGGATCGACGGGCAGAAGGTCGCCTCCCGCCCGTACAAGGGTACGCTGGAGAAGCCACTGGAGGGCGCGACGATTCAGCTCGGCCTGACGATCTGTGAGTTCGACGTCGATGAGATGCGGATCTCCGATATCGCGCGCGCGTCGTTCGACCTCACGCAGCCCCCGCTCGTCGATGAGCACACGCTCCTGCTCGACCGCCTCGATAGCGACTTCACGCCCGACGGCAGGCGGAAGACCTCGCCAGCAAAGGGCTCCCCGGGGCTGCCGGGGACAGGCACGGCCTTCATCGAGGGCAAGTTCGGGCGAGGGCTGACACTGTACGGCGCGGGGCGCCCGATGTCGGTCCTGGATCGACTCGCTGAGCTGGGCGTGCGGACGATCTGCTTCCACGAGCACTGGACCGACATCCAGGACTGCGCGACCACGACCCACGGGGCGGAACTGAAGAAGCTCGTGGAAGCGTGCCATGCGAAGGGGATCAAGCTGCTGCTGTACTTCGGCTACGAGATGAGCAACATCGCGCCGGAGTGGGACCTGTACTCCGACGAGTGCCTCGTTTACCCGCGCTCAGGCGGGCACAAGCGCCAACCCGAACAGACTGCGTACATCGTCTGCTACAACAGCCCCTGGCAGGACTACCCCGTAGACGGGATCGCGAAGCTCATCGACGAGTACGACATCGACGGCGTCTACCTCGACGGGACCGAGTACCCGTGGACCTGCGCGAACCAGCTCCACGGCTGCGGCTACGTCCGCCCCGACGGCAGCCTCGCGCCGACCAACCCCATCTTCGCCTACCGCGACATCCTCCGGCGCATCTACACCGTCGTGAAGACCCGCAAGCCTGACGGGCAGGTCAACGTGCACAACTCCACCTGCATGGTGACGCCCAGCCTCGGCTGGGCGACGAGCTCCTGGGATGGCGAGCAGTTCGGCGGCATCGACGCCGGCCCGTTCGCCATGGAGGTTCTGCCGCTCGACGCCTTCCGCTGCGAGTTCATGGGTCGCCAGTGGGGCGTGCCCGCCGAGCTGCTGTGCTACAACCGCCCGTACACCTATCACCAGGCGATGTCGTTCAGCCTGCTACACGACGTGCTCGTGCGCGGCAACCTCGGCGGCTCGCTCGAACTCGAGTCGAAGCTCTGGCACGCGATGGATGACTTCGGTCGCGACCAGGCGAAGTTCATCCCCTACTGGGAGGCCGGCGGTTGCTTCCGCACGAACGCGGACGCGGTGAAAGCGAGCGGCTATTCGCGCGGTGCCAAGGGCGTCATGCTCGTCATCTCCAACCTCGGCAAGGACGCGACGGACGCCCGCGTCGAACTCGACCGCAAAGCCCTCGGCCTGCCGGCGGAAGCGCGCCTCACGGCTACGGATGTCGTCGAGGACAAGGAAGTCCCGCTGGACGGCGACGCCCTCGCCTTTCCGCTTGACACGCTGGACTTCAGGGTTGTACGCGTGACGCCTGGGCGATGAGGAGGGCCAGGATGGACCGCCGAGACTTCTGCGTCGGAACCGCCGCCGGGATCGCGTCGCTCGCGTTCGCCAGCCCGGCCGGCAGTCAACGAACGAGGGAGAAGCCCATGACCAACGACCTGCCGACCAACGTGCAGATGCAGTTCATGCGGCCCGGGCAGCTTGAGGAGGCGGCGCGCCGCTTCCCGGTGGTCTACGTGCCCTTCGGCCTGATCGAATGGCACGGGCGCCACCTGCCGCTCGGCAACGATGCCATCAAGGCCCACGCGATCCTCGTGAAATGCGCCGAGCAGTTCGGCGGCGTCGTCTACCCGCCCGTGTACTTCCACGCCGGCTTCGATCGCGCCCACCTGGAGCCGGTCCTCACGCAGCTCTTCGATCACCTGAAACGCACCGGCTTCCGCGTCATCATCGGCGTCTCCGGCCACAACATCCGCGAGCAGATCGACATGATCGAGGCCGCCCTCCAGCCCGTCCTCGCCGACGGCACGGTGCGCGGAATCGGCCTGTGGGAGATGACGCTGAGCCAGGGGCCCGAGTCGTCGTCCGACCACGCGGCGAAGTGGGAGACCTCGAACATGATGTTCGTCTACCCCGACCTCGTGGACCTGAAGACCCTCGGCGACGGCCCGCTGGCCCCGAACATGAAGCCGCCGGACGGCATCGGCGGCCTCGATCCCCGCGTCCACGCCTCGGCGGAGGTCGGTCGGCGGAACGTGGAGCTGTGTGCGGAGGCCATCGGCAAGAAGGCGCAGGAGCTGCTGGCCTCGCTGCCGGAGGACCAGCGAGGCTTCCGGCTGGAGTCCGTCAGCCCGGAACACTGGTGGCTCATCTAGATGGGAATCCGCGATTCCCGTCCGAGCCGTTCCCGTGTAGGGGCGCGATTCAGATTGTGTTGAAAAAGGGCTGCGTCGAGGAAGCACGCCTCTCATACGCGCCGTACGCGGCTCGTAGGTTGGGATACCAATCCCGACACTGCCTTTATCAACACAATCTTCATCGCGCCCACCCATGTAGGGGCGCCATTCATGGCGCCCAAGAGTCCATATCGCGGATTCCCATCTAGACCCAGGATAGGAGACCACGACTGATGCCCGAGAAGACCGTTGGCGCAATTCGTCAGGCCGAGTCGAAGGACGCCGACCGCTGCGGCGACATCGCGGTGCTGGCCTGGCAGCGCGTGTTCGACGCGTGGGAGAAGCTGGTGGGGCCGGTGATCTTCGCGCAGCACTATGACAACTGGCGCGAGGCCAAGCGCGCCGAGGTCGTTGGCCTGGTCCGCGAGTATCCCGAGCGGGCCATTGTCACGGAAGTGGATGGCGAGGTGGTCAGCTTCCTGACTTTCTACCTGCCCGGCACGCCGGGCGTGGGCGAGATCGGCAACAACGCCGTGCACCCCGATGCGCAGGGCCAGGGCATCGGCGAGCGCCAGTGCCGACGCGCGCTCGACATCTTCCGCCAGATGGGTCTCACATCCGCAACCGTCTATACCGGCCTGGACGAGGGCCACGCCCCCGCGCGCGCACAATACCGCAAGGCGGGCTTCCGCCTCTCCACGCCCCACATTCGGTACTTCGTGGAACTGTAGGCCACTCCGGGCGATTAGCGACGAAGGGGACGCCGTTTCGGGAGGCCAACCTACCCACACGCCTCACATTCGAGACACCAGGAGGGGTGAACCGATGCACAGGGGCTCTGCCACATTGCTCGTTCTGCTTCTGACGGGGCTGTTCATCGCATCGCTGGCCCACGCTCAGGACGGTCGCAGCGTTGTCCTGCGGGCCAACGGTCAACTGATCCTCAAGGATGCCGACGGGGAGTTCGGCACGCTCGAGCTGAACCTCCACAACTCGAACTGGAAGTACGCCTCGCAGGCCGACGCCACCGCACAGTGCGAGGATCAGGCCGCCGGGGGGAAGGCCTTCACGGGCGCGCTCGCCGTCCCGGACGTCGCGGGCGCCGGAATCTCCTTCCTCGAGACGATCAGCCAGGGCGACGACGGCCTCCATGTGATCTACGAACTCAAGCCCTCGGGCCCCATGATCCTCAACGGCCTGCAGATCTCTCTCATCCTGCCCGCCGAGCGCTTCGCTGGCCAGGAGTTGGTGGTCAGGAGCGCCGAGGCCGCCGACCGAACGGTCCCGCTCCCGCGCACGCTTGACCCCAACCAGTGGCAGCTCGGCACGATCCAGGGGAATGTCGTACAGATCGGGGCTGACGCGGCGAAGGCCATCACGATGAAGATCGACAAGACCTATGGCCTCATTCTGCACGACCTGCGGCAGTGGCAGCGCGACGAGTTCGAGATCCGTATCCCGATCGTCCAGGAGCAGCAGGGCAAGATGCTCGGCACCAACGATCGGTTCGATCTCGAAATCACGCTCGGGCCTGGGCCGATCGCCCTGACCGGGCCGTAGCCGAGGCCCGTGCTCGAGGGGAAGCCATGTCTGCCGGTCGGAGTCGCGCCGCCGTTGGGGCGGCGTTGCCCCGTGTCGCCCTTGCCGCCGCGCTGCTGGGTCTGCCCCTCCGCCCGACGGCGCAGCCGAGCGCCGACTCCGCCGCCAAGGCCATCCTCGACGCGACGGGCTTCCGGGGCGGGCTGATCGTCGTCGTCGGCTGCCGCGACCCCGCCCTGCCGGCGGCGTTGGGCGAGGAGCCCGACCGTCTGGTCCACGCCCTCGACGCGAGCCCCGCCAACCTGGCGCAGGCCCGGCAGCGCGCCCAGGCCGCGGGGCTGTACGGGCGCGTATCCATCGACCTCTGGGACGCAAAGCGCCTCCCCTACGCCGACGGTATCGTCTCCCTGCTCGTCGCGCCGGACGCAGACAAGCCGCCTTCTGATGAGGTCGAGCGCGTCCTCGCACCAGGGGGGGTCGTATACCTCAAGCAAGCCGGCGAGTGGCGCCGTACCCTCAAGCCCGTTCCCTCCGACACGGACGACTGGACGCACGTCCTCCACGGTGCCTCGAACAACGCCGTGGCTCGTGACACGGTCGTGGGTCCGCCGGACCACATGCAGTGGGTCGCCGAGCCCCGCAACGCGCGTCACCACGAGACCCTCGCCAGCGTGACCGTCGTCGTCTCGGCCGGCGGACGTCTGTTCTACATCACCGACGAAGCGCCCGCAGCCTCGATGTCGCTCCGCCCCCAGTGGCGCCTCGTCGCCCGGGACGCCTACAACGGGATCGTGCTCTGGAAGCGGCCCATTCCCTCGTGGGAGCCGTACCTGCACGCCGCCCAG
The DNA here is from genome assembly GCA_016869045.1 of Armatimonadota bacterium. Classification (GTDB taxonomy): domain Bacteria; phylum Armatimonadota; class Zipacnadia; order Zipacnadales; family VGFC01; genus VGFC01. Next base: position 29,556 of record VGFC01000034.1, read on the forward strand.
AATGGGCCGCCCGCCCTGGCCCGCCGGCTGGTTGCGGGACCGGAGGCGGTCTACGTCACGCTGGGCTATCGGGCGCCAGTCACGGCCCTCAATCCGGGGTCCGGTGCGACAATCGGCGTCTATGAGGGCACCGACAGCACGCAAGAGATCCTGCACAACGACGGGATCCTCTTCCTGGTGATAGACCCAGGCGCCGGGGAGCACAGAGCCGTGGCGGCAGTCAACGCGGCCACCGGCAAGATGATCTGGAAGCGCACCGACCTGCAGCCTCTGCCCATGTCCCTTGCGGTGTCCGGGGAGTACACCTATCTCCTCGATCCGACCGCGGGTGTCGTCTGCCTTGATGCGAGAACCGGACAAGACCTTTGGCGCACAGCAAGGCCGGTGACGGCCAAGAGGCCCGAATTCTCCGCGCCCACGCTCGTCGTCAACGGCGGGGTCGTGCTTTGCGCAGACCGACTCGTAGAGCCCACCGATAATCTCGACCCCAAGACGGGAGCACGCATTCCACAGTGGCTCGCCGAGGGGGGCGGCGTCGGGGAGCTGATCGCGTACTCCGCACAGACGGGCGAGCGGCTCTGGTCGTGTCAGTGCGCCGAGGCCTACCGCTCCGCCTTCGACGTGCTCGTGGCCGACGGGCTAGTGTGGGTTGGGCAGACGCGTGCACGCAACTCGCCGGACTTCACCGAGGGTCGCGATCTGCTGACGGGCGAGGTCAAGCGCACTCTCGACACCTCGAAGGCCTTCCAGACGACCATGCCGCACCACCGCTGTCACCGCGACCGCGCCACCAGCCGCTACATCATCGCCGGGCGCACCGGCGTCGAGTTCATCGACCTCAACACGGGAGAGTCGTTCCGTCACCACTGGACGCGCGGCACCTGCCAGTTCGGAACGCTGCCGTGCAACGGCCTCCTGTACGTGCCCCCACACTCGTGTGCCTGCTACATCGAGGCCAAACTCACTGGCTTCCTGGCGCTCAAGGCAGGTGACGGGTCACAGGCAACAGGTGACAGGAACGGCGAGGACCGCCTGACCCGGGGCCCGGCCTACGACGCGCCGCTTACCGCTGACGAAGCCTCCGCAGCCGACTGGCCGACGTACCGGCACGACTCGGCGCGCAGTGGGAGCACGAAGGCCTCGATGGCCGCCGAATTGAAGCCGAGCTGGGCCGCCGACATCGGCCCGCGACCCACAGCCCCCGTCATCGCGGCTGGCCGCGTCTACCTCGCCTCCGCAGACACCCACACGGTCCACGCGCTGAGCGCCGAGACCGGCAAGCCCGCGTGGCGCTTCACAACCGGAGGCCGCATCGACTCGCCGCCGACCGTATCGCGGGGACGCGTGGTCTTCGGGTCTGCCGACGGCTACGTCTACTGCCTGCGCGCCTCCGACGGCGCCCTGGCCTGGCGCTTCCGTGCGGCTCCCGTGGACCGCCGGATCGTAGCGATGGGGCAGCTTGAGTCCATCTGGCCGGTGCCCGGCGCCGTCCTGCTCGAGGGCGCCTCAGTCTACCTCGTGTCCGGCCGCACCTCATACCTCGACGGTGGACTGACGCTGTACCGACTCGATCTGATCACGGGCAAGGTCCTCGCGCAGCGCACGATCTACAGCCGCGACCCCGCGACCGGCGAGCAGCCCGCCGAGCCGATCATGTTCGAGATGCCCGGCGCGCAACCCGATGTGCTCTCCACCGATGGCAAGCTGATCTACATGCGCGAGCTTGCCTTCGATCCGGAGACCCTCGAACCGCGTGAGGCGCCCGCACACCTCTACAGCCCCGCGGGCTTCCTCAACGATGACTGGTGGCACCGCACCTACTGGATCTTCGGCACGCACTTCTACAGCGGCTACATCGGCTGGTATTTCGCGGGCCGCGAGGCCCCGGCCGGTCGCCTGCTCGCGTTGGATGACACCTCCATCTACGGCTTCGGCTACAAGCCCGCGTTCTACCGCGGCGCCACCGATCGCCAGTACCACCTCTTCGGCCTCAACCGAGCCGATCAGCCTTCCCAGCCGCCGCCGGACTACGCGCGCGCCAACCGGGACTACCCGCCCTCCGGCCCGGGCAAGTACCTCCTCACGCAGCGCTGGGCGCAGGACGTGCCGCTCCTCGTTCGCGCCATGGCCCTGGCGGGCAAGACGCTCTTCATCGCCGGCCCGTCGGAGAAAGCCCTGCGTTCCCAGGCCGTCTTCGATGGCAAGCAAGGCGCCCTCCTGCGCGCGGTCTCGACCGACACGGGCGAAGCGCTGAGCGAGTACCGCCTCGACTCCCTGCCCGCCTACGACGGCATGGCGGTCGCGAACGGCCTCCTCTATCTCGCGACACAGGACGGCAAGCTCCTCTGCGCCGGCGACACCGCCCTCCCCGGCGCGCCGGACTTCCTCCACGAGGCTACGCCC
>VGFC01000035.1 GCA_016869045.1 Armatimonadota bacterium
TTCGGCCCGTAGGAGCTTCCACCCCTTCCGCTCTCTTACCCAGTCCGTGTGGACGACGAAGGGCTTGACGGTGGCCACCTGGCCGTTGCGGTCGATGTTGAAGTCCACGTTGACGTCCACGGTCGCGGTCCGGCCCCGGATGTCCGGGCGGCCGACCTGAAGCTGGCAGTGGATCTCGCCCTTCTCGTAGAAGCCGCTCTGCGCGAGGCGGATGAGTTCCCGCTTGTTTTCGCAGGTCGAGTCCTTGTACGATTCCGACACGTGCTGCATTACGCCGCCGACGCTCTTCTCCTCCACCGCATCCTGGATGGCAACCAGCCTTTCCAGGATCTGCTGGGAATCGCTCCGCCGATCGGGCTGGAGCTTCCAGACCACGATCACTGCGGCCACGATCGCGATCACGATTCCCGCCACGATCTTCAGTTTGTGGGCCATGGGGATCACCTCCGCAATTCGCATCTTCACCCTAGAGAACGTGACACCCCCCTCCGAGGCCTCGGCTGCGCGAAGGAACGCGCCCGGATGGCGCCGAACGATTCCGCGGAACCCATGGGCGACCTGCACGTTCCCGGCGACTGGCTGACGCTAAGGGAGGAGTTGGCTGCCGGCCCGCCCGCGGTGCTGGTGGTCGGCGGGAGCGACTCCGGCAAGAGCACGTTCTGCCGGTGGCTGGCGGCGGAGTGGGCGCCCAAGGGCGGAGCCTGTTGGCTGATCGACGCCGACGTGGGGCAGTCCCAGCTCGGGCCGCCGGCGACCGTCGGGGCTGCGCCTGTGGGCTCCTCCGAGGCGGCTGCGTTCTTCGCGGGCGACGTGTCGCCCCGGCGGGTCCTTCCGCAGATGCTGGCGGCCTTCGCAGAGGCCGTGCGAGCCGCTCGGGAGGCCGCGGCGAAGCGGATCGTCGTTGATACCACGGGCTGGACGACCGGCCCGGATGCGGTGGCCCTGAAGGTCGCGAAGGCCGCCCTCCTTGGGGAGGCGCATGTCGTCCTGATCGAGCGCGAGGACGAGCTGCGAGCCTTCCGGCGGGCGTGGCGGGGCCTGGCGCGCTTCCCGGTCCATCGGCTGGAGCCCGTGCCGGAGGTCCGTCGCCGCTCGCCCGAGGAGCGGCGCGCGAATCGGGAAGCCGCCTTCCGAGCGAGTCTGGAGGGCGCCGTCGAGTGTGAGATCGACCTGCGCCGGGTCGCGGCGTCCGGGATCGGGTCCCTGAGTCTCCCGCGCCCCTCGGTGCCGACGGGGTTGCTGCTGGGCCTGAACGACGCGGGCGGAAGGCTGCTCAGCCTCGGCGTTCTGGAGCGTCTTGACCCGGCGACCGGGCGGCTGCAGTGCCTGTGTCGGGCGGAGGCCGGGGCGGCGGCCGAGGTGCGGTTCGGGAGGCTCCTGCTCGACCCGGATGGAACCCACACGTCCGTCGCGGACGGCGGGGGGCCGCCATGACGCGCCTGTATCTTGTGCGACACGGGGACACCTACTTCGAGGCCGACCGGCGCATCAAGGGGCAGCTGGATGTCCCGCTCTGCCCGCATGGACGCCGGCAAGCCGCCGCGGTCGCCGAGTACTTCCGGGGCGCCAGCGCGGCCGTCGTGTACTGCTCCACCCTCAGCCGCACCCGCGAGGGTGCACGGTTGATCGCCGCCGCAACAGGCGCCCCGGTCGTGCCGACGCCGCTCATCGACGAAGGCGGCTGGGGTCGGTGGCAGGGCTTGACCGCCGACGAGATCGCCCGCGAGAGGGCGGCAGGCCGGGCCGACCCCGCGAAGTTCGGCCCGCTCGGAGAGGCCCGAGACGCGTTCGCCACTCGCACCGCCTGGTTCCTGGACGGAGTGGCGATCGCCTGGCGAGGCCGCACCGTCATCGCGGTGACACACGGGGGTGTGCTGAAGAACGCCGTCCTGCCGGCGATCGGCCTGACCGTGCGGGACCGGAGTGCGTTCGCGGCGGAGACGGGCTCGATCTCACTCCTGAGACACGACGGCACGCACTGGCGACCGGTCTTCCTGAACTGCACACCGCAGCGGGCCGCCGAGCAGCATCCGCCGGTGCGTCTCGCTGAGGAAGGGGTCTGACGTCTGTGGAGAAGCAACTTGTGTCCGATCTGGCCCCGAATGCACGCGTGGACTCGTCCTTCGCGGTGAAGTCCCGGTCGTTGGCTTCGTTCCGCAACAAGCCGGGGCAGTACCTCAACCTGACTCTGGCGGACCGCACCGGCGAGATTCCGGCCCGCGTGTGGGATAATGCGGAGCGAATCGCCGAGTGCTGCGCCCCGGGGAGCGTGGTCCGGGTTCGCGGGCGCGCGGAGGAGTACCAGGGGAAGCTGCAACTCATCGTGGAGGCAGCGGAAGAGGTGGCGCCGGGCGACGTAGACCCGGCGGACTACCTCCCCTGCTCGCGACGCGACCCGCTGGAGATGATGGGCGAAGTGGATGCCGCGATCGCGGCGGTCACCGACCCACACCTGAGGTCGCTGCTGGCGGCGTTCTTCGGCGACACGGCGTTCCGGAACCGTTTCGCCCACGCAGCCGGGGCCAAAACCCTACATCACGCCTTCGTCTCGGGCCTCCTGGAGCACACGGTCAGCGTGATGCGCGTCCTGTGGACACTGACGGAGAGCCATCCTGAACTGGACCGTGATCTGCTGACGGCCGCGGCGCTCCTGCACGACGTGGGCAAGATAGAGGAGTTGACCACCGGAGTCACCATTGACTACACTGACACCGGGCGGCTTCTCGGCCACACGGTACTGACCGACCGCATGGTGCGCGAGCGGCTCGCCTCGCTGCCCGGTTTCCCGGCGCCGCTGGCCGACACGCTGATGCACATGCTGCTCAGTCACCACGGCCAGAAGGAGTATGGCGCGCCGATCGTGCCCATGACCGCCGAGGCGTGCGCCCTGCACTACGCGGACAACCTGGACGCCCATGTCCAGTACTTCAGTCAGGTGGTCGCCGAGGGCGCCGGCTCAGGCAACCGCTGGTCGGATTATCAGCGGCTGTTCGACCGATACATCTACCTCGGAGACGCCGGAGCTTCGGCGCCTCCTCCGGGAGCCGCCGACGAGTGACCTGGCGCCAATCCTGAACCTTCGAGACGGCGTTTCGTCTATACGTTTGTGGGAGCCACGCTCTGCATGCCGAGCAACCAGGTCGAGGCCCTGCTGCAGCGGGCCCGGGCGGGCGACGGCGAGGCCTTCGAGCAGTTGATCGAGCCTCACGTCGGGCGCCTGTATAACTACCTTGCCCGGATGGTGGGCGATCCCGCCGACGCGGAGGACCTCACGCAGGATGTCATCCTGCGGGCCCACCGCGCCATTGGGTCGTTCCGCGGCGGCGCGACGTTCCAGACCTGGCTGTACCGCATCGCCACGAACATCGCGGTGGATGCGTTGCGTCGGCGGGGTCGCCGCAATGCGCGGGTGACTTCGCTGGACGACCCGTTGCAGGCCGAGCAGGGCCTGGTCGCGCGTGAGGTGCGCGATACGCAGCGCGACCCGCAGCGGCTGGCTGAGGCCTCAGAACTCATCGAGCAAGTGCAGAATGCGATCGCCGAGCTGTCGCCGAAACTGCGGGCCGTGGTGGTGTTGTTCGACATACAGGGGCTGACGTACGACGAGATCGCGCAGACGCTGCGTCTGCCGTTGGGCACCGTGAAGAGCCGCCTGTTCAACGCGCGGACGCGACTCAGAGAGCTGTTGGAGCCGTACGTCGCGGGAGCGGCCTGAGTCGAAGGCCGCCGCTGACGGCGAAGAGGGTACAAGCGATGAAGACGTGCAATCACTACAAGCTGTTGATCGGGGCGCGCGTCGATGGCACGGCCACGGAAGCCGAGTTGGCCGAACTCCACGGCCACCTGGCCGAGTGCACTCGGTGCGCGGGCGAGGTGCGCGAGCTGGAGCGCGTGCGGCGCCTGGTGACCGGCCTCCCGCGCCTGCGTCCGTCGTCGGGGTTCATGCCGGCTGCGATGGCGCGCGTGAGGGCGCAGCGCGTCAGCTGGTTCGATCGCCTGTTCGGCGGAATGCAGCCCGCGGAGTTCCGGCTGGCCGCGATGGTTGCGCTTGTTCTGGTCGTGTGCATCGGCGTCGGCATGGTGGCCCTTCACGGACACGGACCTGGCGTTTCGACGTCGGCGGTCGTGGTGAAGGCGCCCCCGCCGCACATGGCGCCTCCCGCGCGTCCAGCAGTTGCCTCTGCGAATGACGAGTACCTGCGGGAGTGCCGACTCGTGCACGGAGCGCTCGACCAAGACCGGGCCTTCTGGGGCGCGGAAGCCGTGCAGTTGGCCTCCTATTCCCGCTAGGCGGGCACGCCGTGGGCGTCCAGGCGAGGGTAGAGGGGACATCGAACCCACGTGAAGCAGCAACATCCGTTTGAGCAGCGCCGGCCTTGTGGGCCGGTGCTGAGGTTCCTGTCGCTCGCACTCGCTGCGGCGCTCCTCGCCGGTCCCCTGTGGGCTGCCGGGGCCAACGCCGTGGAGGTCCTGCGCAAGGCGATCCTCGCGCGCGGCGAGGTGACCTACTCCAGCGTCGGCACCGTAGCGGGGATGGAGGGCGGTCGCTCCAAGACCAGCACGCAGACCGTCTTCCGCAAGAAGGGCGGTCGCGAGCGCATCAGGATGCAGGACGCCGACGGCCGGACGGTATGGCTGAAGGTCTGCGACGGCAAGACGGTCTGGGAGCACCACGTCGTGTGGAAGCGCGTCTTCCAGCGCCAGCTACCCGACCCCCAGCGACTCCGCAACCGCGAGCTGTTCAACCTGAAGGTGCTCAGCGCCAACTTCAACGTGCAGTTGGTCGGGACGGAAACGATCGCCGGACGCAAGGCCTACCGAGTGCGGATCAGCCGCCCGGGCACGCCAGCCGCTACGATCCGAGAAGTGTGGGTCGATCAGGCCAACTTCGTCGAGCTCAAGACGCAGTCCTTCGGCCTGGACAGCAGACCCGTCCACACGGTCACCCTGGAGCGCGTGAATTTCAGCCCGACCTTCGACCCGGGCGCCTTCGACTTCCAGCCCCCCGCAGGGATCGAGCCCCACGTCATGCAGCCGCCGAAGTTCGTCGGGACGGTTGACGTCGCGGCCCGACAGGCCGGCCTCCAGGCGCTCCTCCCTCGCCAGGTTCCCTCAGGCTTCTCCCTGTACAGCGACTCGGTGACCGTCCGTGATCTGAAGGGTGTAACCGCCCTGTCGTTCCAGTACACCAACGGCGTGAGGACGTTCTCCGTGTTCCAGCGCAAGGCGAAGCCCGACGACAGGCCGCCGGGACCGGGACGCGGAGGAGCCCGGACCTTGCTGATCGCCGGCTATCACCTGACCATCGTCGGGCAGCTCTCACCCCAGGAATTCGATACCATCCAGGCGGGCTACGAGGCGCTGAATCGGTAGACCGCCTGACCGGGAGGGTCTCCCATGCGGCGCACTCGAACGACCGGTCTGTGGCAGTGGCCGATCTCCGCCGTGCTGGCCCTCGCCCTCGCCGCCTCGGCCCTGGCTCAGGGCTCCGGTGGCGTGGCCGCCACGATCACGCTGGTCGAGGGCCAGGCCGAGGTCATCCCCGCCGGAAGCACGACACCCACGCCCGCCCGCCCCAACATGCGCGTCCTACCCGGCAGCACCGTGCGCACCAAGGCCACTGGGCGCGTCGAGCTGCAGTTCGACGACCGCTCGCTGCTCCGGCTCGACCACAACACGGAGGTCCAGATCCTCAGCGGCTCCCAGGAACGCGGCGTCATGGTCACGCTGGGCAACATCTGGGCCAAGGTCCAGTCCGTCTTCGGCGCTTCGAAGTTCAAGATCAAGACCCCGACCGTCGTCGCCGGTGTGCGCGGTACCGTCCTGCGTGCCGAGGTCTCCGACCAGGAAGCGGCCATCGCTGTGGATGAGGGCGAGGTCGAGGTGTCCCCGACCGAGGGAGAACCGCCGGTCATCGTCCGCCAGAACCAGCAGGTCCGGGTGCCCCGTGGGAAGCGGGACCTGCGTCCGGGCGCCTTCGATCCGGAGGCCCGGCCGAAGTGGGAGTTCTGGACCGATCCCCTCGCGCAGCAGGAGGTGCAAGGCATTCAGGAGGCCGCCGCGGCGGCCAAGCAGGCCTGCGTCGAGGTGCACCAGCGGACCCAGGACATCCACCAGGCCCTGGCCATCGACGGGCAGGCCGCCTGGCGGCTCTCCCTGCAGGTCGGCGCAACCAACAAGCTTGTGGCCTCAGTGCAGAGCGCCCTGGCCGGGCGACCCCTCCCACCACCGCCGGGACCCAAACGCCCGGGTCCGCCCCTCACCAAGGCGCTCCTCATCGCCCGCCTCGACGCGGCCGACAATGCCTATGTCCAACTCGCGCCGCTGCTGTCGCGCGGCCGCGAGGCCGTGCAGCAGCACATTGCGGACGTGAAGGGCCTGCGTGATGCCGCGGACACTCAGCAGGCAGCCCAGCAGGAACTGGTGCAGAAGCTGAAGGCGTTCCGCGACCGGCGCGAGGTCGATCCCCACTGGCAGGCCTTCCGCCAACCGTGCGAGCAGTCCGAAGCCTACCGGGATCACGTCGCGACATCGCTGTCGGCGTGCAAGCCACTGCTGTCGCCCGACGTGCCCGCCAAACTCGGCGATGACCCGCAGAAGATGGCGAGCATCCAGCAGCGCTTCGCCTGGGGCATCAAGACCCTCGATGCCCTGACGAAGCAGATCACCGACGGACAAGCCGAGGTCGAGCGCCTGCGCAGGGCCGTCAACGGACTGCCCGAGGGGCCGGTGAAGCCGCTGCGTCCTCCCGGCGGTCCGCGGTAGAGACGCGCTGACGGCAGAGCGAGGGCCGGCCTCAGAGGAGGTCGGCCCTCCTGTACTGGTGCCAGTCTCCTGCCAGCCCCCTCCCCGAAGTGGATGCGGAGTGACTCCAGACCCCCAACCAGGAAGGGTGTGCGCTCCGGCTCGGTCAACGTCACCCCAGACTCACTGTGCGAAGGAGGTTGCCATGTTCGTTGCGTCCCTGGCCATCTGCTCGGTTGCCGCCGCCGACCCCAGTGCGCTCAAGGCCATTCAGGCCGCGATGCCCGCTTCTCCTCCCCTTCGCCCGGCGTTTGCCGCGGCGCGGCCAGGCGCGATGACGGTCGTGGATGCTCAGGGCCTGGACTACGACCGCAACCTGACGCTGCTGGCCTTGCAGGGGCTCGTGAACCGGAGGGCGCCGCGGCTGCTCGTGGTCGGGATGAGCGAGTTCAACCGCGACGCGGACCGGTTCTGGGTCGAGCGGCTGAAGACGCTGTACGGAGTGCAGGCGGAGGAGACGGACTTCGAGGGGGCGCTGCGCCGGTATGGGCCGGAGTTGAAGGGGCTGATCGCGTACCCGGTGGACAACTCGCAGAGCGAGAATGTGGCGTGCATGGTGGCAGCGCTGCTGAAGGTGCTGCCCATGGCGCCGGGGGTGCGGGAGGAGGCGGAGCGCGCGACGGGGCTGGCGGTGACCTACGACCTGTCGGGGTGCTTTGCGAACCGGCTGGAGGCGATTCGGTGGTCGCGGGAGCGTCTGGGGTCGGCGCTGCAGCCGCTGGACCTCGCGTGCCTCGATGACCGCACGTGGCTCCTGATCCGCGACTACGCGGTGATGCGTGGGGCGTTCATCGCTGGGCTGTCTACCGCCGACTCGACCGAGGCGGCGTTGCGCGGCGAGATCTCGGGGCTGCTGCCGCCGAATGCGATCCAGTGGGGCTGGGTCTGCCGGGACGGCGAGGGGGAGCACGTGGCATTCGGGTCGCAGCACGGCCTGCGCACGCTCTGCAGCACGAACTCGCCGAACCTGTCGTTCCTGTCGCAGATTCGGCCGCTCACGAAGATGCTGCCGAAGCGGACCATCGCGAAGGCCATCAAGCCGGAGAGGAAGGCTTACCTGAGCTTCGTCCTGAGCGACGGTGACTCGATCCCCATCCTGCTGACGCGGCAGTGGTACCGGTGGGACGAGAAGGCACGCGGGCAGGTCCCGTTCGGCTGGGAGATGCAGCCGCTGCTGGACCGGATCGCGCCCGCGGTGCAGGAGTACTACTTCGAGACCGCGACGGACAACGACGAGTTCATCCTGGGGCCCTCGGGCGCGGGCTACTGCCATCCGTCATCGCTCCCCGATCCGAGCGTTCTCTTCCGCGAGACGCAACAGGGGCTGCGCGAGCTGAGCGCGTCGGTGGTCGGCGTCATCGACAGCAAGCTCGATGCGGAGAGCGCGGCGTTCCTGTCGAAGGGCGTGCCGAACGCGGCGGGCTTCTTCCACGGCTGGGGCGGGACGCCGACCGCGCGGCCGCTCTTCGGGGCGGGCAAGCCGCACATGCAGTACCGGGTGTGTCCGCCCTCGCCCGAGGGGCCGAAGGATGCGGCGTACTACGCGAAGGTCGCCGACGAGATCCGACGGATTGCGACGATGGACGGACTCCCATGCTGCATCCCGGTGCACCTGAGCTGCTACTGGGCCGGCCCGGACGATGTGCCGAAGATCATGGCGGCGCTCGGGAAGGACCTGCCGGCGGAGGTTGTGCTGCCGAGCCAGTTGGTGCGGCTGGCGGCTGAGGCGTACCCGAACCGTGTCTTCCTCACCGTGCCGGAGGAGGTGCAGGGGATCGCGGGCCTGTCGTATACGCTACCGGTCACGCTGGACAGCACACACGCGAAGGCGACGGAGGTGCAGGTGATCGTCGCGCCCGCGGCGGCGCTCGACGGGCTCACGACGCTGCGGATGACGCTGCCGCCGACGGGCACCCAGACGGAGACGATGCGGCTGAGGCTACCGGAGGCGTCGAGGGAGACGGACCTGCGGGTTACACTGCTAGCGGGCCGAGAGGTCCTGGCGAGCCGCCTCGTCCGCCTGAGGCCGGCTCCGCCGCCGCTTGACACGCCTGAGGGCTACGACGCGCTGCAGAGCATCTGGGAGGCCGAGAGCGTCGCGCACGGCAACGGGCACGAGTTCGCGGACCGGGAGGCGCACAACGGCAAGGCCTGGGCCGCGATCGAGGGCAGGGACACGAACGAGGGGACCACGATCTGGGGGCAGTACGAGCGGCTGGAGCCGGGCGCGTACGCCGTCGCCTTCCGCTGCAGGACGACGAGCAAGGACGATCAGCCGATCGCCCGGCTGGACTGCTTCGACTTCGAGCGCACAAAGCAGGGCCGCGACGGCACGCTCGCGCAGCGGGTCCTGACGCCGAGCGACCTTCCGGCGGATAGCGCGTATCAGGATGTATGGCTCACGTTCGAGCTGACGGAGCCGGCGAAGTTGGAGTATCGCGTGGCTTGGACGGGCACCGGAGACATCGTCACCGATCGCGTCGTCGTGCTGCGCAGGCAAACACAGGGTTGAAATGGGCTGTGCGAGTGTGGTATGATGCGTCGCGCGGAGAGTTGGCCGAGCGGCTGAAGGCGATCGCCTGCTAAGCGATTATAGGGCTGAATGGCTCTATCCCGGGTTCGAATCCCGGACTCTCCGCCAGACAACTTGGGCGCGTGCTCGTGGCGCAAAGGATAGCGCACCTGACTACGGATCAGGAGGTTACAGGTTCGAGTCCTGTCGAGCACGCCAGTTCAGCTTTGCCAGGGGCCGGTGACCTCGCCCGTGTGACGGCTCAGCGGGGATGACCGCCCACCCTTTGCGCCCGTAGCTCAGGTGGACAGAGCGCTGGCCTCCGGAGCCAGGTGCGCGCGTTCGAGTCGCGCCGGGCGCGCCAGTGGACTCAAGCGAGCCGCCGCAGACACGGGCGGCTCGTGGTGTTGGACGGCACGAGGCAGGAGACAGGAGCCAGGAGTCAGGAGAACGGCAACGGCGTCGCGGCCGGGGCGAGCCCCCGTAGCTCAGGTGGATAGAGCGACAACCTCCTAAGTTGGAGGCCGCCCGTTCGAGTCGGGCCGGGGGCGCCACTCATCGACCTTCGCGCCAAGGCAGGAGTGGTGGGGCGGGCATTCCTGCCCGCCGGGGCCCCTTGGCGGGCAAGAATGCCCGCCCCACCGCATGCGTACGTACGAGGGACCCGGTGCGACCGTGCGACCGATGGATGGCGATGGCCCTGGGGCTGGCGCGGGAGGCGGCCGACCGCGGGGAGGTGCCTGTCGGGGCGGTTGTGGTGTGCGAGGGGGAGGTTGTCGGCCAGGGGGCCAATGCACGGGAGACGAGCGACGATCCTGCGGGGCACGCCGAGATCGTCGCGCTCCGTGAGGCGGCGCGGAAGCTGGGCCGCTGGAACCTGTCGGACTGCGATCTGTATGTGACGCTCGAGCCCTGCCCGATGTGCGCCGGGGCCATCGTGCTGGCCCGCATCCGGCGGCTCGTGTACGGGGCGCCCGACCCGAAGGCAGGGGGCGCGGGATCGGCGTTGGATGTGATTGGGAGCGCCCGGCTGAACCACCGGGTGCAGGTGATTGCGGGGATCAGGGCGGAGGAGTCCGCTGATCTCCTGCGAGGGTTTTTCGCGGACAGACGTCGCACAAGCGGAGAGGTGGCAGAGCACGGTTGAATGCGCACGACTCGAAATCGTGTAGCGGTCTGCAAGGGCCGCTCGTGGGTTCGAATCCCACCCTCTCCGCCATTCCCATGAACAGCGCGTCGGGCTAGGAAGCCCGACCTACGCTGGAGGGCGTTGGGCGAATGTCGGACCAAGACCTGGGCGCTGCCAAGCCTGCGGCGCGTCGCAACTCGCGGGGCGTGCGGCTGTGGGAAGCCGCCGTGTTGGCGGTGATCGTTGGCGCGGCGTCTTACTTCGCGGGCATGCGCAACGGCGTGAAGACGGAGCAACGGCGCGCCCAGCGGGCCGAGGGCGGATTGTCCCCTCATGGGGAGGGGATGGGCGATATGGGCATGGGCGGCGCCACGGGGATGGGCGGGAGCCCTTCGGAGACAGGGGGGGGCAGCGTCCCGGCCATGGACAAGGCGGCGCTGAAGGAGAGGCTAGCGGGGTTCGGGCACGAGGAGCTGCTCAACATCGGGAACCAGCACCTCGATCAGGCGCGGGCGGCCGGTGACGCCGAGGACCCGGAGGCCTCCGGGCGGCGCTTCACCATCGCCGCCGCCGCCTATGAGCAGGCCCTGGCGCTGAAGCCCGGGGATCCGGATGTCATCACCGACCTGGGGATCGCGCTCCGGGGCCTGGGAGACTACGAGGGCGCCGTGGCGCGGTTCCGGGAAGCCGCAAAGGCCGACCCGAAGCACCCGCAGAGCCGCTTCAACCTGGGGCTGGTCCTGCTCCACGACCTGAACCGCCCGGCCGACGCGATCACCGCCTGGGAGGACTACCTGACGGTCGCACCGAAAAGCGACCAAACCCGGAAGATGGTCGAGGCGGAGCTCAAGAAGCTGAAGGGCTGAGAGACGATCGCGGAGAGATGACCGAGTGGTCTAAGGTGCGCGCCTGGAGAGCGCGTATGGTCGCAAGGCCATCGTGGGTTCGAATCCCACTCTCTCCGCCAGGAACGGCAGGAGTGTAGGAGTCCGGGAGCCTGGGAGTTTGGGAGAAGAGGCCACGGCAACGCCACGGACGGCAGCGAGGGAAAGGGTGAGCGGTGATGAGTTCGGCTTACCCGGTGGGCGCGCAGGTCGGCGTTGGGCTTCAGGCTGAGCTGGAGGAACTCCGCGAGGAGAACCGGGCGCTGCAGGCGGAGATCGAGCGGCTCGAGGATGCCTTCGCGGAGCAGAAGGTGCACGTGGTGAGCGGCTACGTCGTCCTGACGTGGCCCGGCGCCAACGGCGGGTTCCTCGGGCGGTGTCCGGCGCTACATGCGGTCGCCAAGCGAGCCACCGAGGAGGAGACGCTCGAGGACGTCAGGGCGGTGATGCGGGCGGCCCTTGAGGCCTTCGACACGATGGGGAAGGCGCCCCCGCCGAGGGACGTGGAAGCCTGATGCCCCGTCTCGCACCTGCCAGGCCACGAGTGTTCGTGAGGGTTATTGAGAGCAAGGGGCTGCGCCGGGTGCCCGGACGGGGGAAGGGCAGTCACGCGTTCTACCAGCATCCTGATGACGAGCAGCGCTGCGTAACGGTGCCCGACTACGACGTGATCGATCCTGACCTGCTCGCGCTGATGATCCGGGAAGCGGGCAAGACACGCGACGAGTACCAGCGAGTCCTGAGTAGGGTGAAGTGAAGGGCGTGACGCGCCGTACGCGGACGGCGCGTGAGCGGAGTCAGAGCTGTGACCGTGCTAGACGGGGAGCTAGCGGTGCCCTGTACCCGCAATCCGCTTAGCGGGGTCGAATTCCCGCTCGAGGTGGCATTCCTTGGGGTCTGACCGTCGCGGGCGGCGATGAGGGTTGGGTCCTGCGCAAGGAGACGTTGCTGAACCCCGTCAGGTCCGAGAGGAAGCAGCGGTAGGCAATTCGTCTTCTGTGCCGCAGCAAACCTGGCCGGAGCAAGCCACGCCGGTAACGTCTGGGGAGTGTTCATCGACAGTGGGTGCACGGTCACTTCTTGAGCACCGGCCTCGGTTGCCAGAATGGGTCCGGGGCCGGTGCTGTCGCTTGTGAGGCGGTTTCGGGTTTCGCGTCTCGAGTTTCGGGTTGGCCGCCACGTATGAGGGCAGGGCGTCCGCGCCAAGGTGTGGAAGACCCCCGATCGCATGTCATACGTATCCCTGACGCTCAAGTATCGGCCGACGACCTTCGCCGACGTGGTCGGCCAGGAGCACGTCACCCGCACCCTGCGCAACGCCGTAGCGGAGGGGCGCATCCATCACGCGTACCTGTTCTCGGGGCCCCGCGGCACGGGCAAGACGAGCGTGGCGCGCGTGTTGGGCAAGGCGCTGAACTGCGAGCACGGGCCGACGCCCGACCCCTGCGGCCAGTGCGCCATGTGCCGGGCGATCCGCGACGGGCGCGCGCTGGATATCGTCGAGATCGACGCCGCCAGCAATCGGGGCATCGACGAGATCCGCGAGCTGCGGGAGCGCGTGAAGTACAGCCCCGCCGAGGCGCGGCATAAGCTGTACATCCTCGACGAGGTCCACATGCTCACCACGGAGGCCTTCAACGCGCTCCTGAAGACGCTTGAGGAGCCTCCGGCGCACGCGTTCTTCGTGCTCGCCACGACGGAAGCGCATCGCGTCCCCGCGACCATCGTGTCTCGCTGTCAGCGGTTCGACTTCCGCCGGTTGGGTGTCACCGAGATCGCCGGGGCGCTGCGGCAGATCGCGGAGGCGGAGGGGATCGGGGCGGAGCCCGAGGCGCTGGCCGCCATCGCTCGCGCCGCCGATGGGGGCATGAGGGACGCGCAGAGCATCCTGGACCAGATGCGTGCGTACGCGGGCGACACGATCGACCTGCAGACCGTGAACAGCGTCCTCGGCGCGACGGACGTTCGAACGCTCACTGAGATCATCGGAGCCGTCCTCTCGGGGGATGCGCGGGCGATCTGCGAGACCGTGGACCGCCTCATCTCTGCCGGCAAGGACCTGGGGCGGCTGCTCGACGACCTGATGCTCTACGCCAGGGACATGTCGCGGCTGGGGCTCGGCGTCGAGCCGATCGGCCCGGTGGCGGGTGCAGAGGACCTCGCCGAGATCCGGACACAGGCCAAGGCTCTGGGCCCGCAGCGCGCGATGGCGCTCATGACGCACTTCGCTCAGGTGCGCCAGGCCTTCCGGCAGTCCACGCAGCATGGCCTGCTGGTTGAGACGGCCCTGCTGGAGGCCGCGAGGACCCGCGAGACCGCTACGCAACCTGTCGCAGCCGACTCACTGCCGGCTCAACCAACGGTGCCGCCGGCCCGGCCCACGCCGCCTCCGGAACCAACGCCCGCGCCGCCTGTCCGTGAGGCTCCCGCGCCCAAACCTGCCCCGCCGCCTGAGGAGCCGACACCGGTTCCCGCGGTCGGCGAGGGGCCGCTGCGCGTCGAGATCGTGCGTCAGCACTGGCCGAACGTCGAGGGCGCTCTCCGCCGGATGCGGCGGTACCCCGTGTGGGCGCTGGCGCAACAGGCGGCGCCGACGGCCGTGGACGGGAACCTGATCACGCTCAGCTTCGGTGCGCAGTGGAAGACCCTCCACGAGAAGATGTCCGGGGACAACCGGAAGGCCCTCGAGCAGGCGCTCAGTCAGGTGCTCGGCATGACGGTCGAGGTGGACCCCATCCTGCTCGAAGGCGAGCTTCCGGGGAACGCCGCCCCGCCGCGCTCCGCCGAGGCGGCGCCCCCGGAAGCCGCGAGCGAGCGCTTCAACCCGGTCGAGCAGGTGAAGGAGACCTTTCCGGGAAGTACGGTGATGGGCAACGGCAGGGGAGGACCGACGGGGTAGTGGACTGAGGGGCGGCGTGGAGGAGGGAGTGGGTCAAAGGCAGAGGCAACAAGGGACAGTCCGTGCGTCATGGTCTCGCCTCGCGAGACCATGACTTGGACAGTCCCTGGACGAGGAACAGATGAGGAACCCGTTGGAACAACTGGCGATGTCGCAGTTGGGCAACCTGCAGCGCAGCCTGGTGGAGGCGGCGGAGGAGGCGCAACGCGAGCTTCGGAACACGAAGCTCGAGGCCTCCAGCGGCGGAGGCGCGGTGCGGGTGACGGCGAACGGTCTCGGCGAGCTGATTGACGTGAAGCTCGACCCGAACGTCATCACCGCGGAGGAGGATCAGGTCGCATTGCTGGAGGCCCTGATCGCCGATGCGGTGCGCAATGTGATGGAACTGGCTTCGCAACGGGCGGCGCAGGTGCGCCAGGAGAAGCTGAAGGCGAGCGGCCCGTTTGCGATGCTCGAACAGATGGGAATCGACCTGAGCGCGTTCGGAACATGACGGCGACGCCACGGCGTCTGATGTTCCCCCGCCAGCGTTCTCAAAGCCGATCCTGAGACCAGGAGGAGGACAGGCACTCCTGCCTGTCCTCCGGGACGCGGGAAGGCGCGGTCCGGACAGGCAGGAATGCCTGGCCTCCGGGTTTGGGGACACGCCCTGAGTCACCATGCTGCGTTACGCGAGGCCGCTGCAGCGGCTGCTGAATGCCCTGGAGCGCCTACCCGGAATCGGCCCCAAGAACGCCCAGCGGCTGGCGTTCCATCTGCTCCGGGTCGACGACGCGGAAGTGCAGGAGCTTGCCGGAGCGCTGCACGACCTGAAGGCCTCGATCCGCCCCTGCACGCAGTGCTTCAACTACAGCGAGGGAGAGCACTGCCCGATCTGCGCCGATCCCCGCCGCGACGCGACGGTCGTGTGTGTGGTGGAGGAGGCCAGCGACGTAATGGCGCTGGAGCGCTCTGGGGAGTATCACGGGCTGTACCACGTTCTCGGCGGGCGCCTCTCCCCTATCTCGGGGGTCGGGCATGATGAGATCAGCCTCGATGCGCTGCTGGAGCGGCTGCGCAACGGCGAGGTCCGCGAGGTCATCCTCGCCACCAGCCCGACGGTCGAAGGCGACGCCACCGCGCTGGAGATCGCCCGGTTGATCGAGAACCTGACGCGCACGGGCGAGCTGAGCGCGACGCCGAAGCTGACGCGAATAGCCCTCGGGCTACCGGTAGGTGGGGACCTGGACTACGCGGACGGGTTGACGCTCGCGCGGGCGCTGCGGGGCAGGACGCTGGTCGGGGACTCGTAGCTCGTCACATGCCATGTAGGGGCGGACCCACGTGTCCGCCCCTTACCGTGGACAGGGCGGACACGTGGGTCCGCCCCTACATGAGTATTGAAGGACGGAGGTTCAGCCTATGCCGCAGCTCACGGAAGTGCGTTGGCATGGCCGCGGCGGCCAGGGAGCAAAGACGGCGGGGTACATCCTCGCCGAGGCCGCGGCGGCCGACGGATGGCAGATCCAGGCGTTCCCGGAGTACGGGGCAGAGCGGCGCGGCGCGCCGATGCGATCGTTCGTGCGGATCAGCGACGCGCCGATCCGCCTGCGCTGCCCGGTCCGGAACCCGAAGATCGTCATCGTGCTGGACGATACGCTGCTCGGGTCGGAGGACGTGGCGAGCGGCGCCGCGGACGACGCAATCGTGCTCGTGAACACGACGATGTCGCCCGATGAGGTGCGCAAGCAACTCAGCAACCCGCACCTGCGAGTGGCGACGGTGGATGCCACCGGCATCGCGCTCGACACGATCAAGCGCGACATCCCCAACACGCCGATGCTGGGCGCGCTGGCGAAGACCACCGGCGTGGTGACGCTCGAGGGCGCCAAGCGGGCCGTGCACGAGAAGCTGGCCGGCAAGCTCTCCGAGGCCGTCCTGCAGGGGAATCTGGCCGCCATCGGGCGCGCCTACGAGGAGGTGCGTGAGGCATGATCTACCCTCGAGACGCCAAGTGGCAGGACCTGGCGCGCGGCGGCATCATCCCAGAAGCCGGCACCGCGCTGGCGTACAAGACCGGCGGCTGGCGCACCTTCCGCCCGATCCGCGACAACGAGTGCTGCATCGACTGCCTCTTCTGCTGGGTCTACTGCCCCGACGGCGCCATTGTCTGCGAGGAGCAGTCGGTGAAGGACAAGCCGATCGACCTGGACCACTGCAAGGGGTGCGCGGTCTGCGCCGAGGTCTGCCCCAAGGACTGCATCAAGATGGTGCGCGAGACCGAGATCCAGGACTAGCAGCAGCCACTGCCTCCCCGGCGTAGGGCGAGGCGTTTTGGGAGGACCGTAATGGCGGAGCAGATCGCGTTAGAAGGCAACCAGGCGGTGGCCGAGGCGATGCGTCAGGTGAACCCCGACGTCGTCGCGGCCTACCCCATCACACCCTCCACCGAGGTCGTCCAGATCTTCTCGCAGTTCGCGGCCGACGGGAAGGTGGACACCGAGTTCGTGGCGGTGGAGAGCGAGCACTCGGCGATGACCGCGTGCATCTCGGCCGCGCTGTCGGGCGGCCGCGTGATGAACGCGACCTCCTCACAGGGCCTCGCGCTCATGTGGGAGATGCTGTACATCGGGGCGTCGCTGCGGACGCCGATCACGCTGGCGCTGGTGAACCGCGCGCTCAGCGGCAACATCAACATCCACTGCGACCACTCCGACTCGATGGGCGCGCGGGACTGCGGCTGGATCCAGCTCTTCTGCGAGAACGCGCAGGAAGCGTACGACACCATGTTCCAGGCCGTCCGCATCGGCGAGGACCTGCGCGTGCGGCTGCCGGTCATGGTGTGTTACGACGGCTTCCTGGTCAGCCACTCGGTCGAGATGGTGAAGGTCGAGGAGGACGCGGCGGTGGCTGATTGGGTCGGGCCGTACGTCGTCGATCGGCCGCTGTTGGATGTCAAGAAGCCCTACACGGTCGGGCCCCTGGACCTGCAGGACTTCTACTTCGAGCACAAGCGCACCCAGGTCGAGGCCTATCCCGGCGTGCCGGCGGTCATCGAGGAGGTCGGCGCGAGCTTCGAGGCGGCCTTCGGTCGGCCCTACGGCCTCATGGAGCCGTACATGCTCGATGACGCGGAGACGGCCATCGTCTCGCTGGGCTCCACCGCGGGCACGGTGAAGGACATCGTGGACGCACAGCGCGCGGCGGGGAAGGCCGTGGGCGCCCTGAAGCTGCGGGCGTTCCGGCCCTTCCCGGCCGATGAGCTGGCTGCCCAACTCGCGGGCAAGAAGGCCGTCGCCGTGCTCGACCGGTCGATGTCGTTCGGCGCGGCGAGCGCGCCGCTCTACTCGGAGGTCACGTCAGCGCTCTACGCGCGCGGGGCAACGGTGCCGGTCGCGACCTACGTGTACGGCCTGGGCGGTCGCGAGATTCTGCCGGAGCACATCGAGCAAGTCTACGAGGACCTCGCGGCGGTCGCCGCGTCGCAGAAGGCCGATACCCAGCCGAAGTACCTTGGCCTGCGGGAATAGGAGGAACGGACTCATGCCGAGCTTGAAAGAGCTATCCACGCGTCCGGAGCAGTTTCTGGGCGGCCACCGCCTCTGCCCGGGCTGCGGTGAGGGGACGATCGTGCGTCAGGTCCTCATGGCCGCCGACAAGCCGGTCGTCGCCGCGAGCTGCACCGGCTGTCTGGAGGTCTCCTCGAGCATCTTCCCGTACACGGCCTGGAACATCCCGTGGGTGCACCTGGCCTTCGAGAATGCCGCGGCCACCGCGGCGGGCCTCGAGGCGGCGCACAAGTCGCTCAAGCGCCAGGGCCGGTGCGAGGAGGACCTGCACTTCGTCGCCTTCGGCGGCGACGGCGGCACGTACGACATCGGCTTCCAGGCGCTTTCCGGCGCCATGGAGCGTCGCCACCGGTTCGTGTACGTGTGCCTCAACAACGAGGCCTACATGAACACCGGCATCCAGCGCTCCAGCGCGACGCCGCTGGGCGCCCACACGACGACCAGCCCCGCCGGGAAGGTCGTCCCCGGCAAGCTGACGCCGCGCAAGGACCTCACCGAGATCATGGTCGCTCACGATGTCCCGTATGTCGGCCAGTCGAACTCCGGCCGCTGGCGGGACCTCACGGGCAAGGCCGAGAAGGCCTTCCAGACCGACGGCCCAGCCTTCCTGAACGTCCTCTCCGTCTGCCCGCTTGGCTGGGGTACGGAACCCGGCAAGGCTATCGAGATCTGCGAGGCCGCCGCCGATACGTGCGCCTGGCCCCTTTACGAAGTCGTCGAAGGGCAGTATAAGATCACCTACCGCCCGAAAGAGAAGAAGCCGGTCGAGGAGTACCTGAAGCACCAGCGGCGCTTCGCGCACCTGCTGAAGGGCGAAGCGGGCCAGGCGGTCATCGCGCAGATCCAGGCCGACGTAGACGCCCGCTGGGAGAAGCTCCAGAACCGCGCGGAAACCAAGTAGCGGCGAGGGAGGCAGGAGAGGCCTCTGCCGAGAGCGAACGTATTGGGTACGGGAGGTTCTGGGCCATGTTGGGGAGTTCGACGCCTGGCACCCACGGGGCCGTCGCCGCACTCCTCGCAGCGCTGGAGATGTGGCCCGGAACCTTGCTCCCACTGGGCTTGCTGGTTCTCAAGGGGGCTGCGCTCGCGATCGGCCCGCGCCTCTTCGAGTTCCAGGCTCACGAGTGGGCCTGGTGTGCGGTGACGACCGGCATCTGGGGCATCTCGACGATCACGGTCGTGGGCGCAGCTCGCGGGTCAGGAGACGCCCGGACAGGGGGTGCCGCGACCGGCCCCATCGTCGCCACGCTCGTAGCTGCAGTGGTCTTCTTCGTGCTGATCGCCGGTCTGGAGACGAGTACCTACTCAGGTCACCGGGCCATCGCGGTCATGGGGGGTATCGTGACGTGGGTGTTGGTCGTGCCCAGCACGGCACAGAGGGTGACGGAGGCACGATGGAACGCTCTGAGCCAGTCAAGTGGCTGATACGCGCAGTGGTAGGCCTCATCGTGGCCATTCCCCTCGCATGGCTGGTGTACGTGCGGCCAGAGGGGGGCTATGGGCGGTGGGGCGAGGCGGGGCTGTATGTCCTGGCAGCGGCGGCAGCAGCGTTGGCGCTTGTGCTGTCAGAGGCATTGATCGTGACACTGTGCGGGGCACCACAGCCGCTTCGTGGGGTGGAGGTTGCATCTCACATCGCCCTGCCGCCCGGTACCGTGACCGTCGACAGCATCGCCCCGCTCCAAACCTCATCGGCCCGGATCAACCGAGGCAGGCGGTGGCTTACCGACCTTGGGCGGGTCGCCGGGATACTGCACCAGGTCCGCGCGACGATCGACATCGGGGGCCGCCCCGTCGAGGTGTATCTGAGTCCTGAGGAGCTGTCCGCGCTAACGGACCATCTGGCGGACATCGAGGTCGTCATCACGGACATACGTGAGGCGGCCGGGCTGCCAAACGAGCAGGTGACCCGGGCCCGACCCGAGACCGAGGCGAAGGGCGCGTAGGGCCCATCGCCGCGGAGGCACGCGATGTGCGAACAAGCCGTTGACAAGTCAACCTGGCGGAACAAGGTCGGCCTGGCGGAGATGCTCCGCAACGGCGTGATCATGGACGTGACCAACGCCGAGCAGGCGAAGATCGCCGAGGACGCCGGCGCGGTGTCGGTGATGGCCTTGGAGCGCGTGCCCGCCGACATCCGCAAGGAGGGCGGCGTCGCGCGGATGGCCGATCTGAAGGTCATCGAGGGGATCATGGAGGCGGTCACGATCCCCGTGATGGCCAAGTGCCGCATCGGCCACTTCGCCGAGGCGCAGGTGCTCGAATCCATCGGCGTGGACTTCATCGACGAGTCCGAGGTGCTGACCCCCGCCGATGAGTCGTTCCACGTGGACAAGCACGCGTTCAAGGTGCCCTTCGTCTGCGGGTGCACGAACCTCGCGGAGGCCCTGCGGCGGATCGGCGAGGGCGCGGCGATGATCCGCACCAAGGGCGAGGCCGGCAGCGGCAACATTGTCGAGGCGGTGAGGCACATCCGCGCGGTCGTGAGCCACCTGCGGAAGCTCACGACGCTCCGCGACGACGAGCTGATGACCGAAGCGAAGAACATGGGCGCACCGTATGAGCTGGTGAAGGAGATCGCCCACACCGGGAAGCTCCCCGTGCCGAACTTCAGCGCAGGCGGGATCGCCACGCCGGCGGACGCGGCGCTCGTTAGGCAGCTGGGCGCGGAGGCGGTGTTCGTCGGCTCGGGCATCTTCAAGTCCGAGGACCCCGCGGCGCGCGCCCAGGCCATCGTCCATGCCACGACCTACTACGAGGACCCGGCGGAGGTCGCGAAGGCCTGCCGAGGTCTCGAAGGCGCGGCGATGGTCGGGATCGACGTGCGGACGTTGCCCGAGGAGGAGCGGCTGGCGACGCGCGGGTGGTAGCGGCAGAGGCAGAGGCAACGAAAGAGGGGAGATTCGAAGACCAGAAGATTCGAAGAACGGCAACGGCAGGCAAGCCGGTTCCGCGAGACGACTGCGGAACCGGCTTGCGAGCTTCCGCGAAGGGCAAGAGGCATGAGGCCGAGGATCGGCGTGCTGGCGCTGCAGGGGGACGTCGAGGAGCACCTCGCGGTGCTGCAGCGACTCGAGTGCGAGCCGGCGGCGGTCAAGACCGCGGCGGCGGTGCGCGAGTGCGACGGCCTCGTCATTCCCGGCGGCGAGAGCACGACCATCGGGAAGCTGATGGAGCGGTTCGAGCTGACACCCGCGATCGAGGAGCTGCATACGCAGGGCAAGCCGATCTTCGGGACGTGCGCGGGGCTCATCCTGCTCGCCAAGGAGATCGTTGGCAGCGATCAGTTCCGGCTCGGGTTCCTTGATGCGCAGGTCGCGCGGAATGCGTACGGCCGGCAGGTGGATAGCTTCGAGACGACGCTATCGGTGAGGGGGATCGAGGGCGACCCCGTGCGCGCCGTGTTCATCCGGGCCCCGGTCATCGAGCGCGTGTGGGGCGAGTGCGAGGTCCTGGCGGAGTTCGGCGAACGGCCGGTGCTCGTGCGCCAGGGCAACCTCCTCGGCGGCGCGTTTCACCCGGAACTGGTGGGTGAGACGAGGGTTCACCAGCTGATGCTCGACATGGCTCGCTGAGCTACGACTTGCCTCCGCTTTCCTCGCCCTTACCCTCGAACCTCAGTGTCCCGAAACGCTCCGGCACATGGAAGCTCGGGTCGGGAGTGTTCGTGGGGGACCAGGCCTGGTACTCGACCTGATCGCTGACAGCGTCCACGCGGTAGAGGTTGATGCGCCACTCGTCCCCCGGCTTGGGCGGCGTGTTGGGGGCGTCGAGGAAGCAGACGAATGGGATCGCGATCTCCACGGTCCACTCGCCATCGGGTGTGCCGGGATCCGTAACCTCCACCGCGGTCTTCATCCCCTTGGCATTCCACATCTTCTTGCCGTCGATCGGCCCCGGCGCGCCCGCCTTCGGGATGACGAGGTCCACGACTGTGTTGAGCGGGTTCACCTCGAACTCCAGGTAGCAGCCCTGGTCCGCGCCCGCATCGGCGAAGAGCTCCACCACCTCGTTCTGCTCCCACAGGTTCTGATCGCGCTGCTTCATCGAGCCCTGGATGTCGGGGTCGACGCACTCGAAGGCCACGTAGAGCATCGCATCGTCCCACAGGAGTCGTGCGCCGGTGGAGGTCTCCGCAAGCTCGCCGTTCCACCGGACGAAGCGGGCCGTCAGCTCCGCGACGTTCCACGTCGCCTCGTCGGCCACGCCATCCACCGTGATGGCGCCGGTCGCGCGAGCGCAGATGTACGTCGGCAGAGGTGCGGGCGGCGCTTCCTTCGTTGCAGCCTTGATCGGTGGCGTTGGTTCCATCTTGGTCGAGCGGGGTTGGCAGCCGCATAGGGGGATGGCGGCAAGAACCAGGATGAGAGCGATGGCGGTTCGCATGGTGATCCCTCCCTGGCGGCGGGTGTCAGCCCGTCGCGTCGTCGGTGAGCAGCACGCAGCTGAGCGGAGGCAGGTTGACGGTCACGGCCCCCTCGACGACCGAGGCCGCGGTGACGGTGCTCGCGTCGGCGCAGGCGTGGATGCTTGCGCGAGCAGGCAGGCGCAGATCGATCACGGTGGCCTGCCGCGTCTCCGTCGTCCAGTTGGCGAGGATGACACCGTGGCGGCCGGAGGGGCTCCGCCAGGCGGCGTGGGCGATGGCCGGCACCGCGCGGCGGCCGCCATGCTCCCACTCGATGACTTCGCAGCGCACGTCCGCTGGGCGTGCCATGCGGCCGTAGACGAGGAAGGGCCGCCCGGGTCCTCGTCGCATGAGCGTCACGGAGCGGATCATCGCCAGCGCGTCATCGTTGCTGCCGACCTTCGGCTCCCAGTCCCCCCAGTTGAAGGTCTCGCGGTTCAGCAGCGTGCCGTCGCCGGTGAGCACCGCCCCGGGGATCTCGCCCCAGACGCCGTTCCACGCGTTGCGGATCGGTAGCGCGTACGGTTCCGGTCCGGTGCTCATCATTCCGTGCAGGATCGTGCACTCGTGGAACAGGTAGTGGTAGACGGGCACGAAGTTGGCGAGGCCGCTGCTTGGCGGGCTGACGCGCACGTCGCTCTGCTGGAAGAGCGGGAGGCAGTACTCGTTGCAGGGGTTCTCGGTGGACTGGATGACCGCGACTTCGCCCGCTTCTGCCGCGGCCTCGCGGAAGAGCGCGATCATCTCCTCCATCGCCCGGGTCATCCACCGTCCCGGCACGGGCGGGTGGCCGTGGTCCGCGGAGAAGCAGGGGAACGTGGCGGCATTGCAGTTCTGGTCGAAGAACTGGATGGAGTCCATCCCCCACCCGATCAGCCTGCGGACGAAGTCCCGCGCGATGTCCTTGGTCGGCTCCGCAGCCATGCAGGTGATGTAGCTCGGGCGCCAGGACTGGTCCCAGTACTCGGCCCACAGTTCCCCGTCGGCCTGGCGACAGACGCCGGCTGCGCCGTCGTGCCGCTCGAAGTACTCGCGGCCGTCGTACCCGTTGTACAGGTGCTGCATCACCCAACGCGTGCCGTTGCAGAAGGAGCCGGCGCGCCAGCCGCGCTCGCGAGCGTCACGGCAGAAGGCTGCCAGCGACTCGTCGCCCCCGACCGGCGGGAAGCAGTCGGGGTAGACCCACGGCCCGCCGCGCTCCCAGGACATCAGCACCGCGACCAGGGGCGCCCCGACGCGCGAGGAGACCTCGGCCAACAGCGGCGTGATCTTCTGATAGGGCAGGAACTCCTCGATGGGCGGCGCGGGCCCGGCGTCCACATAGCCTTGCAGGCGGACCGTGATGTGCGGCGGCGAATCGAGGAGCCATTGCGGAACGTCATCCCGCTCCGTCAGCGGCGCAGCCCACTTCTGCCGCAGGCTCCAGTCGCGATACAGGTCCGCCGCGTCGTACCAGTCGCCCTCGAAGCTCCCGAGCACCACCTCGTACGGCAACGTCCGCTCGCCGGTCTCGGGCCAGTCGCCCACATGCGCGATGCCGAGCCGCAGCCCCTCGCCGCGGCGGGCGGCGCGGATCATCTTCACATGCCCCTCGGTGTCGTTGCAGGCGAGGTAGAGACCGGCGCGCGGCGTGTACCAGGCGACGAACTGCGCGAACACGCGCCCCGGGTAATGCGGGGAGTTCCTGTTCTCGGGGATGAGTTGCCAGTGCGAGGGCTGGTCGAGCGGGAGGGAGTCCTGCATCGCGCCCGTATGCAGTTCGCCGAAGCCCGCGGGCAGGAGCACGGCGCCCTCCGGCACGCACGGCACCACGACGAAGGGGAACTGCAAGTCCACGATTCGCAGCCCGCAGCCGTTCCGTACCGTCGCCGACCAGCGGCTGAAGCGATCGGCCGGGTCGGTCCGAACCGTGAGCGTGACGTCGAGCTCGAGGCCGCCGACCTGCGTGAACGCGAAGGTGACCGCCCGATCCGCGGGCGCGACGGTCACGGCTCGGGCATCGCGCGAGTCGAGGACGCAGTACGTGCCCGACGAGTCGAGGTACTGCAGGACGAAGGCCGGATCGTCCGGCGAGGAGACCAGCAGCTCAGTCTCGGGCGAACCGCGAGGGCGGAGTGACAGAAGGCGCCCGGTCGCGGCGTCGAACCTGAGGACATCACGGGCGGTCTGCAGGGCGAGCGAGGACATGCGACGCGGCCTCCGGTGAACTGTGGGTCGGACCCAGGTTCCGTCCCACGCCAGGCGCGTCCTCCACGTGTGTCCGGGCAGCCTCTGGCAGGGCTTCGGGCGTTGTGTCCCGGAGAGGACTTCGCCGAATGCGGGCGAAGGAACCGGCCGGAGGATCACGACACCAATGCACTCAGCCCCTCGCCTGAACCACGCAGTCGTCGCAGCACTGCTGGCGGGAGTACTCGCCGTCGGCGCCCATGCACAAGAGAAGACCATCGTAGTCGCCCCGCACAAGGTGCCTGTCACGGGGGTGTTCCCCGGTCTGTGCTTCCTGGTGGCGGACGAGTCCGAGACGCAGTGGAAGCCTCTCGACCGGGGCATCGAGGGGTTCGTGTTCCGGTGGGGCTTCCGCTACAAGCTCAGCGTCGTGGAAGAGCCGACGAGCAACGGCAGCACGAAGCTGCGGCTGGTGAAGGTGCTGAACGAACGTGATGCGCGCCCCTCGTACGCGTTCGAGATTCCCCTGACCGCCGCGCGCGTTGTGCCCGCGCCCAACGGGACCTTCTACATCTGCGGCGAGAAGCAATTTGCCCTGGCGGAGGGGGGCGACGCGCAGGGATTCGCGAAGGCGCTTGGGGCGGGCGCGAGGCTCAACTGCAGGTTCACCTTCGCCCAGGACAACGCGCAACCCCTCGTCTTGTTGGGATGGAAGCCTGTCGGCGCGGCTGGCCCGACGGTTGGCGCGGGCGGCGAGATCCCTTCGGACGCGCCGCCCATCCTGCGTAACGGCAGCACACTGGTGCCCCTGCGGGCGATCTTCGAGTGGTTGGGCGCGGAAGTCGACTACGACGCGGCGAGCCACGCGATTTCGGCGACTAAGGACCCTCACAGTGTGCGCCTGCGGATCGGTAGTACCACTGCCCTCGTCGATGGGGCGTCCGTCAGTCTTGAGGCGCCGCCGATGGAGACGGGCGGGCGGACGTACGTGCCGCTGCGGTTCGTAAGCGAGGCCCTCGGAGCGAAGGTCGAGTGGGACGCGGACGCGCGCCTCGTCACGGTCATCGATGGCCAACGCGCCGGCACGCTGCGGGTGCCGTAACGCGGCGGGTCAGTCTCCGCCGACCACGACTACGTCATGCTGCGGGACCGCGGGTGTAGACGGTGCGGCCGGGCAGCTGCACTCAGCGTCCAGCGCGACCTCGTACTCCACGCGCTCCACGAGCCTCAACTCCACGGTACCCCCGTGTTGCAGGTCGAACGACTTCGTCCGCAGTCCTCCGTCGCCTCTTGCCCACGTCACCCGCACGTCGACGTCGTCGCCGCCCCTGTTGACGAAGGTCAGGGAGGTGGGCCCCTTCCCGATCACGCGGGGAGGTCCGCCGTCGTTGGAGCTACATCCCACGAGCGAGCCACATGCAGCGAGAAGCAGACTGAACAGCAGCCCCTGCCTCCTCATCTCGGTGCCCTCCGTTCGTCCTACTATTGCCAATAGTATATCAGAGGGCAAGCCGAAACGCAAGGTCCTCCCGGTGGCCCGGAGGCACCGGTGAACCTACCCCAGCCTACCGTAGCTCAGCCCGGTCTCAATCAGGGCAACGAAGTTGCGCAGGGGCACATAGTAGGTGACGGAGTTGGCCGACCCGACGCAGTAGCCACCATCGCGGCCGAGGAGGTCGATGTTGCGGCGGACCGCGGCGGCCACCTGCTCCGGCGTGCCGCGAGCGAGGAGGTCCACGTCGATGTTGCCCAGCAGGCAGAGGCGGTCGCCCCACTCCGCCTTCACCTTCAGCGCATCCATCGCCTGGGGCTCGATGGGGTGCACGGCGCGGAAGCCGCAGCCGACGATGTCCGGTAGGATGGGCGTCAGGTCGCCGTCGGAGTGCAGCGCGAAGGGCAGGCCACGCTCGCTGCAGATCTCCCCCATTCTCCGGTAGACCGGGAAGACGTGCTCGCGCAGAATCGCGGGCGAGCAGAGCAGCCCGGTGCCGTACGCCATGTCATCGCTCATCCACAGGGCGCCCACCTTGGGCAGCTCAAGCGCGCGCTCGAAGGTGCGGAACTGCACTTCGGCGACCCGCGCGAACACATCGGCCAGCAGGTCCGGCTGGAACCGCGAGGCCAGCCCGAAGCCCTCCCAACCCATGAGCATCCAGGTGGCGGTGAGCACCTTGCCGATGATGACGATGATCCGCATGCGCTCGGGGAGCAGGGCAGCCACGGCCTCGATGTGCGAGAGGTCCGGGTCATCCGGCTTGGGCCACGGGAAGGCCTCGAACTGCTCCCGGGTTACGATCACCCCCTCGCCCTCGGCCGCCCACGTCACCTCGCGCTGGCCGTCACCATAAGCCGTGTACTCGTGTCTCTTGCGCTTCGTGGCCTCGCCGGACAGCACGCCACCGACCTCCAACAAGCCCGCCGACAGGGGGACGAAGTCGTAGCCCGCGGCGACCCAGAAGTCCACCTCGTCCTGCGGGCTCAGGATCGGTCGGCCCAGGAAGGCCTCCTTCACTTCCCGGTCCACGTGTAGCTCGCAGAGCGGCACGCGATCGGGCTTGCCCTCCAGCATCAGGCAGGTGCGGACGCGCGAGAAGTCGTTCTCGATGGGCATGACGGAACTCCCGAGGTGAGGTGGCTGAGGAGGTACTTCGCCGAGGTCGGGCGCGAACCTGCCGCTACCGCGGCCGCCAGACGTGCCCGCGGTCTTCGCCCTTGGCGTTCGAGACGCTGACGGGGTTGCTGCCGTCGGCCTGCATGACGAGGATGTCGTAGTCGCCGGCGTTGCGGTTGCTGGTGAAGGCGATGTACTGGCCTGAGGGCGACCAGACCGGCTGGCGATCGTCGCCGGGGTTGTTCGTCAGGTTCACGAATTGCCCGCTGCCGATGACGGTCGCGAAGACCTCGTTGTTGCCCGCACGGTGCGAGGCGAAGGCGAGCCAGCGGCCGTCGGGGGAGAAGGTGGGGTCAGCGTCCCAGTCCTTGTCGAGGCTGGCGTTCGTTTGCGCCCCTGTCTGCATGTCCATGAGGAACACATCCACGTTCCCCTCGCGGTGGCTGTAGAAGGCGACGTAGCGCCCGTCGGACGACCAGACGGGGTCTGAGTCGTACGCCTGGTGACCTGTCAGCTGGCGGAGCTGGGTGCCGTCGGGAGCGACCACGAGGATGTCCTGGTTGCCCATGCGGTTCGATACGAACGTGATCCAGGGGGCGATCGGACACCAGTTGCCGGGGCCATCCCATTCGGGATGCGTGGTGACGTTCACCGGCGTGCCGCCCTCGGGAGAGACAACGAACAGGTCCGCGTTGCCCGTGCGGTCGCTGGTGAACACGATCAGCCGCCCATCGGGCGACCACGCCGGGTCCCCGTCGGTCCCCGGGCTGTTGCTGATGTTCTTCGCCGCGCCGCCCTCGATTGGCATGACGAAGACCTCGTCATTGCCCGTGCGGTCGCTGACGAAGGCGATCCGCTTCCCATCCGGCGACCAGCAGGGCTTGTCATCGAAGGCGGGGTTGTTCGTCACATTGCGCAGACCGGAGCCGTCCGCCTGGACGATCCAGATGTCACGGTCCCCGCTGCGCAGCGAGCTGAAGGCGAGCCAGTCTTGCGCCATCGAGGGGGCAACCGCGACCCAGGCGAGCAGCGGGATGGGGAGACAGGTACGGACGAGGGCTCGGCGAAGACGCTGCATCGTACGGGCTCCCGGTAGGAGATCGGGGGACGGAAGTCGTAATACAGAACACCTCGGCCCGCGACGGGTTCGCGTGGTTGCGTGTAACAACGGGGCGCGACGAGACAATACAGGGGTGAGGGAGGGCGTTATGGGTCAGGCGAGCCCGGCGGAGGCGCTAACTGCCCCGAGACTCAGGGCCTGGAGCATAGCCCGTCGCGTTGGGCCTGGCACGCGCCGGGTGCCTGCTGGCGCAGTCGCGGCGCTTCCCGACGAGGCGGTGATGGCCCGCGTCCAGGGGGGCTGCGGAGCCTCGTTCGACGCGCTCGTGGCCCGACACTATGGCACTGTGGTGAACTTCGCCGCGCGCATGACCGGGCGCCGCGACTTGGCCGCCGACGTCGCCCAGCACGTCTTCGTGACCGTGTACGAGCAGCGCCGGCGCTACCGGCCCGGCTCGCCCTTCCGGCCGTGGCTCTACTGCATCGCCCGCCGACGGTGCCAGGCGCTGCTGCGGCGGGAGCGGCGGTCGCCCCTCGTCGAACTGGAGGACGCAGACCTTCTGCCCGGGGGCAGTGGGCCAGCCGAGGAGGCGGAGCGCCGCGAGGCCGTGGGGGCGCTGGTGCGGGGGATGCGGCAGCTGCCAGAGCGAGAGCGGGCGGCCGTGGTGCTGTTCCATTACGTCCAGTGCAGCTACGAGGCGATCGCGCAGGTGTTGGGCTGCTCGCCGGGCGCCGCCAGAACCGCGGCGTGTCGGGGAAGAGCACGCCTGCGGCGACTCCTCTCGGAGGAGGACAGCTGATGGGAGCCGAGTGCCGCCGGGCAGCGGAGTTGCTTGCGTGTCGTACGGGAGCCCTTCCCTCGGAGGACGCCGCGCGCATGGGCGCTCACCTGGCAGCGTGCGCGGCCTGTCGCCGGGTTGCGGACGACCAGGAGTGGGCCGAGGGCGCTCTCGCCCGGTACCCGCGGGTGCCCGCAGACGCCTCGCGGGCCGTGGCGTTGGTGCGGGGCGAACTCGCCGCGCGCCAGGGGGTGACCACGCGCCCCTGGTGGCCCTGGGCCGGGGCGGCTGCCGTGGCGGGCAGCGCGGCCGTCGCTCTCGCCTTGTGGGTCCCGTGGGCCGCCGCGCCCACCCCGGGGGTCGTGAAGGCCGCGAGCTTACCTCCCGCGCCTGCTGGCGCCCGACAGTCTCTGGCGCGACCTCCTGAGCCCGCACAGGTATCCGAACACAGGGGCGAGACGCTCCCGGCCACACGAGTGGCGGCCGCCTCTTCCCCTGCTGCTCCACGCCGGGTACACCACGCCAATCGGCGGCCCACCCATCCCGTCGTTATGTCTGGGCCCACCGTTAGGGAGGCGGGTGAGCTGCCGCTCCCTGACCCGGACCCCGAGCCGGACCGGTCGGCTCCCCCACAGCCGGTGTTCGCCGTCGCGCTGCGAGTGGAGGGAGACGAGACCGGGGGCTGGGCCGTGGCCGTGCACGATCCGCAGACGGGCGAGCAGTTCGGGGCGCTCTGCGAGCCAGCTCCGGTCCAGCCCGACCTGCCTCCAGCCATGCCGCAGCCGGAGACCGTCACCCCTGACACCAGCGCCCCCACGCGCGGCACGTCCCTGCGCGAATGGGACGCGGGAGGATGGACCTGATGACAACCAAGGCGATTCCCGCGGCGCTCGCACTTCTCGTGGCCTCGTGCCTGACGGCCTGGCCCCAGCGCGTTACGCTGGATGTGACGGCCATGCCCTTGCTCGATGTGCTGAACGAGCTTCGCGTCCAGACGGGGTTCGAGTTCCGGTTCACCGGTGGGCCCCCGCCTCTCGCGCAACCGGGCGGCCTGCAACGTACTCCCGACCGGGGACCGCTAGTGACTCTGTCGGTTCAGGACATGCCTCTCAAGAGGGCGTTGGAGGAGATCGGGAGCCAGACGGGCCGGGCCTTCGTCCCCGACTGGGGCAGCTACTTCTGCTGTGTCCCACGACCGCTGGAGGGAAGGGAGGTGCCTCAGACCGAGGTCCGGGGCTACCGGATTCGCGTTCGTTCGGTCGTGTTCTCCCTGGCCAAGCAGGACTTCGAAGACCGGTCGCCGGTGCAGTCTCCGCCCGACCCCCGGATGACCATGGAACTGGAGATCGACGCCCCGGAGACCGACGCTGCCGCCCGGCTGTTCACGCTCGATGGCGACCTTCGCCTTGTTGACGACGCGGGCCGAGCCGTCCCACCCCGGACCGAAGATGCCCTCGGCCGGATTCGGCCCTATCTTGCACCCGCGCGCAACGACATGCACCTCCCCGACCCTACTCTCATCCGCACGAAGCTGGACTGGGCCTTCCCGTCCCCCGAGGCTACGTCCCTGTCTCTCAGCGGGAGCCTGCTGCTCTGGCGGAAGTGTGAACCCGTGGAGATCACGCTGCCCGTCGCGGGCGGACCCACCGAGATCGAGGCCTACGGGATCAGGATCGGCGGACCCCGCGCCATCCCCAACTCGCCGGGCGGCGGAGGGGTGGTAACGTCCTACCGCCCGTACCCGCCCCTGGAACTCACCGCACCGAGACTGCAGACCCTGCCGGACGGGGTTTTTGCCCTGGCATGCGCCGATGGCCGTCGCGTGCCACAGATGGGCCCCGGTTTCTCGTATGGCCGCAGCGCCGGCCCCGTGTGGTGGTCCACGAACGCGCCCCCGACGGCAATCGTCCTTCGCACCCACGACAAGGCCGACCCCTCCGACCGAGTGTCCTTCGTGATCGCCGACATTCGGCTGCCCGACCTGCCCGGCTGGACGCGCGCGCTGGCCGAGGAGGCAGCCCGGGAGACTGCCGACCGGCCACCCCACCCCTACTTCGCCGCGGGTGACGATGCAGGGCGCGTTGAGTTCGACCTCCAGGTGGACGACGAACCTCTGCCGGGCCCCATGTCTGTGCCCGTGTCACTAGTGGAGAGGGCCGAGGGCTTCGACATCGGCGAATATGCGCGTTGGCAGGTCGCGATGGATGAACGCGGACACGTCCGTCTCGATACCCTCAAGCCGGCCACGTACCAGCTTCGGGTGGAGGCGTACAGCCTCGACGGGCTGATGCCAGATGATCTCGGGGCGCGACTGGACCAGCGTTTCGGCATCCTGTCCAGCACGTACACCTGGATCAACACATCGCTGAACGTGGAGGTGCGGGCCGGGCAGACGACCCACCTCCCCGCCATCCGCTTCGTGCCCGCGATGCAGGTCTTGAGGCCGGCGATGAACGCGGTCGTGCGGCAAGAGGAACTCGTGTTCTGCTGGAAAGCCTACCCCAGCGCCGCGCGCTACCGGGTCAGCCTTGCTGTCAACTTGGCCAAGGGGAGCGCAGTCTTCTGGGCATCCGATCCAACCGACACCACGTACGTCCGCTACGACCCGACCAAGGGCAAGGTCTACTCCGAGTCGCTCCGCAAGTACCTCCAGCTTGACCCGACCGCCTCGTACCACTGGCTGGTTTGGGCCTACAACGCGAAGGGCGAGGTCATCTCTCAGGGCCACGGGGTTGGTTCGTTCAAGGTCGAGTAGCTTGCCCCAGCCACGCACGACATGGCCGGGCACGTCTGCCGGAAGGGACGTGCCCGGCGTTCTTCCAGCCGGAGGCAAAGGGGGCCGGCTGCGTGGCGGGGAATGTGCCTTGGCGTTGCGTCAGGGCGCGACGCCGGCCTCCGGGCCCGCCTTGGTGGGCG